>JBELME010000090.1:0-14410 GCA_042096095.1 Enterovibrio sp.
GTAAGCGACGCACTAAGACATCGACAGTACGGTCATTGGGTGCATCAACACGGTGACTGATCAAATTCAATATGCGTTCTCGACTAAGCACCCGGTTTCGGTTGGCAGTGAACGCGACCAGCATTTCGTATTCGGCTTTAGTCAGCTTGACGGCGGCGGTGCTGTTTGTCAGCGCACGACGGTTAATGTCGAACGTCCAACCACTAAAGGTCATGATTTTATCATCTTCTTTCTGCAAACTCTCGACATTGGCCACTTTATGACTACGAGAGATGCGCCAAAGCAAGTTTTTCACGCGAACAAGAAGCTCTCGCAATTCAATGGGTTTGGTGACGTAGTCATCCGCGCCCATTTCTAGCCCGACAATGCGGTCTATGGCGTCTGTGCGACTGGTTACCAGAATAATGCCGACATCCGATTGGCTTCTTAGCTCTCTTGTTAACATCAAGCCGTCAGCACCAGGGAGGTTAATATCTAACAGCACCACATCAACATGGTGCTCTTTCATTATGTTGTGCAGTCCCTTACCGTCAGCAGCCTGACTGACTTTATATCCCTGATTCTCGAAGTATCCGCTCACCATAGTGCGGGTTACTACTTCATCATCTACGACCAGAATGTGATAGCTCACGTCGCCCCTGTTCACAAATCGTCACGAAGGAGCGCACTGTAACACCTAAAGTGTCGCTTTTTTTGATGTTAATCATGGTTATTGCATTTAATTATGACAGAGGTCACTCGATATTCGTGAGAGCAGTCACACCTAAGTTTGCTGATTGTGCCAGATAGCAACATTTTCGGCACTTTTAGAAGCACGTAAACACCACATAACGACTTTTCAAGAATTCCTGTTCACATTCTTTCACAACCTCACCCATTCCGTTCATTTATGCGCGTAACCATATTCACATCCGATCGTTAACATGCGCGACACGAAATAACGCATCAAAAACATGTAGCTAAACTGAGCAGGCTGTTTCTCAAGACCCAGAGGAAAGGACTCTCCACCGTTTGGCTGCGCAAAACTCTATGGGTGTATCCATTTTTATGAAAAAGCTATTTCAAAAGCTGATGAAACCTAGCCGCAAGTACCCAATTATTGCGCTGGTACTGGTCGGTGTCGTTATTGCAATCTCCGGTGTAGTTACAATGAACAAAACCTTCGAAGTGTTCTCTACGACTGAGTTCTGTACGTCGTGCCACACGATGCAGCAAAACTACGAGGAATATAAGCAGTCTATTCACTACAGCAATGCTAAAGGCATCCGTGCTGAGTGTGTGGATTGTCACCAACCAAAAGACTTCGTAGGTAAAGTGTGGCGCAAAATGGGCGCTGCTACCGACCTGTACCACCACTTCATCACTGGCAAAATTGATACGCCTGAGAAATTTGAAGAGCACCGATTAGAGCTCGCACAGAAAGTGTGGGATCGCATGGCTGACGAGAACTACAAAACCTGTACGACCTGTCACTCATACGACGCAATGGATCACAGCAAGCAATCTGTGCAAGCGATGAAAGAGATGATCCCAGCTGCGAAAGAAAACATGGCATGTGTTGAATGTCATAAAGGTATCGCGCACGAATTGCCAAACATGGCGGGTGGTTTCCGTAAAACGTTCGAAACCCTCACAGCATCTGCAGTTGCACCTGCGGGCGCGAAGACGCTTTATTCGCTGAGCGAGAAGAGCCTATTCGCTAGCGCTGACGCAACAGGCAAAGTGGAAGGCCAATTGCTGCCTGCGTCTGAAGTTATCGTCCTTGAAGAACAAGGCGACATGCTGAAAATCCGCGTTGAAGGTTGGATCGAAACCAACGGTAAAGGCCGCGTGATGACAGAGTACATGGGCAAACGTGTATTCAAAGCAACCGTTCGTGGCGACGTGAAAGCAACCGAAGTGGTGATGGCTGAGCAAGTTGACCCTGCAACCAACATGTCATGGAAAAACGTGGCCGTTGAAGCATGGGTGACCAAAGACGGCCTGCTCGACAGCATCGAGCCTGTATGGGACTACGCATCAGAAATGTACGCGTCTTCTTGTAACTCGTGCCACGCAGCTCCAGCACCGGGTCACTTCACCGCAAACGGCTGGATTTCAAGCCTGAAAGCGATGAGCGCTTACTACCGTCTGAATAAAACAGAAGAACGTACTCTGCTGAAATATCTGCAGAACCACGGTAGTGACACTGGCGGTGCAGGCGCGCACTGATCAGCCATTGCTGACTCGCGTTAGCGATTATCGCGGCGGGTGCGCAAGCACCTGCCCAATAAAGATTGAAGAATAAGGATTCCTACATGGCGACTGAAAAACACGTTCAGGGCATATCTCGCCGTCGCTTTCTATCAGGCATGCTAACCGCAAGTGCGGGCGTTGTGATCGGCAGCAGCTTGCTTGCACCACGCTCAGCGATGGCAGCGACTGACGCGAAAAACACCTTCTCTGGTGACGTGATCCACGGTTCACACTGGGGTGCATTCCGCGCGAAAGTAGAAAACGGCATTTGGATAGACACTGTCGCGTTCGAAAACGACCCACACCCAACCTCTATGCTGAACGGCGTTCGCGAAGTGGTATACAACCCTTCTCGCGTTAAGTACCCAATGGTACGTATCGACTGGCTGAAGCACGGTTGGAAATCTGACACCACACAACGCGGTGATAACCGTTTTGTGCGCGTGCCATGGTCACAAGCATTGGACTTCTTCCACCACGAGCTAGAGCGTGTTCAAACCTCTTACGGCCCAAGCGCATTGTACGCAGGTCACTCAGGTTGGCAGTCATGCGGTAAGCTAAACACAGCAGGTACCATGATGCAACGCGCCATCAGCCTGCACGGTACTTACCTAGCGAAAATGGGCGACTACTCAACCGGTTCTGCGCAAGTTGTTCTTCCTTACGTTGCAGGCGCAATGGAAGTGTACGAGCAGCAAACCTCTTGGCCTTTGGTGCTTGAAAACGCGAAGAACATCGTTATTTGGGGTTCTGACCCAATCAAAAACCTACAAGTAGGTTGGTTGATCCCAGATCACAGCGTTTACGGTTACTACCAGCAACTGGCTGAGAAAGTCGAGAAAGGCGAAATCAACGTGATCCACGTTGACCCAGTGAAGAACGAATCTTACAAGTTCTTCGGTGGTTCTCAGGTAGCGGTTAACCCACAAACTGACGTGCCGTTGATGCTGGCTATCGCGCACACGCTGTACACCGAGAAATTGCACGATGAGCAATTCCTGGCTGACTACACCACAGGCTTCGATCAATTCCTTCCTTACCTATTGGGTGAGAAAGACGGCGTGGCGAAAACCCCTGAATGGGCGGCTGGAATCTGTGGCATCACTGCGGACCAAATTCGCGAATTGGCGCGCACCATGGCAAATGGTCGTACCCAAATCATCGCGGGCTGGTGTTTGCAGCGTATGCAGCACGGCGAACAGTACGCATGGATGATCGTTGTTCTGGCGGCAATGCTGGGCCAAATCGGTCTTCCAGGTGGCGGCTTCGGCTTCGGTTGGCACTACAACGATGCGGGTACCGTCACCTCTGCAGGCCCATTGATGTCTGGTTTCAGCTCTGTGACTGGCGTTGATCCTATTCACAACGGCAGCTACAACGGCTACTCAACCTACATCCCAGTGGCACGTTTTGTTGACTGCATTGAGAACCCGGGTACCAGCATTGATTTCAACGGTCACACTGTGAAATTCCCACACATGAAGATGGCTATCTTCTGTGGTAACAACCCGTTCCACCATCACCAAGATCGTAACCGTATGATCAAAGCGTGGCGTAATCTGGAAACCGTGGTTAGCGTTGAACACCAGTGGACAGCGACTTGTCGCTTCGCGGATATCGTTCTGCCTGCGACCACCACTTACGAACGTAACGACATCGAGCAGTTTGGTAACCACTCGAACAAAGGCATCATCGCGATGAAACAAATCGTTGAGCCGATGTTTGAATCAAAAGATGACTTCGACATCTTCCGTGAGTTGTGTACGCGCTTCGACCGTGAAGAAGCCTTCACTGGCGGCAAGACCAAGATGGAATGGATCGAAGAAATCTACAACGGTGCGCGCCTACAAGGCCGTGGTATCGGTGTGCGTATGCCTAACTTCGTGAAGTTCTGGGAAGAAGAACAATTCATCGGTTTCCCTGAAGGTTCTGAGTGGGTTCGTCACCAAGCGTTCCGTAACGAACCAGACCTTGAGCCACTTGGTACAGCAACAGGTTTGATCGAGATTTACTGTAAGACTATCGCTGACATGGGATACGACGACTGTCAGGGCCACCCAATGTGGTTCGAAAAAGTTGAGCGTAGCCATGGTGGTCCTAAGTCGAAGACATTCCCGATCCACCTACAGAGCTGTCACCCGAACCACCGCCTGCACTCGCAGCTGTGTTCGTCTGACGATCACCGTGGTACTTACGCGGTAGCGGGTCGTGAACCTTGTTACATCAGCACAGCAGATGCGAAAGCACGCAGCATTGTGTCTGGCGACATCGTTCGCGTATTTAACGACCGTGGCCAAGTACTGGCTGGCGCTGTGGTGACTGACGACTACAAATCAGGCGTTTGTCGTATCCACGAAGGCGCATGGTATGCCCCTCTGGAAGGCGGTAAGCCAGGTACACTGTGTACTTACGGCGATCCAAACGTACTGACGGTTGATATCGGCACGTCTAAACTGGCGCAAGCAACCTCTGCACACACTGCATTGGTTGAGATCGAGAAGTTCACGGGTAAAGTCCCAGCCGTAACGGGCTTTAGCGGCCCAATCGCGATAGACGACGTGAACCCACTGTTCCCAGCGATGGATATCGCATAAGAGACAGTGTGAAGAAAAAGGGCAGCTTAGCTGCCCTTTTTTACTCGAACTTATATACACTTGTCTTCGTAAACACTCATCGTCTCTCTGCCCTTCCCTAACAACGGAATGACAATGCAAGAATTTATCGCCATCAACGAACAACGCGCCGAATTTTATTGGTGGATGTCTTCTCTGTTCGCTACCGAGCTAACGCAAGAAGATCTCAATAACTATCACGGCGGAGACATGGATAACTATTATTCCGTGCTCGCCATGACCGACGAACTCAAAGCACCGATTGCGTCGTTTCGTGAAGCATTAACATCATTGAAATCGCGTGAGGATGCACAGTTAGAATTGGCTGCGGATTTCTGTGGTTTGTTCCTTAGCACACCGAAAACCGGCGCCCTGCCTTATGCCTCCATGTACATCGGCGAAAGTGGTTTGTTGAACGACAAACCTGCGCAAGAGATGGGCCAATGGATGGAAAAATACGCGATCGCTCAACGTAAAGACTTTAACGAACCGTTTGATCACCTCGCGGTCGTTCTCGATTTTATGGGCAATTTGATCGTGATGGCGAATGCCGAGCAGGACGAAGTGAAGCAAGAAGCCTTGATGCAAGAACAACAAGCGTTTCTTGAAACCATGGTGATGCCTTGGATTGATATGTTCCGCCAAGCGCTTCATAAATATGATGCCTTTGGCTTCTATAAAGCATCCGGTGATTTGCTGTACGCCTTTATCGCGTTAGATTTGGCCTTCTTAAAAGGCGAGTAATTCCATTCACTGATTCATCGAAAAACCGGGGATCGCCCCGGTTTTTTTGTTTTTATCATTCTGTGTTTTTACTCAACACTGAAAAGAAGCGGACAGTTTCAACAAACCCGTTGAGCACACATAAAGCACAATTAGCCAATCGTCTGCAGCGCTTGTTATTCGCTGGCTACAGGCAAATAACAACCATGATACACGTCAAGCTTATGCGAGTAGTCTCAATTCAATAATTGCGGCAATCTGCAACTGACAGTAAACTGTGAACGCAAGCGATTGGCATTGATAAATATCTGAAAAATTTCACTGACAACAACGAGGTAGCAAGCCTCAAACATGACGTCAGTACTTTTAGCATTTTCTCAATTATCCGTTTTTAAAAAGAAAATTGGATATTTAGGTTATTCCCGATGGTTGCTTTGCCGTATGCAGCACACTGCGTCAGACAAACAGCAAACATGAATTCGGCGAATAATCGGGATGCTTAACGCAGTTCAAGACGAAAATCCGCGCTCACCCGTGACGAATCACGATGTAAGTTGATTCTCCATAAACAGCGTCCTTTTCGCTTTGCAGAACACGTTGAACGCATGATGTTGGCTTCATGCATTCACTCATTGATACGAAACGGTAGAGAAAACGGATACCCATTTCGTCGAATCCAGTACGCCGCTTTCAGTAAGCGGCGTAAACATGTAAGGCAGCCAGCATTTCTCATGCTGCCTTTCAAAATGATAAGAAGATAACAAATGGCAACGATCAAAGACGTCGCGCGCATGGCCGGAGTTTCAACAACCACGGTTTCTCACGTGATCAACAAGACACGCTTTGTCGCAGAATCGACCACGAAGAAAGTATGGGCTGCCGTCGACGACCTTAACTATGCGCCAAGTGCCGTTGCGCGTAGCTTGAAATGCAACACCACACGCACCATCGGCATGCTTGTGACGAAATCTACCAACCCATTTTTTGCCGAAGTAGTTCACGGTGTTGAAGAGTATTGTTACAAGGAGGGTTACACCCTCATTCTGTGTAACACCGAGGGTAACCTAGCAAAGCAACGCGATTACTTGCGCATGTTGGCGGAAAAACGCGTCGATGGTTTGTTGGTGATGTGTTCAGATCTAAACGAAGAGTTGCTGATGCTGCTCGAGAAGAAAAAAGATCTGCCAATGGTCGTGATGGACTGGGGTACACAGCATGTTAATACCGACTGTATTCAAGATAATGCAGAAATGGGTGGCTACATCGCAACCAAACACTTCATCGATAATGGCCACACCAAGATCGGTTGTATGTCAGGCCAACTTGATAAGCTAACCTGTCAGTCGCGACTGATTGGTTACCGTAAAGCGTTGGCAGAAGCAGGGTTAAAGGAAAATCCAAATTGGATCGTCGAAGCAGACTTTGAATGTGATTCTGCTGTAGAGGCGACAGAAAAGCTGTTAGCACAAGACGAGTTGCCGACTGCCCTATTCTGTTTCAACGACATCATGGCATTGGCGGCGATCAGTACTTTCCGTCAAGCCGGTCTCGATGTCCCTAACGACATTTCAATCATTGGTTACGACAACATCGATTTGGCTGGTTTCTTCTCTCCACCGCTCACAACGATCCACCAGCCTAAAAACCGCTTGGGTAAAACCGCGATCAAGCTGTTAATGGAACGTTTAGCGAACAAAGAGAATAAACAGCAGATCTTCGAAATGCAGCCCGAACTTGTCGTTCGTCGCTCGGTGAAAAATCTTAACGATTAATCAACCCAAGCAACACACTAGCAACATCAATAACCTAAAGCTCGAGATTAAATCTCGGGCTTTTTGTTTTTTGACAAGAACTCTTACTACCCTTGCCTCTTTTATGCGACAGAACTCATATTTAACCTTTTGTCTAGTTTTCTGGTGCTAATCTTCTTCTCAAATGGTATTTCGGCAGTCTGTTCAAATTTGCTTCAATTACAGAGACAAGAGCATACTTTTAAAGTCATCAATAACGCTCATATTGAAGCAGGATCACATTTTTATAGACTAGCAATAAGGACAAGTTCAGAGGTTTCGGTTAAGCTAAATTTTGTCAAGAAAAAGGCAAACCTCGCGAAAGCGTGGGACGCAAAGCCACCGGCCTAACATCGATCATGATGAATGGCAGCGGAGCTACCGATGACGCTAGCATTTCACTTCCGGCCAGTCCGGATCGCTGACAGTTCTCTGAATTAGCTTTGCTACGTTACCCCTTGACCATTCATCCAGGAACGTATTGATTGAGAATTAGTCACATGGACAAACCTACTCTTAAAAACACACTGAAGTTCTTCGAATGTCTGGGCACTATCAAGTCTAGATCTATGTTCGGCGGCTTTGGTGTTTTCTGCGATCAGACCATGTTTGCGTTGGTGGTGAATGACCGCCTTCACCTTCGCGCAGGCCAGCAAAATGAGCGTGAGTTTAAACGTCTCAACATGCAGCCTTATATTTATAAAAAGCGCGGTTTCCCCGTTGTCACTAAGTACTACAGCGTACCCGATGATTGGTGGGAACAATCAGACACCATGATGGACTTTGCCAAGCAAGCGCTTGCGATTGCACGTGATGATCAGGAAGAAAAGAAAACCGCGACGCCTAACCGTATTAAAGACTTACCCAACCTGCGTCTTGCAACCGAACGTATGTTAAAAAAAGCAGGAATAGACAGTGTGGAGCAACTTCAACAAGAAGGTGCGGTGCGCGCGTATCAGGCGCTCCAGAAGTCACATAACGATGCACTTAGCCTTGAACTGTTATGGGCATTGGAGGGTGCGATTGAGGGTAAGCACTGGTCAGTGATTACGCCACAACGACGTGATGAGCTGTTAAACACCTTACAGCAATAGCTCTCCGCGCTATTAAACGCACTATAGCCAATCAGCCTCATCTTTAATAAAAACCTTGAGATTGATTGGGTATACCGTTTCTTCACTCCATTCCTCGTTCAACCAACCTTTCTCGTACTTTGTGCATTCAGGGCATGTCACTCTCTTTCTTACCGAGAGCCTTTCTTTACCCGGAGCCACTCTTTATCAAGAGCCTCTATTAGCCAAGAATCTACCTTAACCGATAGCGATATTAACTTTGGCGCACTCTATCTGGTAAAACCCAGTGTCAGTACAATTTTACACCCCTATTTTTTCGTTTCTGACAATGTTAAAGCAAAAGTAACCCCCTGAACCGATGCCGACCTGACGGGCTTCTCTCTATAAAACCAAGTAAAAATCATTGTTAAATTCACTATATTGCTCCTACCCTTCAAAATCCCACACCGAATTATATATGTGACACATATCACATATATAATACTTAATTGCGGACTTTGATTATCATCTGACGAAATTTTGAACTAAGCCGAAGATATAGACAGCAGAATGGCAACAGAGCGATGCACCACACTAAACCGTTTCCAGATCAGAGAGATTGCATCTTTAGGGATCATTTCAGCAAGTGGCCACGTCGATTTAAATGGACGGTCTTCTTTTGCTTCTGTTTTCCCATTACCGTGTATTTCGCCCTTACCCAAGGCACTTTTGCTCCTTCATTCGTCACCATGATGGTACTGTCACTCAGCACCTTGAATACGCTCGTTGTATTTTGGGGCCTGAGACTCAATAGCTTCGCGCAGCGTTTTTGGCACCGTAATTACCACATATCTGGCGCGGTCATACTCTCATTGCTCCCTCTATCGACGCTCGTTTTTCAATACACCTTTTACTGCCTATAACGTGATGCCTGAAAAACATGCACGAGATATAACAGCATCTGTTATGCCTCTGTGCGCATTAAAGCAGCACCTGTAACACGTATTTCACCTCCTCCCCCCTCTGTTTTCTGCAAATCCACGTATACTGAACATCACTACGGCTAATCAATTCAACACGTTAAACCAACGAGAATTCGCCAAACACGCACGCTTGTCACGTCATGTTCGAAAAATTTGAGGATGACTGTAATTATTCTGCGTGTATTCAGGTCTTTTAGTCAGAAGCACAATCTATGAAAAGTGGTCAAAAATAAGTGTTACGACGCATTACGCTACATAGTATTGATCGCAAATCACAATTATCAATAAAAGCAATTTTAACTTTCTGGTTTGGCTTAAATTTTTGTGAAGAGTCGTAAAGCTTTTGCGATAGTTAACACCAAGACAACGTCGTCGAAAAGGAAGCAAGATGGACAAGAAAAAAATATCCATAGTCATAGTGATAGCCGCGATTTTTGTCACGTGGTTTGCCTTCGATTTAGGTGCGCTATTTACGCTAGAAAATGCGAAAGCGCAGCATGAAGCCTTACAACAGACTATTTCTGACAATTTTGTTACCGCGAGCGTTGTTTTCTTCGTGGCTTACATCGCAATGACAGCCCTTTCTCTGCCGGGGGCGGCAATAGCGACACTGCTGGGTGCTGCCCTGTTCGGGTTCTGGTGGAGTTTATTGTTGGTGTCGTTTGCCAGCAGTATCGGTGCAACCATTGCGTTTTTAGTCAGCCGATTCCTGCTGAAAGACTGGGTACAAGGTAAATTCGGCAACAAGCTGGCAACCATCAACCAAGGTGTGGAAAAAGACGGCCCTTTCTACCTTGTCACGCTACGCCTCATTCCCGTATTCCCTTTCTTCCTGATTAACTTGTTGATGGGTTTAACGCCTATCTCAACCGCAACCTTCTACATCGTCAGCCAAATCGGCATGTTGCCGGGCACCATGGTGTTTCTCAATGCAGGCACACAATTGGCACAAATTGATTCTTTGAGCGGCATTGTGTCACCAGGCGTCTTGCTATCTCTTGTGCTTCTTGGGGTGTTCCCCATCATTGCTAAATTCATCATGAACGGCATTGAAAAGCGCCGCGTGTATAAGAAGTGGCAAAAACCTGTCGTGTTTGATCGCAACCTTATTGCTATTGGTGCGGGTGCAGGTGGTTTGGTCACGACATACATTGGCGCTGCAGTGAAAGCGAAAGTCACCCTTATCGAAAAGCATAAGATGGGCGGTGATTGTCTGAACACAGGTTGTGTTCCCTCCAAAGCGCTCATCCGCGCAGGTCATTCCGTGCACGAAATTAACCGCGCCAAAGAGTTTGGTGTGACCGCGGGTGAACCCACTGTCGATTTCAAACAAGTGATGGGTCGCGTTCATCAAGTGATTGCCGACATTGAACCGCATGATTCAGTCGAGCGTTACACCAAGCTCGGCGTTGAATGTATCGAAGGTGAAGCGAAGATCCTCTCGCCTTGGGAAGTGGAAGTGAACGGTCAACGCCTGACCACTCGAAACATTGTCATTGCGACGGGTGCGCGCCCATTGGTTCCGGGCATTCCAGGCCTTGCAGACGTCAGCTACCTCACCTCTGATAACGTGTGGGAACTGCAGGAATTACCGAAAAAGCTTCTCGTGCTGGGCGGTGGCCCAATCGGTGCGGAACTAGCGCAAAGCTTCTCTCGTTTAGGTTCAGATGTCACCTTGGTGGAGATGGCAGACCAACTGCTGATCCGTGAAGATGCAGATGCTGCTGAGTTAGTTGTAAAAGGCCTGAAAGAAGATGGCGTCAACATCTTACTTGGCCACAAAGCGACACGCTTTGCGAAAGACGGTGACACACAACGCGTTTTCCTCGACAACAACGGTGAAGACGTCGTGGTTGAGTTCGACCATGTCATGCTGGCACTTGGCCGAGTGGCAAACACGAAGGGCTTTGGCCTTGAAGACATCGGTGTTGAGCTGACTGAGCGCGGCACTGTGAAGGTGAACGACTACCTACAAACCAACTACCCGAACATCTTTGCGGTAGGCGATGTGGCTGGCCCATTCCAGTTAACGCACGCAGCAGGTCACCAAGCATGGTACGCCGCGGTAAATGCCCTGTTTGGCGATTTCAAAAAGTTCAAAGCCGACTACTCCGTCATGCCTGCTGCAACGTACACAGCACCTGAAGTGGCACGCGTTGGCATCAACGAAAAAGAAGCCATTGCACAAGGCATCGATTACGAAGTGGCACACTACGGCATTGATGACTTAGACCGCGCGATTGCCGACGGCGAAGACCATGGCTTTATCAAAGTGATCACACCAAAAGGTAAAGACAAAATCCTTGGCGCGACCATTGTGGGTTCACATGCTGGTGACTTGCTCGCAGAATTTACCCTCGCTATGCGTCACGGCCTTGGCCTGAACAAAATTCTTGGTACGGTTCACCCTTACCCAACAATGAGTGAAGCCACCAAATACACTGCGGGCGTTTGGAAACAAAATAACGCACCTCAAGGTCTGTTGGTTTGGGTAGAGAAGTTCCACACATGGATGCGTAAAGAGCCAAACCGTTCATAGGTCTCCACGCTTGGGTTCTATGAACAATCTGATTCAACCAATGATTAAGGAAGATTAAACACCATGAATGTCAAATCAATCGTCACAGCCTTTGCACTGGCTTTCAGTACCGCCAGTATTGCCGCGGACCCGTCCAACTGGGAAGAGATTGAAACAAACGCCAAAGGCCAAACTGTGTATTTTAATGCATGGGGTGGCAGCCCTGAGATCAATGCTTACTTGCGTTGGGCAGGTGACCAGCTCGACAGTCGTTACGGTGTCACACTAAAGCACGTCAAAGTGTCTGACATCTCCGAGACCATCAACCGCTTGGTCGCAGAGAAAGCCGCAGGCAAGCAGTCTGGTGGCAGTGTTGATATGGTTTGGATTAATGGTGAAAACTTCAAATCAATGAAATCAAACGACTTGCTGTTCGGCCCTTTTGTTGAACAGCTTCCAAACTGGGCAATCGTTGATAAAACGCTACCCGTCACTGCGGATTTCACTGAGCCTACAGAGGGTCTAGAAGCCCCTTGGGGTGTGGGACAGTTGGTGTTTATTCATGATGAAAAAACACTGGCGAACCCGCCGAAGTCGTTCAATGAGCTACTGAGTCTCGCTAAAGCATTCCCTGGTAAAATCACGTATCCGAAACCGCCGCAATTCCACGGTACCAGCTTCTTAAAAGCCGCATTGTTGGAATTGGCCGAGGATACAGCACCGCTTTATCAACCCGTCGATGAAACGCAGTTTGACGCCATCAGCGCGCCGCTTTGGGCTTATCTCGACCAATTGAATGCCGTTGCATGGCGTGAAGGAAAACAATTCCCCGCTGCCAGCGCAGAAACGCTGCAGTTACTTGATGATGGCGAGTTACTGCTTGCCATAACGTTTAACCCTAACGCCGCAGAGACCGCCATTGAAAACGGCACATTGGCACCAACGGCCAAAGCCTTTGCTTTTGATAAAGGCGCGCTGTCCAATATTCACTTTATGGGGATCCCTTGGAATGCGAATGCAAAAGAAGGCGCATTGGTCGCCATCAACTTCTTATTGAGCGAAGAAGCGCAAGCACGTAAATCGAAAAGCACCGTATGGGGCGACCCTGCCGTGGTGAAACTGAACAGTGTAGGTAGCAAGCCATTGTTCAAATCACAGCCTGAACCACACCCAAGCTGGCAAGTGGCGTTGGAAAACGCATGGCTTGAGCGATACGCGCAGCAGTGAGTGAAACCATCATGAAAATGGACAAGGGGTAAGCATGTTACGTCTGCTGTATATCATGACGCTGACAGTGTGTTGTTTACCCCTCATCCCGGGGCTTGGCGGTGTGTTGCTCTCCGCAGCCAGTTACCTCCCAGCCCTTGGATTAAACGAACCAAATCTAGATGGCTGGCACGCGATGACCTCGTGGCCAGGCAGCGGAAAAGCACTTCAACTCAGCATCTTCACTGGCGTTACGGCCACACTTCTCGCCATATTGATGACCTTTCTGATCCTCCAACACTGTTGGGGCACACCAGGCTGGAATCGCATTGAAAAATGGCTCTCTCCCCTTCTTGCCATGCCGCACGTCGCTTTCGCTATCGGTTTTGCTCTCACCTTTTCACCATCAGGTTGGCTATTCCGTTTGTTTGCCTCGCTGACGGGTGAAACAGAGCCGTATTTGTGGTCACTGGTACAAGACAGTCAAGGGTTTGGCTTGATACTCGCATTGGCGATTAAAGAGACCCCGTTTCTACTTCTAATGAGCTTATCGGTGTTAAAGCAGATGCAGGTTGATCGGCTGCTCACCGCGTCGCGAAGCCTTGGATATAACAACGGCGCGTCTTGGCTAAAGGTAGTTTTTCCTCAATGGCTCACCAAAATGCGCTTCCCCATTTACGCCGTGCTCGCTTACGGCATGTCGGTGGTAGATGTGGCAATGATCCTTGGTCCTTCATCACCATCGACATTCGCCGTGTTGGTGTGGCAATGGTTTAACGACCCTGATTTAACCCAAGTACCGCGCGCCGCTGCTGGCGCCATCGCGCTGTTTATTGCCTGTTTCGGTGTCTTGTTACTTTATAGGCTCGCTGAGTATCTATTTATTAGGGGCTGGCAAGCATGGCAGTTTAGCGGCAGCAAAACCTATTCTCTGCCCGGTAAATACCTTTTTGGGTTCGTTGCTTTGTTACCCGTTTTCATTGTTCCTATCCTGCTCGTTTGGTCATTTGCCTTACGTTGGCGCTTCCCTTCACTCTGGCCAACACGCACCACCACACGCTTTTGGGAACAAGAAATGAGCAACCTGCTCGAGCTAGCGGCCAACAGCCTTATTCTGGGATTGATTTCCGCAAGCGTTGCCCTCGTGTTTGCCATCGGATGTTTGGAGTATCGCGATAAATACCACAAGTCAGTCCCGCAATTGGTCATTGCCATTCCGATGCTGATCCCGCAGCTTTCTATATTGTTTGGTATTCAAATCGCCATTTATATGCTCCCAGGCCAATTGCAT
>JBELME010000091.1:0-14342 GCA_042096095.1 Enterovibrio sp.
CACGTCCCCTTTAGAAAGCAGGATGTTGTGGTCCATTGGCATTTCAATCTGTGCACGTACAACACGGTTCAAGAAACAACCGTATTCAGACAGGTTCAGATCAGACAATCGCTTACCAATGATGCTGTCATTCTTTACGACGATTTCTTCTTCAACCACGCGCAAATCAAGCAAGTCACGGTCGAAAACTTCTTTGCCGTTTCGGAATGAAGGATCAAGACGCGCGTGGCTGTCTGGGTAGCCCACCAATGCGATTTCATCACCTTCTTGCAAGATAGCGTCACCATCTGGGTTCGCCAGAATGCCGTTGCGTCGAATGCGTTCTATGTAACAACCGGTCTGACGATAAATGCCCAATTCACGGAGGTTACGTCCATCGACCCAATTGATGAGCTCCGGGCCTACGCGATAGGCGCGAATGATCGGCAAATAGACTTTACGCTGTGAAGACGATCCTAAACCGCGTTCCATGGTGATTTGCTGCGCGGAATGCTCGAGGTTTTCTTTTTGCAGTTTTGGCATCAAGTTGGCGAGCAGAATCAAGCTCACCAAGCCCACCAAGTAGGCGAGGGCGTAACCGACACTTAAGTTGTCAATCATTGCGGCAATTTGTTGGGGGGAGTAATCCATCCCAGCGAGGCCAGCATTGAGCGCGTCTTTTGCACCCACTAACACCGGGGTTGCTGTCATTGCTCCCGCCATCATGCCTGTTGCAATGCTGCCGTCGACACCGAATTGATACTGCATCAACAGTGTGATGCCGATGGATGCACTCAACACGGTGAACGCAAGGATCAAATAGGATTTACCGTCTCGGAAGAAAATGCCGAAGAAGTTAGGTCCTGCTTCAATGCCCACACAGAAAATGAACAGCATGAAACCAATGTTTAGGGCTTCAGGGCTAAAACTAAAGCCCGCATGACCAAAACTCAGGGCGGTGACGAGCACGCCGATGGAGTTGCCGAATTGGAAACCACCAATTCTAATTTTGCCAATGGCTAAACCAATAGCGAGAACAACGAAGAGCAAAAGAATATCGTTCTGTACGAGCAGGTTGTAGACGTCTATGTTCACTGAACCGTAATCCGCGTGCGGGGAAAGGGAAATTCTGGACGGGCATTATACGCATTTTGGATGATTTGTAATGGAAAGTTGCGGTAATTTTGGCATTTTATTTCAGAGGCTTGTCAGAGTTTGGGCAGTTGTTTGTGGGTTTGAAAAAAGTATTGGTTTTTGTGCTGATTTTTAACGAAAAAAGCCAGCGGTTACGCTGACTTTTGTGTGAGTGTTTGCACGCGTTGTGTCTACTTTCTGATGCGAGAAGTAGACGTGCGTTTTCTAGCAAACTAACCCGTTGTACAGATCCAGATTACTCGTTGTACAGACCCAGGTTTGTTTTTGCATACGCTTCGAATTCTGTAAAACCACCAACGTGTTCTTGGTCAACAAAAATCTGTGGAACAGTTTCCACTGGCTTACCAACCGTTTTTTCTAGGTCGGCTTTGCTGATGCCTTCAGCATGAATATCAACATAGCGGTAGTTGAAATCATCGCGCTCAGCTTTCAGTTTGTCGGAAAGATCTTTTGCGCGAACACAGAAAGGGCAACCTGGACGACCAAAAATAACAACGAACATACCTAGAATCCTATTTTCATAATCAATGGTGAGAGATATCAGCCACCAACACATCCCGTGTTTGGTCTATCTCTGAAAGTTGTGATTACTATGCCTCAAGCTCAAAGAAGAGAAAAGAAGGTTTTGTCTCTTAATTCGATAGAGGTTGCCTATCAATGCGTGTTGTCCTCTTTTTGACGCACCGTCGAGATGTGATGACATCGACACAAGCGAAACACAATGCCCAATGAACAAGCGAATCCTGCGTTGAATCAAGGTGCTACGGAAAAGGTTGAGTGATGCTGGTCGGCAGATGTTTTTGAAAAGGAAGAGCCATGTTTCAATTCATGACGGCGACAAGGATTATTTTCGGTGAGGGCGCGTTAAGTCATTCCCTCTCAATCCTCAATCAATTTGGTTACAGCGCCTTAGTGGTGACAGGCAAAGATGAGCAACGTGCAGCCCCGTTGCTGGGTTATTTGAAACAGCAGGGAATGCGCTACCAACAACTCTCTGTGCACGGCGAGCCGCTTATCGCAATGGTCGAAGAAATGGCCGCGGCAGGACGAGTGTTTAAACCTGATATGGTGATTGCAGTGGGCGGTGGCAGTGTGATGGATGTAGGTAAAGCCTTATCGGCACTCATTCCTAACCAAGGCAGCGTTTACGATTATGTAGAAGTGGTGGGGCGTGCGCTGCCATTGACCGCCAAGCCATTGCCTTGTATTGCCGTACCGACCACGGCAGGCACAGGGTCGGAAGTGACGCGCAATGCGGTGCTTATTTCTGCGCAAGAAAACGTCAAGGCAGCGCTGCGCAGTACAGACCTGCTCCCCGACATGGCGATCATTGACCCCACATTAACGTACGGCACAGACAAAGAACTGTCTGCACGCTGCGGCATGGATGCGTTTACACATATGATGGAAGCCTATGTGTGTGGTGATCCGAACCCGCTTACGGACATGGTGTGTGAAGAAGGTTTACGCCGTTTAGCGCCCGCCATTATTCACGCCTGTGAAGAAGATGACCCGAAAGCACGCGCTGATATGGCGTTTGCTTCTATGTTAGGTGGGATGGCGCAATCCAACGCCAAACTAGGTGCTGCTCACGGGCTTGCTGCTGCCCTTGGTGGCATGCTGGATGCCCCGCATGGGGCTATTACTGCGCAACTTGCGCCGTATGTGATGGCTGAAAATATTTTAGCAGCGCGCGAAGCTGGGCGTATTACGCTGCTGAATCGTTATCGTCAATTGGCTGTCATTCTGACCGGAAGACAGAATGCTGAACCAAGCGATGGCATTGTGTGGGTGCAGCGCACCTTGAAGCGCCTCTCGCTCCCTTCGATTTGTCAGTACGGTCTTTGTGAGGCTGTGTTTGATGATGTGGCCGTGCAAGCATTGAGGTCTAGTTCTATTAAAGGCAATGCCATGCCGTTAAATCATGAAAGGCTCGTAAACATCATGCGGCGCATGTGTAAGCAAGAACCTATTCATGAGCATTCGCACTCGCTTTCTGACTAACGTCAACATTGGCGGCGTCAAAACCAATGTATACAGCGGCGTACAAGATCAGTTTGATTTTGTGCGCCTGTTTTATGTCTGGCACTTCTTAGTTGATTTTCAATGGTTCGTACTGATTTATGGAGCGTATCGGCAATTTGTACATAACTCATCCCTTCTGCCGCTAACCGCACCACATTCAACTCTGCATCCGACAACAAGCAATGTTCAGAGATGGCAGATGTTTGACTGGCATCGAACAATGGGGAGAGGATATTTTTGGCAAGCTCATGAATATAGACCTGTTCTTTCGTTGTCCACACCCTTTCGCGGTCACATTGGTCGATGCATAGAATACCGATGTCTTTATGGTGTGTGCCGAGGGACAACGCTATCATGGATTTAACTTCCGTGGCCAATACCGCGTCGTGAATCCCATTCAGAAGAGGGTTCAAGGCGATATTGTGAAAAATGACCGGTTTTTTCGAGCGCCAAATCGTTTGAAGGGAACGGTGTTTATTAGGAAATAAAGCATTCACCATGGAAGGTAGCTCCTCAGCATCTCGGAATTCCTGTGTGGGGCGATAGTGCAATTGTGTTCGTGAAGAAAAGCCGCCATCCACCCTGTTAACGTCAAGTCGCTCTGCAATAAATCGTGTTGAAATGGCCAGCATCGTCTCTGGGTCGTCGAGCTCTAGAATCAAATGTGCGATGGCATCCTGCGTTTGGCCGTCTAGCTATTTCCTTCGTTTGTCCAATAGGTTCTTTTTCAACGTGTCTTTATCGGGATATCGCAGCATGATCATTCTGTAGTTCACCAATCCATTTAGGTATTTTTTGTCATCGTTCAACGCTGTTCCGTTATTTACTATGAATGCTCTCATACATATCGAGGGAACATTATGTTGACACTATTAAACAATCAATTTTTTAAACTGACAGCCAGCTTCTTTTTGTTGTTTTCAAGCTATGTCTCGGCTTCGCAACAGATCTGGCCCACCTTTCAAGATCCGGTAGCGCAAGTTCGATCGGCCAGTACGGCGTTTCAGTCTACGTTCAATCAAAAAGACGCTGACGGGTTGGGCGTCTTTTACGCGAAAACGGCAACGTTAAAACTGGATCAGAGTTTGCCTGCCCATTATCGCAGTAACATTGTTGAAGCTTGGAGAGCTGGCTTTGAGCAGGGAGTAGAACATCTTCAACTAGAAATCATTGAGATCAAGCGTACGGGCTTTCGAAAAGTGGTAGAGGCAGGCAACTATGTGCTTACCATTAATACACCGAACGGTCCTATCGAACAAACGGGCACGTATACCGTCGGTTGGCGAGTTCACCCTTTTGGGGTTAAACCGCCCAAAATAATCTTTGACTTTGTTAACGCGAATTAAACGTCGCATTCAGGCGTCTCTGGTCTTTGTGCCAATATTGAAAATATTTGGCATAAACAGGGACGCCCCATGAATCAAACCATAGAAAGTTTACTGTCTCATCGATCAATCCGTAAGTTCAACAATCAACCGATTTCTGATGAACAGCGCAACGTAATTTTAGATTGTGCGCGAGCCGCTTCGACCTCAAGTTTCATTCAGTGCACGAGTGTCATTCGCGTTGTTGACCAGGAAAAACGTCGTTTGCTGGCTGAATACGCAGGCGGACAACCTTATGTTGCCGAGGCTGCTGAGTTTTTCGTATGGTGCGCCGACTTCAATCGCCACTTGCAGATCAAGCCGGATGCCAAGCTGGGTTTTGCTGAACAGACCTTGATCGGCGCAATAGACGGCGCATTGGCTGCGCAAAACGCGTTAGCGGCAGCGGAATCGTTAGGGCTAGGGGGGGTATATATCGGGGGACTTAGAAACAACCCCGAGAAAGTGAGTGAATTGCTCGGACTGCCGATGAATGTGATCCCCTTGTTTGGTTTGTGCCTGGGGCATCCAGCACAAAATCCCGAGGTGAAACCGCGCCTACCTTCATCTTTATATATGCATGAAGACACCTATCAGTTGATGGATGTCGACACACTAGCAACCTACGATCAAACCATTCGTGAATACTATCGAACGCGCACGGGTGGCAATAAAGAAATGAGCTGGAGCGATCAAATTTCTGGCACATTAAATAAAGAAGCACGTCCCTTTATGAAAGCGTTTTTGGAAAGCAAAGGTTTCAGTACGCGTTAGCCGTTGCCTAATCGCTGTTGGTTCAATAATGAAACACCGTCTTTGAAATAATTTGCAGACGGGTTGTGATCTATCAGCCTATCTGGTTCATGTTTTGTTACTGCGGCTTGTAACAGATGTGTCTACCTGTAAAAGAGTGTGTGTTGCAGATAATCCTTTATTGAATAAGGATTTATATGTATTTCCTTCCAGACATCATGTTTGTCCATTTACACTTATCGTTTGTTTTTTCGCCATATAAGCAACTATTTTGACCCTGATCAAAAGTAGATTTTGATCACATTGAGATTCCTTGATAGACTCCGCGCGCTTTGGTTGTTCTCAAACTATTTTGAACATTTCCAAAAATATTTTATTTCGTGGGTGACGCGCCTCTTTGATTGTCGTGACACCTTGTGATTTGTGAGTCTATTGAGTCGTAAGATGAAAAAAATGAACAAAGCTGCAGGCATTTTGGCTGCTGGTTTCTTTATCAATATGTGTATTGGTATTCTGTACGCATGGTCTGTATTTAAGCAGTCATTGGTAGAGCAAGGCTGGTCAAACGCTGATGCATCTATGCCTTACACCGTCGCAACTATCTGTTTTGCGCTTTCTTTGCTAGTGGCGGGTAACCTTCAAGATCGCATGGGTCCACGTAAAGTGTTGATCCTGGGCACCGTGATGGTCGGTCTTGGCATGATCGTTTCAAGCTTTGCTGATTCTCCTATGACTCTGCTACTGAGCTTTGGCGTTGTAACAGGTTGTGGTATCGGTTTCGGTTACGCATGTCTTGCACCAGCGGCAATGAAGTGGTTTCACCCTTCTAAGAAAGGCTTGGTTAACGGTCTTATCGCTGCGGGCTTTGGTCTGGCTGCGGTTTACCTTGCACCATTGACGTCAATGCTGATCAATACTTACGGCATCCAAACCAGCTTCTTAATCCTAGGTGTGGGCATTTTGGTCATCGCTGTGCCATTGGCGTTGACGATCAACAACCCACCGGCTGACTACACACCAGAAACGCCAGCAGGCTACGTTGCGAAAAGCGGCGCTGCTAATGCTGACATGGGCTGGCGTGAAATGATTAAGACACCACAGTTTTACTCACTGTGGCTGATGTACGCATTGGCGTCTTCTGCAGGTCTGATGATCATTGGTAACATTACCTCTATCGCTATCAACCAGTCTGATTTGACCCAAGTTGCATTCCTTGTTGTCGTACTGGCTATCTTCAACTCAGGTGGCCGTGTGGCTGCGGGTATCTTGTCTGACAAGATCGGTGGTATCAAAACGCTGATGATTGCCTTCATCATGCAAGGCATCAACATGATGATGTTCGCGACTTACCAAACTGAGTTCACTCTGATGGTAGGTGCTGCGGTTGCAGGTGTGGGTTACGGTACGCTTCTGGCGGTATTCCCATCTATCACTGCTGATTACTACGGTCTGAAAAACTACGGTGGTAACTACGGCGTGCTATACACCGCTTGGGGTGTAAGTGGCTTCATCGGTCCAGTTGTTGCGGCTACCGCAGTCGACATGACCGGCAATTACGTCATGGCATACACCATTTGTGCAGCGATGCTGGCAGTGGCTGTTGTTCTGTCATTCGTGACGAAGCCAGTTGGCGCAATAGCAGCGAAAAAAGCAACGGCATAATCGCCGACGCGATACGCATTTAGAAAGCCCGCTATATATAGCGGGCTTTTTTTATGGCTGAAATTCAGTAAGTGTGTAGCAAGCAGGGTGAGAACAAAGAGAGATGCCGAGATGTGAAACCGAGGTTAGAGGCTGAGATTAGAGGCTGAGGTTCAACATCTTGCTGTGTGAAGGTTAGCGGGGAAGCTTGGATGCGTGGTTAAGCAGAACACCGGGAAAGAGGATTGAATAGGCTCACTCATTACATGCGATATGATTTAACATTTCAAGTGCACCTTGTTGCAATCATATCGCTATTTACCTAAAACAAAAATGGCTAAATAAACATCCATTAACGTCTCTCTATGTACAATAAAATGGTGGTCAGACCTGCAGCCAGTTTTGATAATGTGTGTCAGCTGTGAGAAATACACTATCTGGTTGAATGCACAAAATTGTAGGGTAATTGAACGGCGTTCGATAATGATGTTTGTAAGTTATTGATTAAAAAACACTGTTCAATATTTTTTTGAAAACGCGCGTTTAAATTGCCCTAAAAATTGTCAGTTTTGAATAGAAAACACTGTTTGATTGTTAATCTTGGTTTGGCTAGGTTGAGTGCACCACTCGAATACCAGGAGGGTATTAATCATGCATCCAGTGGATTCAAACTGTCTCAACAGTGAGCGTGAACAGATAGCGAAGATTCAGGCGGGGGACCCATTAGCTCGCCACTATTTTGAACAAGTGGTCGCTCGTTATCTTTCACCATTACATCGTCGATGCATGGCGTGGCTGGGTTGTTCTTATGATGCGGATGACGTATTGCAAGAGACCCTTGTTCGTAGCTACCGCTACATCCACGCCTACCGCGGCGAAGCGGCATTCAGAAGTTGGTTATATGCAATTGCAGACAATCAATGCAGAAGCTATTTAAAGAAACGTGCTACACACCATCAGCGTTTCATTTCGGAAGAGCAATCAGAAGAGCAGGGCAGTGAAGAAGTGTGTCCCGTTGCTGCAGAGCAACAAGGCATCGCCAACACTGTTCGAAACTTGGCAAAGACGGCACAAGAGATACTCGTACTGCGTTTTGAGCACGATTTATCCCTTGAAGAAATCAGCCAAGTGCTTGGACTGGGGCTTAGTGCAACCAAGATGCGCCTTTATCGCGCGATAGACGCTGCAGAGCGGCATGTCGTGAAAGAAGAAGAACGTATGTTGGCCACCGCTTGAAATGAAAAGTGATGGATAAAAGAAACCCGCCAATTGGCGGGTTTCTTTTTTTCTGGTGAGTTCACGAGGTATTCGCGTTGTCGCCAGAGGCGATATCGTTGCCAAGGACTATGTATTCGTTACTGCGTATTAGCAAATAACTTTGATTGCCAGACCGCCCTGAGACGTCTCACGGTACTTCGCATTCATGTCTTTGCCGGTTTCCAGCATGGTCTCGATCACTTTGTCCAACGACACACGCGGCTCAGACGAGCGACGAAGCGCCATACGCGTTGAGTTGATCGCTTTCATTGCTGCAATGCCGTTACGCTCGATACACGGCACCTGAACCTGACCTGCAACTGGGTCACACGTTAGACCTAGGTTGTGCTCCATACCGATTTCAGCCGCGATACACACTTGCTGTGCGCTACCGCCCATCAACTCAGCCAGACCTGCAGCCGCCATAGAACATGCCACGCCAACTTCACCCTGACAGCCAACTTCTGCGCCAGAGATAGAGGCATTCTGCTTGTACAAGCCGCCAATCGCGCCAGATACCGCAAAGTAACGCATGTATTCACGTGGGCCTACGTTCTGAATGAACTTGTCATAGTACGCCAATACCGCAGGGATGATGCCACACGCGCCATTGGTTGGTGCTGTTACAACACGGCCACCGGCAGCGTTTTCTTCATTCACAGCGAAGGCAAACATGTTTACCCAGTCAACCACTGCCATTGGGTCGTTTGAGAACTTCTCAGACGCAATAAGCTGTTGGCGAAGAGCCGCAGCACGACGTGGAACACGCAGTGGGCCAGGCAGTACGCCTTCATTGTTCATACCGCGGTCTAAACATTCGCGCATGGTGCGCCAGATGTTACCGAAGTACGTTTGAATTTCGTCTTCTGAGTGCATAGCACGCATGTTAGACATGACAACTGCGCTGATAGACAAACCGGTTTCTTTACAATGTGTCAGCAGTTCTTCTGCGCTGTTGAAATCGTAAGGTACTTTGATTTTGTTTTCGTCTTCTTTGCCGAAGTTCTCTTCATCAACGATGAAGCCACCGCCGATAGAGTAATAGGTTTTGGTGTAGATCTTTTCTTCACCGACCCACGCGTGGATTTCCATACCGTTTTCGTGCAAAGGCCGGTTCGACGTGTGGAAATTCATGCCGCCATCGCGTGGGAAATCGACAGTGTGGCAATGCATACCAACAGGCATACGCTCGGTTTCTTCAACACGGGCGATAAAGCCTGGAATGCTGTCGATATCAACGTGTTCTGGGGTGTTACCCGCAAGACCCATGATGATAGCAACGTCGGTGTGGTGGCCTTTACCTGTCAGAGACAGAGAGCCGTATACGTCAACGGTGATTTTTGTTACATCACGCAGTTTTTCCATACTGCGTAAATCGTCGATGAAAGACTTACCCGCTTTCATTGGGCCCACAGTGTGTGAGCTAGATGGGCCTACGCCGATTTTAAAGATGTCAAAAACACTGATCATTTGTCATACCTCATTCAATACGCGCGGTTTACATTAAGCGCGCATTTGGATTTATTCTTAAATAGTTATCCATCCGTGGAGGCGACCAGATTCAGAGCAGGAAAGGAATTCCATGGCTCGTGATTGGAAAGCAAAAAAGAGCAAGGTCATTAGAGAATCCTTGCTCTTTTACAGGTCGGCTAGTCTACACGAATTTTTACGATACGAAACCGTACATAATCGCTGAAATTGCTACCGCACCCATGAAGGTCACGAAGATGTTGCTGGCTTTGCCGCCATACTTCTTCATCGCAGGTACTTTCTTGATTGCGTACATCGGCATGATGAACAGAATCGTCGCAATAATAGGGCCGCCCAGTGACTCAATCATACCCAGAATGCTTGGGTTGATGGTCGCAACAATCCAGCTTGTGATGATCACAAACGCAACAGTGAACATGTCGATTTTCTTCAGGTTAACTGTTTTATTGCGTGAACGTAGTTGCTTGATGATCAAACCGTTCAGACCTTCACGTGCACCCATGTAGTGACCGAAGAAAGAAGACACGATAGCAACGAACGCAACGACAGGACCCAAGTAAGAAATGAATGGGCTTTCGTGTTTGTTTGCAAGGTATGACAACACGGCCAAGTTTTGCGATTTTGCTTCAGCAAGGTCAGCAGGTGTTAGGCTCAGTACGCAAGAGAACACGAACAGCATAACGAAACCAAGCAGCATGCCCGCTGTGCGGAACAAGATTTGGTTTGATTTACGCTCAGCGTTGTCACCGTATTCACGTGTTTGTGCCATAGAGAATGCAGAAATTGCAGGGCTATGGTTAAACGCGAACACCAATACAGGGATAGAGATCCAGATAGTTGTCATGAAATCACCTGCGGTTGGAATTTGCTGCAGCGCAGACGTGTTCCAATCAGGGATCAAGTAGATAGACATGAACAGCAGGATAGCAACCAGTGGGTAAACCAAGAACTGCGTGACTTTCAGCATCAGTTTTTCACCCGCAAGCATGACAGACATCATACCCAGGATAAGAACGATAGACAGAACGGCACGTGGCAGTGATTCCATGCCAAGTTGGTTCACCATGAAAGAATCAACCGTGTTGGTGATACCAACGCCGTAAATCAGAACGATCGGGTAAATCGCGAAAAAGTACAGAAGAGTGATGAGTTTACCCGCGGTCGCGCCGAAGTGTTCTTCAACCACCTCAGTGATGTCGCTTCCAGGTTTTTTAGAAGACAGTACAAAACGTGCTAGGCCACGGTGAGCGAAGTACGTCATTGGGCCAACAAGCAGCGCCAAAGCAACCAGTGGCCAGAATCCGTTTAAGCCAGCATTGATTGGAAGGAAAAGAATACCTGCACCTACCGCTGTTCCGAACAGAGATAGCATCCAAGTTGTATCTTGCGCAGACCATTTCATTTTGGCAGCGCTTGAAGTTGTGGTGGATTGGGAGGTTTGCATCGTTTAATCACCAAAAAAAACGTAACGGATCATAGTCGACGCGTATTGTTTACATATTTGCATTTAAAACCGTTATTCAGATCACTTTTCTTTGTAAATGTAAGGAGGCCGAAAGAATATTTTTTGTTATGCGCTATCGCTTTTTTATCGTTTAAAAACGATGTTTAACAGCCTAAAAATAATTTGAAATATTCAACAAATATTAGCGTTTTAAGGGCGGGAAAGCAGAGTGAGATTTGGCATCAATGAAGGTGAAGTTGCTGGCTCAGTGTATGGAGAATTTGCGCTGTTACCCCCCAAATTAAGTGCTCTTGGTAGGTCATGGCATAAATGTCGTACGTTTTTCCACGCACTAAAAAAGGCTGTTTGGCGATGGCGTTGCGTCTCATGAATTGGGCAAGTGGTACTTCAAATAGGCAGTCCACTTCGTTGGCATCAATCACCGCCTCATAATCCGCGTCAACAAAGGCAATCACAGGTGTAACCAAGTAGCCGCTAACCGTCGGTAGCGGGGCTAAACAGCCAAGAAGGTTGTCTCGCGTCGTCGATACGCCGATCTCTTCTTCCATTTCTCGAATCGCGGTTTCAACAATGTCTTTATCTGATTTTTCCACCTTGCCGCCGGGGAAGCTGATTTGCCCTGGGTGATGCTTCAAGTGCATCGCTCTTTTGGTGAGCAATACCTGTAACTCGCCATTGCGCTCAGCAAGGGCGATCATTACAGCGGCTTCTCGAAGTTCAGTGGTGTTGTTTTGCATGAAGGCATCACGAGCGCGCTGTAACACACGCTCATCATAATTGTTACAAGGACTTAGGCTAAATCGTTGCACAAGCCAGTGACGGGATAGGGGGCGCATAGGGTTCTGGCGAGTGTATCGCTGCAGTACCTCTAAGGTTAACGGTTCATCGTTTTCCATCCCTGGCGTTTTTAACATGATTTCCTTTCCATATGTGTTCATCAAAGCGCTGCGTCAACAAAGCACCGGATATGCCGCGGGGTGAAAACCTAATGCGACGGCGTGCTACGCAGAAAGAACGGGTAAAATCTTACTCAGTTTATCGAGTGTTTCTTGGTATTCCGATGCGGCTTCGCTGTCAGCAACCACTGCACCGCCAGCCCAAGCGTAAATTCGCTGTTCGTGACACACCAAGGTACGAATGGTGATGCTCGTGTCCATGGTGCCGCAACGGCTCAAATAACCAATACTGCCACAATAGATCGTGCGACGGTGGGGTTCTAATTCTTCAATGATTTCCATTGCGCGCACCTTGGGTGCGCCAGTGATTGAACCTCCGGGGAAACATGCCCTGAGCAAATCAATGGCATGCGCGTTGTCTGCCAAGGTTCCCGTTACAGTACTGACTAGATGATGGACGGCCGGAAACGTCTCGATATTGAAAAGCTTAGGCACATTTACCGAACCCGGCGAGGCCACACGACCAATATCATTCCGAAGTAAGTCCACAATCATCAAATTCTCAGCGCGATCTTTTTCAGCGGAGAGCAAGTCTTCCATCTTTTCGGCGTCTTCAGACGGCGTTTTGCCGCGAGGCCTTGTTCCTTTTATCGGCTTGGTTTCGATTTCTTTACCGTGCAATTGCAAAAAGCGTTCTGGCGATACGGACAAAATCGCCGCGTTATCTAATCGCAAGAAGCCCGAGAAAGGCGCGCCATTGTTTTCTGCCAAACGTTGATAAGCATCCCATTCACTGCCTTGATAGGGGGCTTCAAAGCGTTGTGCCAGGTTGATCTGGTAGCAATCGCCCGACATCAAATAGGCTTGTACCGCATCGAATTTGTTCTCATAGCTCTCTGGCGTCATGTTGGCTTGCCAACCGTCAGTGAGTGAAAACGCCGCGGCGTGTTTGTCCTGCGCAGACGATGAAGACGTTAAAGGCGATTGTTGGGCATTCAGCCATGCCCAGCGATCTTGCCCTTCAGGCTGGATCAGCACCAGTTTTTGTTCTTTATGATCAGCAATCAGCGCCCAATCATAGATGCCGATTGCCATGTCAGGGATTGCAATGTCGTTGTCAGCAAGGGTCGGTAGCGTTTCTACTTGTCGGCCCAAGTCATAGCTGAAATACCCCAGAGCACCGCCGAGAAATGGCCAAGGCGCAATCGGTTCGAGTTCCGGGAGTAACGCCTCTTGCAAACGACGGAGCACGGAGAAAGGGTCGTCATTGTTTTGCTCGATGGTTTCATTCTTATCAGCGCCATCACGATAACGAATCGTGTTTTCGCCATCATCACTGCACAGGGTGGCGATAGGGTCTGCAACCAGAATATCAAAACGATTATCAGGGTGAGAAGCTGCCGCTGATTGCAACAACATTGACCAAGAATGCGCTTCAACGCGTGAAAATAGATCGGCAAGGCGAGTCGGTGAGTACTCAAAAAACTGCAGGGTGATGGGCATTCGTCTCGATTCTGTCATTTTCGTATTTTTGTGATCGGTATTGACGCGTCTGTTGGCGATGAATGGACCGTAAGAGTATCATAATCGCGGGTTTTATGACGAACATTCCAGTGTTGAGATTTCGCAGAATTAACGGTATTCAGGTCAAATGACGCAGATTGCACACTCTATTGTGTTTTTGCGTTATTAGAAGACGGTTTCGCTGCCTTTCTTAACGCTTTTCATCGGAATATTGTTATAAAATCGCACCAGAAAACTGCATTAACAAGGATACGTAACAGGTTGCCAAGAACGGTGAATAAACTGGGTGAATCATCCCCAACTCGCCAAAGCAGCCTACACTACCCAAATACAGCGATGTTGCAAAGGCGAGACCTTTGCGCCTTTGTGTACAAAGGGTAGGTAACGAACGTTAACTGGAAGCACTGTATAGCTTGTGACTACAAACGGGCAGACAGCGCCATGGAATCTATAACAATTAAAGAGGCAATTATGACTGTCATTCGTAAGGAAGACGTCATCGACAGTGTCGCTGACGCCCTGCAGTATATTTCTTACTATCACCCTATCGATTTTGTTCAGGCGCTAGAAAAGGCGTACAACAAAGAGCAAAGCCAAGCCGCGAAAGATGCCATCGCACAAATTCTGATCAACTCACGCATGTCAGCAGAGGGCAAACGCCCAATCTGCCAAGACACAGGCATCGTGACGTGTTTCGTGAACATTGGCATGAACGTGCAATGGGAAAGTGACCTGACAGTACAACAAATGGTGGATGAAGGTGTGCGCCGCGCGTACAACAACCCTGACAAC
>JBELME010000092.1:0-14027 GCA_042096095.1 Enterovibrio sp.
TATTGGCTGCTTGATATTGGAGAGTGTCGCACTTCGCAGTTGAATTCGGGCCTAATTAATATTTATCAATTGATAAGTTTTGAACTTTGGGTAAGGGTAATATTGTTTGCACATTTCAATTTCTATCAGTGCGCCGACGGACGTCTTCATAGATTTTCTTTTTCTCGTCGCTAGTGACGATGACTGATGAATTTTTTCTGAAGCGTACGCGTTTACGTACTCATCGTTTTTATTGGGTGTGCGTTTGGGGGAGCGTCATAAGAAAAAAAGGAGCGTTGTGCGCACCTTTTACTGTTAGATGAGAGAATTCAGGGGGTGCGTTATATCAAGGCGATGGTTTAGACAGTGATTCTGAAGTTAGTTGTCCGTAAGTATTAAATAAGCGTCGGCTGACGAAATACGGCGTGGTTGCTGCGGAAACAAACACTGAGATGAAAATCGCCACCATAATCACGAGTTGATATTTCACGGCAAGCAGAGGTTCTGTTCCTCCGAGTATTTGACCTGTCATCATCCCCGGAAGGCTTACGATGCCGAGTGTGCTCATGGCAGCTATAGGCGGTCGTAATGCAGCGGTAAGAGCCTCACGCAAAAATGGACGGCTCGGATTCGGTGCTCCCAGCGCGACATAAAATTGATATTCAGCGTGGCGCTTTTTTAAGCTGGTAAGTAACCGTTCCAAAGCTAGCACGTTGGCTGACAATGCATTTCCCAGCAACATGCCTGCAACGGGAATGAGGTACTGGGCTTTCCACCACGGATCAGCTTGAATCACCCCAACCATTAATACCGGTAACACCAGTGTCATGGCGAGCAGTTGGCCAACCAATATTGGTGGCATGAGCTGTTTTAAGCTGGCGCTGGCTTGTTTGCAGATGGTGCCACTCGCCACCAAAATCATGATGAGTAACCACAAGGTATTGAGCCAAATATTGGCGAAAGCAAACAAGGTTTGTAGGTACAATCCAACCACGGCCAATTGCAGCGTCATGCGCACCACGGCAGAAATGAGACTTTTACTGAGTCCAACCTGCCAACGCTGGAAAAGAACCAACGGAATAATAAAGAGCAGGTATAACCCCGCAAGCGCCCAACTGCTGATGTTCAACGCTTCATTCATGATGCTCTCCCAACACCGCAATGATGGGAAGTGTTTTGAGTAATGTCATCAAGCTATCTCTGCTTTTTGCGTCCAGCGCTGATGTGGGTTCATCCATTAACCACACGGGTCGACCCAGTAACAATGCGCGGGCAATGGCGAGCCGTTGTTTTTCACCTCCCGACAGGGTATCGACGTCTTGGTTCATGTCGTGTTGAAGGCTCAGGCTAGCGAGCGCGGCTTGGCATTCTTCATCACTCGGCAACAATGTGTCGGTGGCTTGCAACGACCAAGGTAATCGGAGAACTTCCTCGATGGTGTTCGCACCCATCACGGGTTCTTGCGGAAGGTAGCAAAATTGACGACGCCACCATGGTAAGTTTTGCACCGATACCGTTTGTTGTTGGTAATCAATATGACCGCTTTGCGAGGGTTGCAGTGCGCACAACACGCGCAATAAACTGGTTTTTTCCTGATCCCGACGCACCTTTAATAACAAGGTGCTGACCCTACGAAAGCGCAACGGTCAACGCCGATGCTTTGTCGGCCTCATACCCAGAACGAAGCTGGTGAAATGTGAGTGTTGCCGTGGGAGATGTCATTCGACGTTTTCTGGCAAAAGATATTTCTGCAATGCGTTAGCGGTCTCTTCTGGAATGGCACAACTTTTTCCGTCACTGAAGTCACAATACACCACCAAAGCTTCACCGACAGCTACGCGACGCTTTTGTTGGTGACTGTGAATTTCATATTTCATGGTGTAGCGCTTTTCTTGGATGTCTTCGACCCATGACACCGTGGTGATTTTATCGGGGTACACCAAAGGGGCGCGGAAATCACAGCGAGTAGAAGCAACCACAGGACCAATGTTATGGCGCTTTACGTACTCAAAAACCTTCAGTTCTTCCAACATCACGACGCGAACGTCTTCGAAGTAGCGAAAATAAACCGTGTTGTTGATGTGTTGTAGGGCATCCATGTCGTTCCACACCAGTGATTGCGTGTGTTGAAGCGGAAAGTGGCTGAAATTCTTGTCTGTCACGGTGCAATCCTTTTGCGTTGAGATACATCGATTGGACACCGTTTCGTTGTGGCTGACAAGGTGCTCAGTTTTTTGAGCGCGGGGAATATGACCTCTGCCATTGTGAAGGCAAAGGTGCGAGAAAAGAGGACAGAGAAAAAGTTGAGAAAAAGAGGAACAGAGAGAACGAGTGAAGCGAACGTTAGAACTGCACTTTTCCACGCATAGATTTGGTTTTTCCACGAAGGGTTTTCCCATCCATACGTTTGCGTTGTGACGACTTGGAAGGCTTGGTGGCTCTGCGCGCCTTTTGCACCACGCCAACGCTTTTGATCAGCGCTTGCAAACGCGTGAGTGCATCGTCGCGGTTTTTTTCTTGCGTGCGATATTGTTGACCTTTGATCACAATGACACCGTCTTTGGTAATGCGGCTGTCTTTCAACGCCAGTAAACGTTCCTTGTAGAAATCAGGAAGCGATGAGGCGTGAATATCAAAGCGGAGGTGAACCGCAGAAGAAACCTTATTGACGTTTTGACCACCTGCACCTTGGGCGCGGATATAGGTGATTTCAATCTCGTCATCTGACAAGGTCACGGTCTGAGAAATGTGAAGCATTTTGCTGGGTGTCCTTTCTAAATCAAGGCGACACTATAGCGGAATGTGACTGATTTTACGACGATGCTGATTCTGCCGTCGCGCCGCGCTGAATGTGTGCAATTACCAGTCCGGAAAAGATAAACGCGATGCCTATATAATGATAGCTTTCCATTCTCTCCCCCAGAAGCAACATGGAAAAGACCAAACCAAAGACGGGAATAAGGTGCATAAACTGCCCAGTTGCCGCCGCCCCCATACGCATCAATGCCGTATTCCAGCACCAAAATGCGATGCCTGAAGCAAAGACCCCCGTATACAAAGAAATCGCAATGCTTTGTGGAGAAATCGGCATGGTTTCATAGAACGCAGATTCTGCAAGATAGAAGGGAAGAATCATCACCACGCCAAGGCAGACGGTGTACCCCAGAATCGGTAAGCCTTTAAGCGCGGTGGGGAGCTTCTGCACAAGCACGGAATAAGTCGCCCAAACCAAGATGCCAAACAGTGCAATGAGTTCGCTGTTTCCAATCGCGAAGTCTGTGACCAATTGGCCTTTGGTAATGATGAGCAATACACCGATGGCAGAGATCAGTATGGCGAGTGTTTGTTTTAAGGTGGCAGACTGTCTGAGCAAGAAAAACTGCACCAGCAGAATCATTAAGGGGGAGGCGGATTGTAGAATCACGACGTTGGTGGAGAGGGTGTTTTCAAGCGCGATATACACCAAGCTGTTGTAGCCCGCCACACCCAATAAGGCCAGCAATAACACCAACCCAAAATGCTGCTTAAACAACGGCCATTTATCTCTCATTGGCTTGTATACGAAAGTCAGCAGCACGATAGCGGCGACTGTCCAGCGCCAAAATGATAATCCCAACGGTGGAATATTCGCGTTGACGAACTTCGCGAGCGTGATATTACCCGCCCAGCTCATGGTGGCGATGGTGGCTAAAAGAATCGGAAACCACGCTAATGATTGTGTCTGTTGGGGGCGGTCTGACATGGCGCGCTTTGCATCCTTTTCTTTCGTTTCGACGTCTCTTACTAGGAAGGGTTCTGGGTGTTTGATCTCAGTTACGCACGCTTGTGAACGAGGATCAACCTCGGGAGCACTGCGGGGTGATGTCATCCTTACGTTTTTGTTGAATGTGAGATATCCAAAGTTTGTGAGTGTCGCAATTGAGTATCTCTGCACTGTCTTTAATACGTTGCGGGTTGCCAATATTTGGTACACTGTTCGGTAGATGAGGTAGTGCGCTTTGATGCGTACTCACACAGAGTAAGAATGCTCATCTGTGATGTTTTGACCAAGTTTGAACGCAAATCCCCGCGCTCTGTAGCGCATGAGTGATAACACCCACTTTTTCGACGAGAAAGCGTGGGTGCTCGTTGGGAAAAATTGTTCAGGAGAGAAGAATGAATTGGTATATCGACGTGCTTAAAAAATACGCAGTATTTAAAGGTCGCGCTCGCCGCAAAGAGTATTGGATCTTCATTGTATTCAATATGTTTTTCTCATTGGTGTTATCTCAAGCTGACCAAATGCTGGGGTTTTACGATGCAAAAATGGGAATTGGCACGTTAGGTGTGATCTATGCGGCGGCTGTTTTCTTGCCAACCTTGGCTGTCACTGTCCGCCGTATTCATGATACCGATCGCAGCGGCTGGTGGGCGTTGCTGGGCGTCGTGCCTTTGGGTGTCATTGCGCGATTGATCCTTCAAGCGTTTGATGGCACAAAAGGGGATAACCGTTTTGGGCCAGATCCAAAAGGCGATGACTTTAGCCGTGGTGGCAAGAACGGGTCATCAAAAGACGGCAAGTTTGCTGGTTAATGTAACGCGCGGAGAGGCATCGTATTGATTTCACCGTTGGATACGAAAATAAACACCTGCATTATGTAGGTGCTCCTCTCTAGCCCTTAAGATCTCTCCACTCTTCATATTGGTTTTCCTCTCTTTTTCTACTTTCTCGATCTTTACAACGACGTCTTAAAAAGAAGATCTTTGAGTGCACTTACATTTTTCTCTTAACTGATTGCGCATTAATCGGGATGAAAACGGATTTTCTCAGACTTCTCTTAGTCGATTCGTCATCATTAATAAGCGTGCACAATAAAATAATGAATGAATGCCCTTTCTCATTCTACGAGGCGTGAAAAAGGGCGTTGCTATTGCTGCTCAGTCGTGTCGCGTTTTAGAGCAAGCAAATGGAGGCAATGCTGTGAGTGGACCAACATCGGAAGTAAATAAAGACGATCAATACAATACCGACTATCAAATCGGTCAAGATAACGTCAACGTATTAGGACTTGATTTCCATAATCCTGTTTTCCCAATTTCCGCCATCATGGTGGTGGTGTTTGTGTTGGGTGTGTTGATTTTTCAAGAACAAGCTGCGCAGTTCTTTGGGTGGTTACGCCCTGCAATCACGCAGTCGTTTGACTGGTTCTTTGTCATCTCCGCCAACATCTTTTTAATCTTCTGTTTAATACTGGCGTTCTTGCCTGTCGGCAAAATCCGCTTAGGTGGTGATGAAGCAACACCTGATTACTCGTACCCTGCTTGGTTTGCCATGCTGTTTTCTGCGGGTGTAGGTATTGGTTTGATGTTCTATGGCGTGCTAGAGCCAATGAACCACACGCTAAACCCACCTCTGGGCTTGGAAACCGGTTCTGCAGAAGCACGTAGCATCGGTACTGCTGCATCAATCTTCCACTGGGGTTTCCATGCGTGGGCTGTTTATGCGGTTGTGGGCTTGGCGTTAGCCTTCTTCCACTACAACAAAAACCTTCCACTGACACTGCGTTCAGCATTTTACCCGCTATTGGGTGATCGTGTGTGGGGTATTTGGGGACACGTCATCGATATTATGGCGGTATTGGCCACCTTGTTTGGCTTGGCAACATCGCTCGGTATAGGTGCAAACCAGATTGCAGCGGGCCTTAACTACCTGTTTGGTATTGATGCTGGCATTGAGACCAAATCGATTTTGATTCTCGTGATCACCTTAGCAGCACTTGTGTCGGTTTATCGCGGCATGGACGGTGGTGTTAAGCGTCTGAGTGAAATCAACATGGTGATGGCGGGAATGTTGATGGTGTTCGTTATTGCCGTTGGCCCAACAGCACTTATCTTCAGTGGTGTGGTGTCGAACACCGTGGATTACCTCAGCTGGTTACCTGCTCTGTCTAACTGGATTGGCCGTGAAGACTCTGGCTTCTACCACGGTTGGACGACGTTCTATTGGGCGTGGTGGGTATCATGGTCTCCATTCGTCGGTATGTTCATCGCTCGCGTTTCTCGCGGTCGTACGGTTCGTGAATTTATTTTGGCAGTACTGATTGCACCGACCATCGTTTGTATCGTTTGGATGACCACGTTTGGTACCACTGCACTGGATCAAATGGATGGTGGCTACAACGGCGTGGTGAATTTGATCACTAACGGCAACTGGCAGCCTGAGCTTTCCATTTACAAGATGTTTGAAGCGCTGCCGTTCACTGGCGTGATCAGCTTCTTCGGCATGGTACTGACGATCATTTTCTTCGTGACATCGTCGGATTCCGGTTCGCTGGTTATCGATACCATTACGGCGGGCGGTAAGATTGATGCGCCAGTTTCTCAGCGTATCTTCTGGTGCACCATTGAAGGCCTTGCGGCAATCGCACTCTTGATGGGGGGCGGTTTGGGCGCACTTCAAGCTGCGACCATTTCAACAGGCTTGCCGTTTGCGGTGTTCTTGTTGGTCATGTGTTTGAGCTTGTACCTGGGTCTGTCACGAGAGTTACGCAGAAAGCAGTTTGCGTAATGCCCGATTTGCTTAGTGCTTAGTGCTTAGTGCGTGCAGTGCTCAATGCACTTAAAGCCATATAGCGAAGGTAAGCAGATAAAAGAAACCCGCCAGTTGGCGGGTTTTTGTTTTTAAGCACACAGCAACGAAAAGCTCACGAACACATCCCTTGCGACTCAGTAATACAAGCACATGCGTTTGCCATTGGCTTCAACGATGTTAAATGGCGTGTCGTAAATGTCTTCCAACACGTCAGCTTGAATCACATCATTCACCTTGGCATTGGCGACAATGCAGCCTTTTTTCATGGCGATGATATGGTCGGCATAACAGGCTGCAAAGTTGATATCGTGGATCACCACAATGACGGCTTTGCCCATCTCGTGCGCAAGGCGCTGCACGGTTTTCATGATGGAGAGTGAGTGGCGAATATCGAGGTTATTCAGTGGCTCGTCCAAAAACACATAATCTGTGTCCTGCGCGATGACCATGGCGATGAACGCAAGTTGACGCTGCCCGCCGCTGAGTTCATCCAAATAGCGATGTTGGAGTTCAGCCAAATCGAGGTAGTGGATCGCTTGATCAATCGCATCGTTATCCGCAGCAGTCAGGTTACCTTTGGAGTAGGGGAAGCGACCAAATGCCACCAATTCGCGGATGGTGAAACGCATGGTCATGCTGTTTGCTTGGCGTAGCACTGCCAGCGACTTTGCCAGTTCCGCTGTGTTCCAGTCTGAAATGGCTTTCCCGTCTATCACGACTGTTCCACTATCTGGCGAAACGAGGCGTGTTGCCATCGAAAGCAGGGTACTTTTCCCAGCGCCATTGGGGCCGATAACCGCGGTGACTTTGCCTTTCTCGAAATCGGTTGTCGCTTCGCTAACAACGCGTTGTTGACCAAAGACCTTACTGATTTTATCTAGAATAATCATGATGCTTTATACAATCTTGTTCTTGAGTAACATCCAAAGGAAATACAGCCCGCCTGTGAAGTTCACCACGACACTCAGGGTGGTATCGAAGGTAAACAGGTTCTCTACGATCCATTGCCCAGCCAGAAGGGTACATACCGACAATAAGGCGCAGCCAATCAGCAACACACGGTGCTGGAAGGTGTTGAATAGCTCTCTGGCGAGGTTGGTTACCAGCAAGCCAAAGAACATCACAGGGCCAATCAGTGCGGTGGATACGGCAATGAGTACCGCGGAGAGCATGAGTGCTCGTTGGGTGACGCGGCGAACATCAATCCCCAAGCTGACCGCGTTATCTCGATCAAGCCAGAACACATCCAGCGTGCGATGCATGCGGAACAAGGCGAAGCTGATTGCCGCCAAAATAGGTAAGCAAAGGTAAACCAATTCCACTTTTACGTTATTGAAGCTCGCGAACATGTTCGCCTGCACAGCAGCAAATTCGTTCGGGTCCATCAACATGGTGATGAAGGACGCGGCGTTGCCAAATACTTGCCCTAGAATCAATCCCACCAACAAAAGCACAATTAAATTTCGACCCTCTTTAGCGAAGTAGAAACCGAACAGCAGCACGGAAAAGATCACCATTGCGCCGACAGAAATGGCGAAGTTTAAATATGCATTCAACACGTAGGCACTGAAACCACCAAATATGGCGACGATCAGCGTTTGTGTCAGAAGGTAAAGCGCATCAAACCCCATGATGCTAGGTGTGAGAATACGGTTGTGCGTGAGGGTTTGAAAAACCAGCGACGATTGCGCCACTGCGATTCCTGCAAGCACCATAGCCAGTACTTTCGGCACGCGGCGAGAGAGGAAATATTCATAGTTGTTGGCCGTGAGTCCGATACCAATAAACAGCGCTGAAAATACCAGGGCGGTGATCAGCATTAGGCTAATTTTCTTGGAATCAGACATGCTTTTGCCCCTTCAAAATAAGCACAATGAACGCAAGGCCGCCAATAATGCTCACGAGCATGGACACGGGAATCTCATAGGGGAAGATAATCACGCGGCTGGCAATGTCGCAGACCAAGACTAAGGCTGCACCAAGCGCAGCGGTACGAGGGATGTTCTTTCTCAAATTGTCGCCGTAATACAAGCTGACCACGTTTGGCACCAGTAGACCGAGGAAGGGTAGGGTGCCGACGATCATCACCACGCTGGCGGACATGATGGAAACCAGCATCACGCCGATTAACACCACATGCTGATAGCGCAAACCTAGCCCAGTGGCGAAGTCTTTGCCCATACCGACGGCGGAGATTCGTGTGGCGTAGAGGTAGCTGAAAATCGCGATAGGAATGGCGATATAAAGCAGCTCAAAATCACCCCGCAAAATGGTGGCAAAGTTTGCAATCGCCCATGCGCTGAGCATTTGCACGGCGTCATATTTGTAGGCGATGAAGGTCGCCCCCGCATCAATGATACTGCCATAGATGATACCAATGAGCGGCACAAACACGGCGTTACGAAATTGAATGCGTTGGATGAGGGTGACGAAAAGCAGAGTGCCTAGCACGGCAACGCTGAAAATAAGCCAAAGCTGATTGCCGTTGCCGAAGAAAACCAAGCTCATCACGTAGCCGAGCATGGCGCATTCTATAGTGCCCGTGGTAGACGGGGCAGCAAATCGGTTCTGACTGATCTGCTGCATGATAAGGCCAGCAATACTTAGCCCTGCGCCAGCGAGTAAGATGGCGAATAGGCGGGGAAGACGGCTGGTAAGAAAGAGGTTTAGCGCCTCAGGATCACCTGCAAGCAAGCTCGCAGGTGAAAGTGGGCTGACGCCCACGAACAAGGAAAACAGGCTTAATAAGCCCAGAGGAAGCAATAACTTGAACAAGATAACCTCTGCTATCCGGGAGCAAGTATTAAAGCGCGACGCTGATTTTAATGTCTGAAACCATCTGTTCTGTGGCGGTAATGCCTGACATAGATAGGTACCAAGCGTTCAGGTCTAGATAGGTCATTTTTCCGGTCTTGTAGGCTTGCGTACTTTTCACCAAATCGTTGTCGAAGTCTTCGCGTGTTGTGCTGTCTGCAGGGGTGATCAGGGTGTCGCGATCAATGATCAGCAGCGTTTTTGGGTTGGCTTCACGGATGAACTCGAACGAAATGGAATCACCGTGTGTGGCCGTTTTAATGTCTTTCACGGTTTCTTTGAAACCGAAATCTTTGTAGATCACTGAAAAGCGAGACTCTGGGCCAAAGGCGGTGATGTTGCCACCAGAACTCATTACGGTTAGCGCGTCACTGTTGTTGGCACTGTTATGTTGTCGGATGGTGTCGAACTCTTTCTCGAGTGACGCGATCTTTTCTTCGACCAAGGCTTCTTTGTTGAAGATTTTTCCAAGGTTACGCCATTGTTCTTTCGTGCCTTCCCAGTAGCCTTCCGCTTGGTTATTGGCGAAGACAACAACAGGGGCGATTTTTGATAGTTCTTCATAGCTGGTGGAGCTACGTGGACCCACGATGATCAAATCCGGTTCTTGCATGTAGATCTCTTCGAAGTTGGGTTCGAAAAGGCTACCTGCATTGGCGTACTTGTCGCCTTTGTATTTCTCAAGATAAGCAGGGGTTTGAGACACTTTAGATACCGCAACTGGGTCGATGCCGAGTGCGTTAACAGCGTCCAGTGAGCCAAGACCGATAACGACGACTTTCTCTGGCGTCCCCTCGATTTGGGTTTGCCCCATCAAGTGATCAATGGTGATGTTGTGTGCATGTGCAGAAAATGAAGCAAAAATGGAAAGCACCATCGCTTTGAACAAGGTTTTCATGTTAACTCCCTATTAATATAATGAGAATGTTTCTCAAAAGTATTCGCAATATACATTCGGGGAGACGGTGATTCAACCTGTTATGCGCAATCGATGTTTGCCATGTTGATATGGGTAGAAAACTTTGCGAGTGCAGCATTTTTCCGCTGTTAAAGGAAAGGATGATGTGGTGGACACGAATTCTCACTTCAATACGTGACTTTCAATCAATGAGAACAATGTCATTAAAATGATAATTGGGTCGTAACTGGCCTAACTGACAGCAACTTTGTGTGTTTTATTCATACATTTTAAACAGGCATTTGATAGCGTAGTTCGGCGTCATGGCTGATGTATCTTGGCTTTATAACAATATTTCGAAAAAGCCTATATAGAAGTAAGGATATTCGAATGAGATGGCTTTTTTCTGCGTTTTTGAATTACGCAAAATTTTCAGGCAGAGCAAGACGAAGAGAATATTGGGGCTTTTTCCTCATCCAAAACATTGTATTGGTTCTCTGTGTCTTCATAGATATTGCGGAAGCGGGTCTATCCCAGTTCCAAGCGGTTGATTTACAAGCCACATTGTTGTGGTTCGCCTTAACATTGCTCCCAGCGATTGCTGTGACGGTCAGAAGGTTACATGACATCAATAAATCAGGTTGGTGGTGGTTAATTATTGTAATTCCGGTTCTTGGGCCGCTGATATTTTTGGTTTTCACTTTGCTGCGAGGAACCAAGGGCACCAATCGCTACGGCTGCGATCCTAAGGGCATATTTAGTAATAGTTTTTGAGAGAGTGCTTTAAAGTGCGGGGGGCGGCTTGTTTAAGCTGTCCAGTTCCTGCTGTCTCAATTTACACCCGATTTCAGCCTATCTCCTCTGACTTCCTTCACCCATTTTTTCTCCCTGTAACGCTTACTCTAATCCTTCTAGGTTAAGAGCCTATTTTGAAACGATAATCGCTGTTGACTGGTGTTTGTTGTATACCCTGATGGCAAGAGGAGGGGCGAGAGGGTTAGAGCTTTTACGAGAATATATATAAAAACCCGCCTATTGGCGGGTTTTTATTCGTTAACTCAACGGATGATGATGAGTTCTATTAGGTGAAGTTGAACATGTCAGCACTGACATTGTTCGCGGAATAGTTTTCCAATGTCACGTACGCAGTACCATTGTTAATGGATAACACGGTGTTTGCGCCGTCTGCCCAGTAAGAAATCTGATTAAACTTCCACGCCAGCGAGTCATCAATCTGAATCGTGTCTTGATGTTTGTTGAAGTCAGCGATCACATCCCTACCTGAGTGAGAATCGAAATAGAAAGTATCATGGTGTTTACCACCAATTAATCTGTCATTTCCGCTACCGCCATTAATGAAGTCGCAACCGTTGTCACCATAAATGGTGTCATTGTGCGCATCGCCATAAAGCCAGTCATTGTCGTTACCACCTGACAGATAATCATGGCCATTACCGCGGTGGAGGCTATCGCTTTCATTGTCACCAATCAGTGTGTCATTACCGTTCCCACCTAGAATGGTATCTTGGTTCCCTTCGCCGCGAAGGTAATCATCACTGTCGCCACCATCGAGATAATCATTACCGCCACCACCAAAGAGTTGGTCTGCGCCGACGCCGCCTTATAGCTTGTCGCCGCCGTCACCGCCCCACAGTTTATCTGCACCACGATCGCCGACGAGCGTATCTGCGCCTCGATCACCGTAGAGATGGTCATCACCGTGGTTACCGTTTAGGTAATCTGCATCATCACCACCCCAGAGGAAGTGGTTGTCGTTACCGCCTTCGATGTGGTCATTACCCGCGTCACCATAGAGGTGGTCAGTTTCGTTATCTCCATAGATTCGGTCATTACCAGCGCCACCGCGAACAGTGTCCTGGTTACCTTCACCGCGAAGGTAATCGTTACCGTTGCCACCATCTAGATAGTCAGCGCCATAGCCCCCGTAGAGGGTGTCATGACCTTCTTGGCCATAAAGCTTGTCGCCAGCATCTTGGCCATAAAGCTTATCGTCACCATTACCGCCATAAAGTGTATCGTGGCCACCTTCGCCGTAAAGTACGTCATTATGGTTACCACCATCAAGATGGTCGGCACCGTTACCGCCTAAGAGGGTGTCATGGCCATCCTCGCCATACAGGGTATCGTTATCGTTACCGCCGTTAATGTAGTCGTTGCCTGTGCCGCCTTTCAACGTGTCATGGCCATCTTCACCGGAGAGAGTGTCGTTGCCACCATCGCCGCCGATGGTGTCGTTGCCTGTACCGCCTTTAATCAGGTCGTTACCGTCTTGACCGGTGAGGTGATCGTGTCCGTCTTGGCCATAGACTTCGTCATTGCCAGCGCCGCCTTGAAGAGTGTCATTGCCCCATTCTCCGTAGAGTTTGTCGTTGTCGGCACCGCCTTGCAGAAGGTCATTGCCATGGCCACCAATCAGAAGGTCATTGCCGTGGTCGCCAACAAGGTGATCATCGCCATTGTTACCGTAGAGGGAATCGTTGTGATTACCGCCATTGACGTAATCGTTGCCTTCGCCACCGGAGAGGGCATCGTTACCGTCTTGGCCGTAAATGGTGTCGTTGCCTGCATCGCCTTTGACGTTATCATTACCGTTACCAGCTTCAATATAGTCATTGCCGTCGCCTGCTTCTATGATGTCGTTGCCATCCTGACCATATATGGTGTCATTTCCTGCGCCGCCGTAAGCTTTGTCATTTCCAGCATCAGAGACGATGTAGTCGTTGCCTTTATTACCGTAAAGCTCATCATCACCATTTTCACCGAACAGGGCGTCACCGATGCTATCGTTACCAGCGTAGAGCTTGTCGTTACCTTCTCCGCCCCACAGGTGGTCAAAACCTGTACCGGCATAAACACGGTCATTGCCGTTACCGCCAAGTACGTGGTCGTTACCAGCTCCACCGTCGACAACGTCATCACCGTCGCCGCCGTCAACCAGATCGATGTCGTTGCCCCCGTTGATATGGTCATTCCCGGCTCCGCCGAATAACTTGTCGTTGCCATTCTGACCATCAATAGTGCCGTTGCCATCTTCGCCATAAATGGTGTCGTTTCCATCACCTGCGGTGATCACATCATTGCCGCCAATAACGGCATCAGCTTGCGATAATGTCATGTCATAGCGTGAATAATTATCTCGAAAGTCTTGGGATACTTTGGCACCAGCATCGCCGAATATTATATCGTCGCCATCACCGCCTTTAAGTGTGTCGTTGCCTGCGTCGCCAAACAATGTATCGGCGCCAGTACCTCCGTCTAAGGTGTCTGCGCCATCCCCGGCACCGATAATATCGTCACCAGCATCACCGCTGAGGGCATCCTGGCCATTTTGTCCGTGAAGACGATCATTGCCATTCCCGCCTTTCAGCGTGTCATTACCTTCACCACCCCAAAGTGAATCATTGTCTTCACCGCCATTAATAACGTCGGAACCGTTTCCGCCCCAAAGTGTGTCTTTACCGGCGTCACCATTGAGAGTGTCATTGCCCTCTTGTCCAAAGATAACATCGTTACCTTTACCACCATTTGCAAGGTCATCATCGTCGCCAGCTCTTATGATGTCATTACCATCATCGCCATTTAAAACATCGTTGCCCTCATTGCCATTTAAAACATCGTTGCCCTCATTGCCATAAAGGAAGTCGTTACCCGTTCCTCCATGAAGGGTGTCATTACCAAGACCACCTTCTATGGGCGTTGTTTCCTAAATCATTGAACTAAACTGCGAAGTTGAGATCAGATCAT
>JBELME010000093.1:0-13770 GCA_042096095.1 Enterovibrio sp.
ACCCAGGGCGAACCGTCAAGGTTTAATAGGAAAGGAAATAAATAGATATCGTGCCTTGAATCTAAAGCCAAGTGAGGGGTCAAAAAATATGTTTGTCTTCCTCTACATGATCTACTAATTGATTGATTACTGACGGGGATTGAGCTTATTTCTGCGTAAGTATTTTCGACATGACGAATGAGTATGATCCTTTCTTTCTTAGACAGTTCCATACGCGACTTCCCTTATGTAAAACACGATGACGTGTCAACCATGGAATATCACACACGCTATGTCAATATTCAAAATCCCAATTGCGCGTGGGGTATCGCCCTTTCATTTCTTTTTGTACTTCGCGGTAAGCACCTTGCCAAAATCCCGCTAAGTCTTGTGTGATTTGCAGTGGTCGCTGCGCTGGGCTGAGCAATTCCACCACCAATGTCACTTTCCCATCAGCAATGGTCGGTGATGATGCTTGCCCGTACATTTCTTGCATTTTCACGGCCAGTACTGGCTTTTGGTCAGCATGGTAACGAATGCGGTACGTTGACCCCGTCGGCACTTGATAAGTGTCAGGTAACAAGCGATTCAACAGCTTTGTATTGTCCCAACCAATACGTGCTTCTAAGGCGCTGTAGACATCCACGTTTTTTAAGCCGCTCATGCCTTTTACGCCGTTCATGAACGGCGCAATCCAGTCTTCCAGTTCGCGCAGTAAGCTTTCTTCATCCATGTCTGGCAGCGCAACAGCCAGTTCCCATGCGATGGCACAACGTGCTCGGGTTAACAGGCTCTGCGTTTTATCTGACAAGGTTAAGCATGACAGGCCTTTTCGTTTCACGGCTTGCAGCAATGCTTGCGTCCTGTGCGCGTCGCTGACATTGCTGATAGGCGTGCGAGAGACAATGATGTCACCACAGCACACCCGTTTTTCGGCTACTAACGCGCCTTTCTTATCGTCCCAGTCTACCCACTCTCGCTGAGAAAACAGTGAAGGTAACTGGGTTTGCAGATCATCCATGTCAGCACGACAAGCGGTAAAGATACGGCTATCACCTTGGGAAACACTCATCAAATCAATGGCAATCAGGCATTTCTCATCAGACATTGGGTGCTGGTCATCCAGCTTGGCACCGTGACCATTGCTCAATAAATATCGCCCATCCGTACCGCGTGATTGCGCCACCCTGTCTGGCCACGCCGAGGCTGCCAACACAGGTAACCAATCCGCTTGAATCGCTAACTGCAAACGCCCGTTCAAACGCTCCGCCAATTGTTGAGCTCGTTGTAAATGCGGCCCTTTGCGTTCTGCCAAGCTCATTAACTGTAAACGAAGGTCTGGGTCTCTGTTTCCTTTTGGTGGCTCTTCCGCCCATGACGCTAGCCAAGCGGCTGTCGACAAGGCAGATGCATCAAGGTCGGCGGCTGTCACCAGCATCGCGCCTAAACGTGCATCTGTGCCAAGCGCTGCGACGCGTTTGCCTTTGGCGGTAAGCCCGCCGGATGCCTCTAACACACCAAGCTGCGTTAATAGGTTAACGGCTTGCTGCCAGTGCTGCGTTGGCGGCAGGTTAAGCCATTGCAAGTCTTGCGGTGAACAGCCCCATTGCACCAGCTCTAACACCAACTGCGTTAAATCACTGGTGGTCATTTCAGGGTCAGGCACCGCGCGCATACGTTGAAAGGTTTCTTCGCTGTAAAGACGCAGACACACGCCTTCAGACAAACGCCCTGCACGGCCTGCGCGCTGAATGGCTGACGACCGCGCAATTTGAATCGTATCGAGTTTGGTGATGCCTGTTTTTCGATTAAATCGCGCGACGCGCTCTATGCCGCTGTCCACCACCAAACGAATCCCTTCGATGGTCAAACTGGTTTCAGCAATATTGGTGGCAAGCACCACTTTTCGCTGCCCGTTCGGCGCTGGGGCTATGGCCGCTTGTTGTTCTTTGGCTGTCAGCTGACCGTACAAAGGGCAAATCAGCACATCGTCAGACACTTTGTCGCGCAGCGCGTCAGCGGTGCGTTGTATTTCACCGAGACCCGGCAAAAACACCAAAGCTGAGCCCTGCTCTTTCTCAAGCAATTGCGCCACCGCACTGGCGACCGCATTCTCGTAGCCATACTGACGCGGCACCGTCTGATAGCGCGCTTCCACCGGAAAACTGCGCCCTTCTGACTCAAGGTAGGCTGCGTCAGGCAACATGCCCGACAGCGCATTGTCATCCAAGGTGGCGGACATCACGAGAAGCGTGAGGTCATCACGCAGACCTTGCTGCACATCCAAGGACAAGGCCAAGGCAAGATCCGCATGCAGACTGCGCTCGTGAAATTCATCGAAGATCACCAGATCCACGCCCGACAATTCTGGGTCGGCTTGGATCATTCTCGTCAGCACGCCCTCAGTGACAATCTCCAATCTCGTTTTGTCACTGATTCGGGTTTCCCCACGCACGCGCAAGCCCACGGACTCGCCGACTTTCTCACCACGCTGCTTCGCCAAAAACGTGGCAATGTTTCGCGCCGCCAAACGACGAGGTTCTAACAAAATAATTTTGCCGTCGAACACACCGCGTTCGAGTAAGACATGAGAGAGTCGTGTTGATTTGCCCGCACCGGGCGGCGCTTTGAGGATCACTTGAGGGCGTTCAGCCAATGCAGAAATAATGTCGTCGAGCACACTGTCGATGGGGAGCTGTGACAAATCAAAAGCCTTTGTGTCAGAATTACCAGCGAGCATTGTATACCCAAACAATGCCAAGATGCAGGATTCAGAAGGCACCGAGACAGAGGAATGAAGTAATGAATCGCACGCGCCGTCTGTTCTTTGCATTGGATTTTTCAACGCAGGATAACGCACAGGCGAAAGCGGAGATAGTCACGCTCAAGCAGGCCCTCTCACCACTCGGACACCCCGTGCCCGATGACAACCTGCACCTGACACTCGCTTTTCTCGGGAATGTTTCGCAGCAAGATTATGTCGCGCTCTGCCGCGCCGCTGACAAGATAAACGCCTCGGCCTTTTCGCTTCGCACAGCATCTCTTGGGTACTTCAATAAGCCCCAAATACTCTGGTTGGGCATACACCCCTCCGTTGAGCTTCAATGTTTAGCGGAAACCATCAATACGCTCAGCCAAGCCGTACTAAACATAGACAAAGGCGATACGCCAAACTTCTTGCCCCATATCAGCCTGCTTCGACAGGTCGAGTCCGGCGCTATTGATAACATGAAAGATGAGTATAAAGAGGGAATGTCGTCATTGCTGACCGTGCAGCGATTCGGCCTTTACGCATCGGCACCTCACCCTACACGCAAAGGCGTGCAATATACCTGCTTAAATGCGTGGGCTCTTCGTATCGCCACGCCAAACCACCTACCCGAATTACCGCCTAGTTCGCCAAAGGATGACCATGAATTTTGATCCACCACTGCAACCTGCCATTTTGATCCGACGTTACAAACGCTTTTTGGCCGATGTTCAACTGCCCGATGGCACAGAACGTACTATCCACTGTGCGAACACGGGTGCAATGACAGGGTGTGCAACGCCCGGCGATACCGTGTGGTATTCCACGTCTGACAATACAAAAAGAAAATATCCTAACAGTTGGGAAGTGACTGAAACGGCACAAAGGCATGTCATATGTGTCAACACCGCGCAGGCAAACCGACTCGTGGTTGAAGCTATACGTCATGATGTGGTGGAAGAACTCTTGGGTTATGAAACACTTCGCACCGAAGTGCCCTACGGCGACGAAAAAAGCCGTATAGATATTTTGTTGCAGTCAGAAGATCGGGAGGATTGCTACATCGAGGTAAAAAGCGTCACATTACTCGATAAAGATGGGCAAGGATTTTTCCCTGATACCGTCACGACTCGCGGGCAAAAACACTTACGAGAGTTGGCTACATTGGCGCAACAAGGGAAACGCGCGGTCCTGTTTTTCGCGGTCCTGCATACAGGTATCGAGAAGGTTTCCGCAGCAAAACATATAGATGCGGTCTATAATCAGTTACTTATAGAAGCAGCGTCATCTGGAGTGGAAATTATCTGCTACCAAGCAGCGCTGTCATCAGCCCATATGAGCATAAAAAACAAGGTCCCGTTTTACCGGATCTGAGAAAAAATGCTGACATGTTCACACTGGGGTTATGCAAGGCGAAAACAAAGATTGCCTCGTATATGGGTTTCTGATATAGATACCGCCCTCTTTTGACCGAGCAGGTCAGGGTGTATTTAGGAGAACGCTTACATGCCAGAAAGCAAAGTAAAAAAATCGCTGGGCATCCTGGCTACCGCCGGGTTAGAACCTTACCAAGAAAAGGCTGGCGAGGAGTACATGAATGATCAACAAGTTGATCATTTCCGTAAAATCCTTGAAGCGTGGCGCAACCAACTTCGTGAAGAAGTTGATCGCACCGTTCACCACATGCAGGACGAAGCCGCAAACTTCCCAGATCCTGTAGACCGCGCAGCTCAGGAAGAAGAATTCAGCCTTGAACTACGCAACCGTGACCGTGAACGCAAGCTGATCAAAAAGATCGCAAAAACCCTACAACGTTTAGAAGATGACGATTTTGGTTTCTGTGATTCTTGTGGTGTTGAGATTGGCGTACGCCGTCTTGAAGCTCGCCCAACTGCTGATCTTTGCATTGACTGCAAAACGCTCGCAGAAATCAAAGAAAAGCAAATGGCCGGCTAAGGCACACGCTTTCCAGCGAATAATGGCAAAAAGGGAGCTTTGGCTCCCTTTTTCGTTTCAGATGAAACTTCAGTGTCCGGACAAACACGTAAACCTTGGTTATGACAAACACGCACTACATTGGGCGATTTGCCCCTTCGCCATCTGGCCCGCTTCATTTCGGCTCACTCGTTGCCGCGCTTGGCAGCTACCTTCAAGCACGCGCTCATCACGGTCAATGGCTGGTTCGCATTGAAGATATCGACCCACCACGTGAAATCGCGGGCGCATCTGGTGCCATCTTGAAAACACTCGATGCATTCGGGTTGCACAGGGACGGCGAAGTGCTTTACCAACACACCCGCAGCGATGCCTATCAAGCGCAAATTGATGCATGGTTAAAATCAGGCGACGCCTACTACTGCCAGTGCACTCGCAAACAAATAAAAGAATCTGGTGGTGTCTATTCAGGCACCTGTCGACACCTTGCGTTACCGTCAGAAGAAGCGGCAGTGCGCGTTTGTATTGATAACCCCATCACTGAGTTCGTTGACGTACGTCACGGCGTCATGCGCCTCGATAGCGCGATGGCAAGCGAAGACTTTATCATTAAGCGCCGAGATGGCCTTTTCGCGTATAATTTAGCCGTAGTGCTTGATGACATCGCACAAGGCGTAACAGAAGTGGTTCGTGGCGCAGACTTGATTGAGCCTACTGGGCGACAAGTCTCTTTGTATCAAAAGTTAGGCGCAGAACCGGTCAGCTATTTACACTTGCCGCTTGCACTCAATGCTGACGGAAATAAGCTTTCTAAGCAAAACCACGCGCCTGCGGTTGATAACACCCATCCAGGCCCGGCGATTGAAGCGGCGTTGGCCTTTTTAGGTCACCCAGTACCAACCGAATTACAAGGTGCCCCAGTCCCTACATTGTTGGATTGGGGGAAAGAAAATTGGCAGATCGAGAAGCTGCCAGCAGCAACGGCAGTTATTACAGCTTTCTAAAATACGGGGCCGTGATATATGATATGCCGTCGTTTTTATGGCCCGACCTGTCACATACGAGGTGAGTTATCTTTAATCGAGTTACCAGCTTTTGCCGTAAGGTATTGAATCGCGATAACAAAGTGCGCGAAATCGATGACCTGAAGCTTGAAATCATTCCTCGCCAAGAGCACGGTATATCAAGAAAAGATATCAGCGAAAATGCGCTGAAGGTACTTTATCGCCTGAATAAAGCCGGGTATGAAGCCTATCTTGTTGGCGGCGGTGTTCGCGATCTGTTGTTAGAAACAGAGCCTAAAGACTTTGATATCGCCACTAACGCGACCCCTGATGAAGTGCGCAAATTGTTCCGCAATTGCCGCCTCGTTGGCCGTCGTTTCCGCTTGGCACACATCTTATTTGGTCGCGACGTCATTGAAGTCGCCACCTTCCGCGGTCACCACTCCGCTGAAAAAAGCGAAAATAAGGGCGAGAAAAACGCCAGCCAATCACAATCAAATGATGGCATGCTGCTGCGCGATAACGTGTATGGCACGATCGACGAAGATGCACAGCGCCGCGATTTCACCGTGAATGCACTTTATTACAACATTGATGACTTCTCTGTTCGTGATTATGCAGGCGGTGTGGAAGACCTTAAAAACCGCGTGATCCGCCTTATTGGCGATCCTGAAACGCGTTATCGCGAAGACCCAGTGCGCATGCTGCGTGCTGTGCGTTTTGCCGCGAAACTCGACATGGAAATCAATGCAGCCACTGCCGCGCCTATTCCTGCGCTGGCCCATTTGCTGCGTGATATTCCGTCAGCCCGTCTGTTTGAAGAAAGCCTTAAACTGCTTCAATCAGGTCACGGCTATGACACCTATGTCATGCTACGAGAGTACAACCTATTTTCACCCTTGTTCCCGATCTTAGAAGAGCACTTCACAGAAAATCGTAACAGCAAGTGCGAGCAGATGATGGCGCTCGTGCTGAAATCAACAGATGATCGCATCGCGACCCAACAACGCATTAACCCTGCATTCATGTATGCGGCAATGCTTTGGTACCCATTGGAAACGCGCGCGGAAGAAATCGCCTTCGAGAGTGGTCTTAGTTACTACGACGCCTTTATGGTTGCAGCAAACGACATCCTTGATGAACAAGTGAAATCAATTGCCATCCCTCGTCGCTTTACCGCAATGATCCGCGACATTTGGCAATTGCAGCTTCGCCTAAGCCGCCGCTCAGGAACCCGTGCATACAAACTGCTGGAACAACAAAAATTCCGTGCAGCGTACGATTTCCTTGATATGCGTGGCAAGGTGGAAGGCGGCCAGTTGAGTGAGTTGGCGCAATGGTGGAATGACTTCCAACGCGCAGACCGTGATGGTCGCAACGACATGGTTCAAGTGCTGAACAAAGCCAGTTCTACGAAGAAGGTACGCCGCCGTCGCAAAGCGAAACCACGTCGTCGTAAACCTCAATCGAACCAAGAATCATGATCCGTGTTTACATTGCGATTGGCAGTAATCTTGGCAATCCGCTAGAAAAAGCCTCCTTGGCCATTGCTGCGTTAAAGCAGCTACCGAACACACAATTTGTCTGTTGTTCCTCGCTGTATAGCAGCAAACCAATGGGGCCTTCAGACCAGCCAGATTACGTAAATGCTGTCGCAATTGTTGACACCTTGCTCGAACCGTTAGATCTTCTTGATCAGACACAGCGTATTGAGCTGGAGTTTGGTCGTGAGCGTAAGGACGAACGCTGGGGACCAAGGACGTTGGATTTGGATATCCTCCTCTTTGGTGACCTGCAAATAAACAGTGAACGGTTGACCGTTCCACACTACGGGATGAAAGTGCGAGAGTTCGTGCTTTACCCTCTCGCCGAAATTGCCCCTGACTTACATCTGCCCGATGGGAGTGCAGTCACCGATTTAGTGGCCGTCGTTGATAGAAACGGCCTTACCGCTATCTCGTGACCACAAGGCGAAGCCGCCTTTCAGACAGTAAGCAGGGTTTGGGAGACAAGATGAAAAAGATTACGATAAACACCTTAATGGCATGGAAGCAGGAAGGGCGTAAATTTGCTACTGCAACCGCATACGATGCGAGTTTTGCGCAGCTTTTCGAACAACAAGAAATGCCACTACTGCTGGTCGGCGATTCTTTAGGCATGGTACTTCAAGGCAAGAGTGACACGCTGTCAGTCTCAATTGAAGAAATTGCCTACCACACGCGCAGCGTGCGTGCGGGCAGTCCAAACTGTCTGCTGATGGCTGATATGCCATTTATGTCTTTCTCTACCCCAGAGCAAGCCTGTGAAAATGCCGCCATCCTAATGAAAGCTGGCGCTAACATGGTGAAGGTAGAAGGCGGACGTTGGTTATCAGAAACCATTACCACGCTGACACAACGCGCGGTGCCTGTTTGTGCCCACCTTGGTTTAACACCACAGTCGGTCAATATTTTCGGCGGCTTTAAAGTACAAGGCCGTAGTGAAGAACAAGCAGAGCAGATGCTGCAAGATGCCCTTGCCCTTGAAGCGGCTGGTGCACAGATCATTTTGCTTGAGTGCGTACCCAAAGCACTCGCAGCACGCATTACTGACGCGGTTCGCGTACCGGTTATTGGTATCGGCGCAGGTAATGCGACCGATGGCCAAATCCTTGTGATGCATGACATGTTTGGTATTTCGGCGAACTACATTCCACGTTTTTCAAAAAACTACCTCGCGCAAACGGGCGACTTACGTCAAGCCGTTACACGCTATATCGAAGAAGTTGCAACTGGCGAGTTTCCCGGCCCAGAGCAGACGTTTAATTAAGGAATGCTGAAATTATGCAAGTGATCGCTGAGATTGCTCCACTACGTGACCAGATCCTTCAATGGCGTCGCGAGGGGCAGCGAATCGCATTTGTTCCGACCATGGGACACCTTCACGATGGGCATTTGACCCTTGTTAGAAAGGCGCGTGAAAACGCGGACATTGTTGTCGTTAGCATTTTCGTTAACCCAATGCAGTTTGATAAAAATGACGACCTCGTGGCGTACCCTCGCACCTTGGAAGAAGACACAGCCAAACTCAATGCAGAAGCGGTTGATGTGCTCTTTACACCAAACGCTGACGTCATGTACCCACAAGGCTTGGATAACCACGTTTCAGTTGAAGTCCCTACCCTTTCAAACATCCTTGAAGGTGCATCTCGCCCTGGTCATTTCAAAGGCGTTGCGACAGTTGTGAGCAAACTGTTCAACATCGTTCAGCCTGATGTCGCCCTGTTTGGTGAAAAAGATTTTCAGCAGCTTGCTGTGATCAACAAGATGGTGGCAGATTTAGCACTTCCTATAACCATCATCCCTGTGCCGACTGTTCGCGAGATGGACGGCCTTGCGATGAGCAGCCGCAACTCACGTTTGACGGTAGACGAGCGTCAGCGTGCGCCCGTACTGGCGAAAACACTACGTTGGATCAGCAGCCAAATGCGCGGTGGTCGTCATGACTACAGTGAATTGGTGCTTGATGGAAACGATCAGCTGCGCGCGGCAGGGCTTGAGCCTGATGAGATTTTCATTCGTGATGCTCACTCGCTACAGCCGGTTACCGAGCACACATCAAAAGCCGTTATTCTCGCTTCTGTGAAGCTAGGTCAAGTGCGTTTGATTGATAACTTGATGGTTGAATTGACTGCCGCTCACGTTGAAGAAAATAGCGAAGAGTAAGCACCAAGCACATTAATGCCTGCTTTTGTCAGCATAAAAAAACCGCCACCGGCGGTTTTTTTGTTTCTAAGGGGTTTGATTCTGATGCGAAAAGCGCCGCCGTTAGGTGCGTAACCCAATGCCACGGCTGATCAAATACCAAGCGACCGAATACAACGCCACGATAAACGCAATCAGTACCGAAAATGACGTCACGATGCTGACATCCGACACGCCAAGAAAGCCATAACGGAACGCATTGACCATATAAACAATCGGGTTCAACTTCGACACGCCCTGCCAAAACTCAGGCAACAGAGACAGCGAATAGAACACACCGCCTAAATAGGTCAACGGCGTGAGGATAAACGTTGGTATGATACTGATGTCATCAAAGGTTTTGGCATACACCGCGTTGATCAAACCGCCAAGCGCGAACAAAATCGACGTGAGCAACACAGTCGCGATTATCACACTCAAGTGCGCAATGTGTAAGTCGACAAAAAACATCGACACCATGGACACAATAAACCCAACGGCCAAGCCACGGCTAACACCGCCGCCCACATAACCCGCGATAATGATGTAGTTCGGGACAGGTGCGACCATCAACTCTTCAATATTGCGCTGCATTTTAGTGCTAAAGAAAGACGACGCGACATTCGAGTATGAGTTGGTGATCACTGACATCATGATCAAACCCGGCACGATATACGCCATGTAGCTAAAGCCCCCCATCTCGCCGATACGGCTACCAATGAGGTTGCCGAAAATGACAAAGTACAGCGTCATGGTGATGGCTGGTGGCACCAAGGTTTGCACCCAAATTCGGCTATAGCGGGTAATTTCTTTAATCAGTAGGCTTTTAAAAGCAACCCAATAGGCTTTGTTCATGCCGATGCCCCCTCGCTGTTACGCACAAGATTCACGAAGAGTTCTTCTAATCGGTTTGCTTTATTTCGCATAGAAAGTACTTGGATACCTTGCTCAGATAACTGCGTAAACACCGTATTTAACCCAGTGTCTTTGTGCACTTCCACTTCTAACGTGTGGTCATCCACTTGCTGCCATTTTACGCTTTCAAGGTTTGTCACCTTGCTGTCTGGTGAAAGATCTAGCACGAACGTTTCCACATCCAGCTTCTTCAGCAACGTTTTCATCGAGGTGTCTTCCACCAACTCCCCACGGTTAATGATGCCGATGTTTCGACACAGCATTTCCGCTTCTTCTAAGTAATGGGTGGTAAGAATAATGGTGATGCCTTGTTCATTGATGTCTTTCAAAAATGTCCACATTGAGCGACGTAATTCGATATCCACACCCGCTGTTGGCTCATCAAGAATAAGAAGTTTAGGTTCATGCATTAGCGCACGCGCGATCATCAATCGACGTTTCATCCCGCCAGAGAGAGTGCGAGAGGGTTCATCGCGCTTGTCCCACAAATCCAGCAACGACAGGTACTTCTTCGCACGTACTTTGGCTTCTGCGCGCTCAACCCCATAGTAACCGGCTTGGTTGAGCAGGATGTGCTCCACCTTCTCGTATTGGTTGAAGTTAAACTCTTGCGGCACCAAGCCAAGCTGCTTTTTGGCTTCGACAAGATCGGTATCAATGTCATAACCAAAAATCTTTACCTTGCCTGAGGTCTTGTTTACCAAGGAGCTAATGATGCCAATTGTGGTGGATTTACCCGCCCCGTTAGGGCCAAGCAAGGCATAGAAATCACCTTGCTGCACCGAAAGAGAGACCCCTTTCAGTGCTTTTACATCTGTGCCATACACTTTGACCAGATTGTCGATTTCGATTGCTTTCATAATTCCCTGAATATGTGTTTAAGGCATCACCTCAGTGAGCCGTTTCGCTGCATGTAATGCATCATGACGCGAGTCGAAGACGTGTGGATCGCTGATCCAATCTCCAACATGAAGCCTTTCTAGTTGTTCTTTGGTTTGCTGATGAGGGCATAACAAGAAGACTGTACAGTTCGCTTCTCGTGCATCTTTAATGGCGTTTTCAAGCGCCAACCCTACGGTCATGTCGATGAGCGGTACATCGCTCAAATCGAGGATCATGACGCGGTATTCGCCAATCTTCGCATGTTGACGCGAAATCGCTTTAGAAACGCTGAAGATCATCGGGCCTGACAGATAGAAAAACAATACCTTTCCATCAGACTCATCCAATAAAGCGCGCTCGTCTTCGGAAAGAGGCACATCATCATCGTCCGCATCACTGATTGCGCGTACTTGCTTCGCCTGCTCGCGGCTCAAACGCTCGATAACAATAATGTTTGAAATAAAGACGCCCAATCCCACCGCCACAATCAAATCCACAAAGACGGTCAAGATCATCACACCGTACATAATGGCGGTTTGGTGCTTGCTCACCTTGTGGGCGCGCTGCAAGAAACTCCAATCGAGAATGTTAATCCCGACATAAAGCGCAATGCCTGCCAGCACGGCCATCGGAATAGGCGCGGTTAAGAAGCCCGCCACCAACACGACAGCCGCAAGAATCAGCGCGCGCACAATGCCCGCTAAGGGTGAACGCGCCCCCACTTGCACGTTGACCACGGTGCCCATGGTTGCGCCTGCACCGGGTAGTGCGCCGAACAAACCTGACACCATGTTTGCGATGCCTTGGCCGCGCAATTCTTTGTCTGAGTTGTGCTCTTCACGGGTCAATGAATCGGCAATAACCGCGGTTAACAAGGTATCAATACACCCCAAAGTCCCGAGCACCAATGCATCAATGACCATGGTGGTGAGCATTTCAGGCGTGAAGGTTGGCAACACCAATGACGGTAATCCCGTTGGAATTTCACCAATGCGTCGAATGCTGTCGAGGTCAAAAATCAATAGCGAAAGCAGCGTCACCAACACCAAGGCGACGAGCTGCGCAGGCACATAACGACGGTACTTTTGAGGAAAATAGAAAAGAATGGCGAGAGTCAGTACACCCAGAATGAATTCTTTAAAGCTCAAGTTCGACACGGTCTCAGGGAAGGCTTGTAGCGTCCCTATCACACCCCCTGCTGGCGCTGGGTGCCCCATCAACGGGCTTATCTGTAGCAATATCAGTATCACGCCGATACCAGACATAAAGCCGGATATGACGCTATAGGGCATCAGGGTGACGTATTTCCCGAGCTTTAATGTGCCCAGTAATACCTGAAACGCCCCCGCCATCATCACCACAGTGAACCCCATCGCCATGCCTGTTTCGGGGTAGCGTGCCATCATGGAGGTTAATACCGCCGTCATGATTACGGTCATCGGGCCGGTGGGTTCTGAAATCAGTGAGGACGAGCCGCCAAATAAGGCCGCGAATAAGCCAACTAATATTGCGCCCCACAACCCTGCTTCTGCACCCGCGCCCGAAGCCACACCAAAGGCCAATGCCAATGGCAGAGAGATGATTGCGGTCGTCACACCACCAAAAATATCGCCTTTTAGGCTCCAATGCTTAAATCGGTCAAAGTTCACTACTTGCTCCCTGTGTTGTACTTCCTTTTTCGGCAAGCTACCGAACTGCGTACCCATTATACGCAAACAACCCGACGATGTGTGATAGCCGCGGCCCCCCTTGCGTTGCACTCGAGGAAAATCCATATATAAACATCCACTCAATGTCACGGGAATATCACAACCCAGCAGACGCACAGAGAAATACGTTCCCATAAAATGAATTTGGATTATCATTTTTAGAGATACCGCGCGACCCTGTTCGCGCTCTACACCACCGTCATTCTATCGGAAAAGCGCACTACATCTGCCATCCCCGGCCTCTTGAGAGGGTAAACAGACTATCAATAAAAACGAACGACGTTTCGAAACAGTAATACCAATGTCAATGGTGGTAAGAGGAGCTAAAATATTGAGGGTGAAGTGTTAAATTGTATCTAATCATGATCTTTAGTGGTGTATAGTGTTCCGCCAGTTAGAGCTTTTGGGGGCGCAATGGGACAGATTAAGCAGCTTTTAGCAAACAACCAGAAATGGTCAAAAACCATCAAGGAAGACAATCCAGAGTATTTTGCAGACCTCGCGAAATCTCAGCATCCTGAGTACCTTTGGATTGGTTGTTCGGATAGCCGCGTACCCGCGGAGCGCCTGACTGGGCTGGATTCAGGTGAACTTTTCGTGCATCGAAACGTCGCCAATCAGGTCATTCACACTGACTTAAACTGTTTGTCTGTGGTGCAGTATGCCGTCGATGTGCTTCGCGTTAAACACATCATTATATGCGGTCACTACCGTTGCGGCGGTGTCCATGCCTCTATCGAAAATCCCAACTTGGGTCTGATCAATAACTGGTTACTTCACATCAGTGATTTGTACCGCAAACACAGTAAATACCTCAGTCCGTTTAGCCTGGAGGAGCAAGGTAACCTGTTGTGCGAAATCAACGTTGCAGAGCA
>JBELME010000094.1:0-13648 GCA_042096095.1 Enterovibrio sp.
ATGAATCAAATGTTAAGAAAAGGTATATCTTACCTGCTGTGTTTTTTTCTCTCTACGTGATTAATGTCGTCTACACCAAGATCCAACTTGTTTCTGGGGATACATCCATTATTCGTGTTAATGATGTCGGTGAGTTTATTTTGCTCATACTTGCTTCATTAACTTTCGTTGTCGCAATGCTACTTGCTGAAAAGGACGCAAGCGAGCATTCGGCAGAATAAGAGCACCCAACGTTCGTTGACGTATTCGACGTTGATTGGGTAAACAAAACGCAGGAAGGAAGTACATTTATGTCTGTTCACCATAAGGATGACTCCCCACAGAATGCAGAGCGTCGCCGTTTTCTTGAAATCGCTAAAAAAGCGGGTTTCACGGCCGCTGTTGTCGCAGGCGCTTCAGGAGCCTTGCTGACCTCAACACATGCGCAAGCTGCAGTAAATGAAGAGAGAGAACGACAGAAAAGAGCAAAATACACCATGACGATCGCCACAGCGTACATCATTGGTGCCTCCCGTAGTTACCCAATCATGCAACTTGATTTCAAAGAGAACATCCAAAACATGACCCGTGGTCAGGTGTATGTGAAGCTTGCACCCGGTGGTCAACTTGGTGCTGGCGGCGCACTCGCTCAAAAAGTGCAAGCCGGCACGATTCAGGCAGCGCAACACTCTCTTTCAAACTTTGCGCCTTTTGCGCCAGCCGTTGATTTGATCAACATTCCTTACTGGTGTGGTGAAAACCAGAAGTTCATCAACCTTGTTACGTCAAAAGCATGGGAAGAAGAAATCCACCCTCGCGTTGAAGCGAAAGGCTTCAAACCGCTGTGGTATGTGGTTATCGATCCACGTGTTGTTGCCTTGCGTAAAGGCCTTGAAGGCCCGATCAAAACACCAGACCAACTTGAGGGCGTGAAATTCCGCGTGCCAGGTTCGAAAATTCTTCAGCAAATGTACCGCCTGCTTGGTGCAAACCCTACCCCAGTGGCATGGGGCGAAACACCATCAGCCATTAAACAAGGCGTTGCGGATGCACTCGACCCATCCGTAGAAGCATTGAACGTGTTCGGCTTTAAAGACGTGCTTTCGTCGGTCACCTTCAACCGCGCTGTGCCTGATTCACAAGTGTTCTCATGTAACCTTGAGTGGTTCAATAGCCTGCCGAAAGACATTCAAGAAGGCATTGAGTTTGCAAGTGAGGTGACCTCCATTCAAAACCTTGCAAAAGTCCCTGCCGCCCGCGCTTATGCGATGGCAGAGCTTGGTGATGCAGGTGTTGAGTTCTACGCACCAAACTCTGATGAGATGCGTCAATGGGTTGAAAAAGCGGGTCATCAGCGCCCAGAATGGGATGAATTCAAACTGAAGCTGGCAGGCTCTAAAGATACCTTCAACAGGCTGCTTGATGCAGCAAACGGTAACAGCCGTTTCTATGTTCACGATGTGTAATTGTTGAGTGACTTGGCCTCTTGGGACTCGTCCAAGAGGCTATTCTCCAATTTCCATTACGCACGCTGGACATGGTTTATGAAATCTCTACTGAAGAACATTGATGAGAATGGCGAACGTTGGTTGCTCCTTTTCTTTTACACAACGATCGTGATTACCATTGCAATGGAAGTGCTCCGCCGTTTTGTATTCAGCTACTCCTCCATTTGGGGAGAAGAAGTTGCCCGCTATGCCTTTATTTATCTCGCATGGATAGGCGCATCAGCAGCAGTAAAAGAACGTGCACACATACGTATAGATGTGTTGCTCCATTACTTGCCACAACGCGGCAAAGCAATGGTGTATTTATTCGGGGACTTAATGACCACCATCGTCGCGCTATTCGCCTTCTATTGGTCAATTCATCCGATTGAAATATCGTTAAAATTTGGCTCAGTGACCCATGGCTTAGGCATTAGCCAAGCGTGGTTCATGGCGGCAGTGCCGCTGGGTTTCTCCTTAATGTTGTTCCGATTGGCTCAATCGATCCGTCGTGATACACGCAGCCTCATACATGGCACCCCCGTGTTCGAAGGCAACAAGTTGTTCGATTAGGAGTATCCCATGCTGAATTATTATCAAACAGAAGCGTTTGTCGACCTCGGTTGGGAATTTTACGGCCCCGTGATTGGCATGCTGGTATTGATTGGCTTTGCCGTTCCTGTATGGGTTTCACTCGGCTTAGGCTCGATCGCCTTGCTCTATATTACTGACGTTTTACCGTTGTCCTTGTTTGGTGAATCGCTTTTTGATGGCATTGATGCGTTTGCACTGATTGCCGTCCCCCTTTTCATCCTGACAGGTGACGTCCTGGTGCGAACGGGCCTATCAAACAAGCTACTCGATGTTGCAGAAGCCAGTGTAGGCGGCGCGCGAGCAGGCTTTGGTAGTGCAACAGTACTCGGTTGTGGTTTCTTTGCTTGTATCTCAGGGTCTGACGCCGCAGGTGCTGCTGCAGTAGGTCGTATGACCATCGACAGATTGGTGAAACAAGGGTATCCGAAACCTTATGCGTGTGCGTTAGTGGCCGCAGGGGCCTGTACAGGCATTCTGATTCCGCCGTCAATCGCATACATCATCATTGGCTTAGTGCTGGGTATATCCGCATCCACGTTGTTCCTTGCGGCTGCCGTACCTGGGCTAATGGTCATGGGTGCCATCATGCTGACCAACGTCGTCATGAACCGCATTCATGGCTATGAGAACGCAGGACAAGGTTTCTCGTTCAAGCGCTGGATCTCAGTGATTATCGATGCACGTTATGCCCTGATGGTGCCGTTCGTTATCTTAGGTGGTATTTACTCAGGTATTTTCACCCCAACAGAAGCGGCAGCGATTGCGGTCGTCACCACCATCATCATTGGCTTGTTCCAAGGCACATTGAAGGTGAGTGATTTCCCAAAAATGCTAGAAAGCTCAGCAAAAGTGAATGGTGTTATTTTGCCTATCATCGCGCTCAGCCTTCCGCTAGCCCAAACATTGGCTGCGCTAAACGTACCGCAGGCATTTGTAGAAAGCATGACCTCCATTACGGACAGTCACGTTGCCCTGACACTCATCATGATAGGCATCTTGATTCTGGCTGGCTGTTTTATGGAAACAACGCCGAACATTTTGATTCTGTCCCCTATTCTTCTGCCTCTGGCGCGTGAGATAGGCATGGATGACATTCAGTTCTGCATCATGATGGTGACATCTCTGGGTGTGGGTTTCATTACCCCTCCACTTGGTTTGAACCTCTTTGTGGTATCCGGGTTAACAGGCACCTCAGTCCTGAAAATCGCAGCACGATCCGGACCGTACGTAATATCTATGCTGACCGTCGTATTGATGTTGGCATTTATCCCTGAACTATCACTCTGGGCGCTGGATTAACCCAACGCGACAGAACGGCTCTTAACACAGGTTTAACTCTACAACCCAATGCCTCTCCGGCTTTTCCCGAGAAAGCCGGTCAGGAGAGTTGCGCCCAAAATTTAACGGAGAATCAATCAACATGGCTGTTAAGTATCTGAAAAAAGCTGAAAAAACTGCAGCAACAGGTGAAGACGATGTACGTGAAATCGTTTCTAACATGCTGAAGGAAATCGAACTTGGTGGGGAAGAAACCTGCATCGCTTATACGCAAAAGTTCGACAACTGGCACGGTGACATTGTGGTCTCTCAAGCAGAGATCGACGCAGCGGCTGACAAAGTGCCTGAGCAGCTGAAAAAAGATATCCACTTTGCCTATGAGCGTGTTCGTGACTTTGCAAAAGCACAGCTTGCAAGCATGAGCGAATTCGAAACTGAACTCTCACCAGGCTTGTTTGCCGGTCAGCGTTTAATCCCAATGCAAGCCGCGGGTTGTTACGTCCCAGGTGGCCGTTACTCACACATTGCATCCGCCATCATGTCTGTCACTACAGCAAAAGTAGCGGGTGTTGATCATGTGATTGCGTGTTCACCTCCGGGCCGCGAAGGCGGTATGCACCCAGCGATTTTGTACACCTTAAAACTGTGCGGCGCTGACACCATTTTGAACCTCGGCGGCGTGCAAGGTATTGCAGCCATGGCGTTCGGTCAGTTCACGGGTCACCCAGCAGACATTCTTGTTGGCCCAGGTAACCAGTTCGTTGCCGAAGCAAAACGCCAACTGTATGGTCGCGTCGGTATCGACATGTTTGCTGGTCCTTCTGAAGTGATGGTGATTGCAGATAAAGATGCGGATCCAGAACTTGTGGCCGTCGACCTTCTTGGTCAAGCCGAGCATGGCCCTAACACCCCTGCCTGGTTGCTTAGTGACTCTGAAGCGCTAGCAGAAACCATCATGAAGCGTTTGCCTGAACTGATTGCTGAGCTACCAGAACTGAACAGCAAATCTGCCGAAGCCGCATGGCGTGATTACGGTGAGGTGATCATTTATGACACGCGTGAAGAAGCGGTGAAAGTCAGTGACGAGTATGCCTCTGAGCACTTGGAAGTCCATGCCGAAGACCTCGATTGGTGGCTTCAGAACCTGCGTAACTACGGTTCACTCTTCCTCGGTGAAGAAACCAACGTGGCGTTTGGCGATAAAACCTCTGGCCCGAACCACATTTTGCCAACCAAAGGTGCAGCGAAATACACCGGTGGTCTGAGTGTCGGCAAATTCATCAAAGTCGTAACGTATCAGCGTTCATCCATTGAAGCGAGTAAAGACGTTGCTCAGGTAACCGCGCGCATTTCACGCCTTGAGGGCATGGAAGGACACGCAAAAACCGGTGATGCACGTCTGGCGAAATATTTCCCAGACGAGCAATTCAACCTGAAACCTGAATAAGCCAATACACAATCGCAGACATCAGTTGTAGCCAAAAGGAAGATGAAATGACAGGCAACACGTTAAACCGTCTATTTGACCTAACAGGACACGTTGCACTCGTGACGGGCGCAGGCTCGGGCATTGGACAACGCATGGCTTTTGCCCTATCCCAAGCAGGCGCAAACGTCCTACTGGCAGGTCGCCATGTAGATACCTTGTCACAAACTGCAGCGTTGATCGCTGGGTCTGGTGGGGATTCTGCAGTGGTCGTCGCGGATTTAACACAACGTGACATGTTGCCTGATGTCATCGCGAATGCCTCGTCCCACTTCGGTGCGCCGGACATTTTGGTTAACGCAGCAGGCGTGAATTTGCGCGAACCCGCAGAGGATATTTCCATTGAGAGCTGGGACAAAACCCTCAACCTCAACCTCTCTGTGCCCTTCTTCCTCGGCAAAGCTTGTTTACCGGGCATGCTGGAAAAAGGACGCGGAAAAATCATCAACATTGGTTCGCTGCAATCTTACCGTGCCTTTGCTAACTCGATTCCTTACGGTGCATCAAAAGGCGGTGTGGCGCAGTTAACCCGCGCCATGGCAGAAGCATGGTCAAGCCAAGGTGTCACCACCAACGCAATCGCGCCAGGCTTTTTCCAAACACCGCTGACAGAACGCGTATTCACAGATGATGCCCTCGCGCAACATCACGCCAAGATGACAGCAGTTGGACGCAATGGTGAATTGGAAGACTTTGATGGTCTGACGGTGTTCTTGGCGTCACGCGCCTCAGATTACATCACAGGCCAAATGATCTCGCTTGATGGCGGTTATACCGCGAAATAGCGCGGTTAGCAGCCATCAAAACAAGACATTGAATTAGACACAACGAATAGAGACCCAAAAGGAAAGCACGATGAAAGCACTGGTGTATACCGGAGAACGATCACTGACCTATATCGAAGATGCTGAAATGCCAGTGCTTCGAGATGGCGAAGTCTTAGTGCAAATCGACGCCGTCGGCATTTGTGGTTCGGATCTTCATGCTTACCTCGGTCATGACTCTCGTCGCCCTGCCCCACTGATTTTAGGTCACGAAGGCGCAGGAATTGTTCGCGGTGCGGACAACACAGGCAATCGCGACCTCGATGGTCAAGCCGTGGTGATCAACCCGCTGGTGAGCTGCGGTCATTGCAGCTACTGCCGCACAGGGTTTGAAAACCAATGTGGCAGTCGAGAGATCATTTCCATGCCACCACGACAAGGGGCATTTGCCGAATACGTAGCGATTCCAAAACGCAATTTGGTACCCGTGCCTGCAGGCATGTCAATGGCAACCGCATCACTCGCCGAACCCATTGCAACGGGCTGGCATGCCGTCACGAAAGGCGCAAGTTTAACGAACCGACCTTTAGTGGAAAGCAAAGCATTGGTTTACGGCGGCGGTGCCGTTGGTCTTGCGGCTGCACTTTCATTGTACGCACAAGGTTGTCGTCAGATTTTCCTTGCTGAGACCAATGAACTGCGCCGTGAAACCGTAAAAGCCACCAGCGTTTGCACCGTATTCGACCCGCTTTCTCACCCGCTTGTTGCCAGTAACAGCATCGATTTAGTGGTGGATTGCGTGGGCAATAAACATACCCGTATGGGCGCATCAGACGCTGTCAAACCTGGCGGTGTGATTGTTCATGTGGGCTTGCAAGACAGCATTGAAGGCCTCGATGTACGCAAATTCACGCTACAAGAAGTGACCTTCACAGGAAGCTACACCTACACCATGCAAGATTTCCACGCCACCGTGGAAGCCATGCATAACGGCGCGTTAGGCGCGCTGGACTGGATTCAAGAGCGCCCGCTCAGTGACGGAGCGGATGCTTTTGACGACTTACTTAACGGACGTATAGCCGCTGCCAAAGTCGTGCTGCGGCCCGAAAAGTAAACCCAAGAAAAGAAAGATCGTTTTATTCAAAAGGAGATGAAAATGCAAAAACCAGATTTTCTCGTCCACGATTCGACCGACTCCGTCGGAGTGATTGTGGTTGAGGGCTTAGAAGCTGGCCAAACGCTTGTTGGATGGGTGATGGACACGGATGCAACCATCGAAGTTCTTGCACTCGATGCAATCCCACTGGGCCACAAGGTTGCACTCAATGATATTAAGGATGGCGACACCATCCTGAAATACGACAACGACATCGGTAAAGCAATCGCGGACATCGCCAAAGGCGGACATGTTCACGTTCAAAATGTTAAAACGAAGAGGTGGTAAGCCATGAGCAACTATAAATTTATGGGCTATCGCCGCGAGAATGGACGTGTTGGTGTACGTAACCATGTGATCATTTTGCCATTGGATGACTTGTCGAATGCGGCATGTGAAGCCGTTGCTAACAACATTAAAGGCACACTGGCTATTCCTCACCCATACGGTCGCCTTCAGTTTGGTGAAGATCTCGAGCTTCACTTCCGCACCTTGATTGGTACGGGTTGTAACCCGAACGTGGCGTCTGTGGTTGTTATCGGTATTGAACCTGAGTGGACAGCGCGCGTTGTTGAAGGTATCGCTGCATCAGGTAAGCCTGTTCAAGGTTTTGCTATCGAGCAAAACGGCGATATCAACACCATTGCATCGGCTTCTCGCGTTGCAAAAGAGTACGTACAAGCAGCCAGTGAAATCACACGTGAAGAGTGCGATGTGAGCGAGCTATGGATTTCAATGAAGTGTGGTGAGTCTGATACCACATCTGGCCTAGCTGCTAACCCAACCGTGGGTAACCTGTGTGACAAACTGTCAGCACAAGGCGCGACCCTGTGTTTCGGTGAAACCTCAGAGCTAACGGGCGCAGAGCAAATTTGTGCGACCCGTGCTGTTTCTCCAGAGATTGGTGAGAAGTTCTTGAACACATGGCAAGCCTACATGGACGAGGTTATCGAACCACACAAAACCTCTGACTTGTCTGACAGCCAGCCTACCAAAGGCAACATCTTGGGCGGCTTGACCACCATCGAAGAAAAAGCGTTTGGTAACTACCAGAAAATTGGCAAGCACACGCAGTTTGTTGACGTGTTGACGCCAGCTGAGCGCCCAGCAGCAGGTCCAGGTCTGTACTTCATGGACACCTCTTCTGCCGCTGCAGAGTGTGTGACGTTGCAAGCCGCAGCAGGTTTCGCGGTTCACCTCTTTCCTACGGGTCAAGGTAACGTTATCGGTAACCCGATTGTGCCTGTTATCAAGATCACGGCTAACCCACGTACCGTGCGTACCATGGGCGAGCACATCGATGTCGACGTATCGGGCATTCTTGCTCGCGAATTGAACATGGATTCAGCCGGTGATGCGCTGATCGACATGACACTTCGCACAGCAAACGGCCGTTACACAGCAGCGGAATCTCTTGGTCACCGTGAATTCGTGCTGACTAAGCTATACCGCAGTGCATAAGTACTAGCGTGGTTTTATGAACCAACCCTGTTTCTATGCGCCGACACAGCGCCAAGTGCTGCAGTTACTCGACGCGACTGAAGCGCATAGAAACAGGTGTCCAAGCCCATCGGCGATGCTTATTGCCAGACGCATCAAAGCGTACGCCGCCAGATCTTGGAACAAGATTTACGCCGAGGAAACTCGGCGTCTCTTTCTCCGCGTTGAGCGCAGGCTTTTCTCAGAACGCCAGATTCAGCATGACAACCCCATATACCCAAGCACCAACACCGCAACAGCGACAGCGACAGCGACAGGACAAAGGATGTAGTCATGACGATAACGGTTGACCCAAGCCACGCAAAAAACCTCGTAATTTCATCGCTTGAGCAACACGGTGTTTCTCATGTAAACGCCTCCTCCGTCGCAAACGCCCTGATCCAAGCAGAAATAGATGGCCAACCTGCCCATGGTTTGTCGCGCCTTGCTGCCTACATCGATCAGGTGAAATGCGGAAAAATTGTTGGGGACGCCACACCCAGAATCGACATTCCTAAACCCAGCGTATGCCACATCAATGCCGAGTTAGGATTCGCTTTTCCGGCCATGGATAAATTGGTGAGCCTGTTACCCGCAATGGCAAAAGCACAAGGTATTGCGCTCGCCACTGTGTACCGCTCTCATCATTTCGGCCAAGCAGGGTTTCATGCAGAACGTATCGCTAAGCAAGGCTGCATTGCCCTGATCTTTTCCAATAGCCCGCAAGCTATCGCCCCTTGGGGGGGCTACAAGCCTGTTTTTGGCACCAACCCCATCGCATTTTCTGTACCACGTGAAAATGCACCGCCGCTCGTGATAGACATGAGCTTGAGTAAAGTCGCGCGCGGAAAGGTACTGCTTGCGCGAAAACGAGGCGATTTGATCCCAGAGGATTGGGCCATTAATGACAAAGGTGTGCCCACAACTGACCCAGAAGAAGCGGTAAAAGGCTCAATGCTGCCGATTGGTGACGCAAAAGGCGCCTCCTTGGCGCTCATGGTTGAAATCCTTTCAGCGACATTAACGGGCGCAAACTATGCGTTTGAAGCCTCGTCGTTTTTCTCAACCGACGGCGACGCACCTGCCATTGGCCATTCGGTGATTGCCATAGACCCAAGTCTATCTGGCCCACATTTTGGTGAACGGCTTGAACAACTCTTTCTCACCATGTGTGAACAACAAGGGGTACGTCTCCCTGGCGAAAAACGCATTGTTCGACGCGAACGCGTTTTGAAAGAAGGTTTGCAGCTTACAAACGCGACGATGGATGAGCTAACCGATTTAGCCGACCCCAATAAAAATCAAAATAACCAATAACATGGAGCGTTATTCATGCTGCCACAACTCCAACAGCGTCTTCCTAACTGGCAATCAATGCGACAGAGCACTGGCGCCCTTGCCCCTGGCCTTCTGCTTTTTGTGACTGTCGCGGCTGCCGCGACGTTTCTCTCGGCGCATTATGGCGCACCGCAAATGTTGTTTGCCCTTTTATTGGGCATCGCCTTTCATTTTCTCGCGAACGACGCTAAATGCCAGCCCGGTATTGAGTTTGCCGCCAAGAAAGTGCTCCGTTTTGGGGTCGCATTACTTGGCCTTCGCATTACCATGGAAGAAATGACATCACTCGGGTGGGAAATACTCATCTGGGTCGCATGCGGGATTGCACTGACAATCAGCATCGGCATGCTCGTCGCAAAAATACTGGGACGACGTATTTAATTTGGCGTGTTAACAGGCGGTTCAGTGGCCATTTGTGGCGCTTCCGCTGCACTTGCCATCTCAGCCGTGCTTCCCAAGCACCAATACAGTGAACGAAATACCCTGTTTACCGTCATCGCGGTCACGGCATCCAGTACCATCGCTATGGTGATTTATCCTATTTTCGTTAACGTACTGGGTTTTGATGATCGCCTTGCAGGCATCTTCATTGGGGGCACAATTCACGATGTCGCACAGGTGGTTGGCGCAGGGTATTCCATCTCCCCACAAGCCGGTGAATTTGCCACCATCACCAAGCTACTTCGTGTTGCTCTGCTCGTTCCTGTGATTCTGGTAATCTCCCTGTATTTCCGCAGTCACCCAGAGCAAAGCGGTGAGAAATCAAACATCCCGTTGCTGCCCTTTTTCGTGGTCGGCTTTTGTATTTGTGTCGCCATTAACAGCGCACATATTTTGCCTATCGCTGTCACAGATACCTTGTCTGGCTTGTCGTCTTGGTGCTTAGTCTCTGCGGTAGCGGCATTGGGCATCAAAACCTCAGTGAAGAAACTCTTCACCATCGGCTATGAGCCGATCCTCATGGTGGTGATAGAAACCGTGGCCATCGCGGCATGGGTATTGTTAGGGATTTATCTTTTCGGATAATCCGGTAAACGTGAAAATCAAAAAGAGGCGCGCAATAAGCGCCTCTTTTTCTCACTAAAATTTGTCTAACCTAGGCTTTCTTTGACCTCCTTATAGACATCATATTGGCGAAATTTCGGTTCAAAAACCTGTATTTTTTTGAACGACATGGCCTTCGCGAAGTAATACCCCTGGATGTATTTAAAGCCCATCTGCTTCAATTTAAGATATTGAATTTCCGTTTCAACACCTTCCGCAACGCAGTCCATACCTAGGTCATTGCACAGTTCCAAAATGTTCTTGCAGATATAGAACCCCTTCTCACCATCAATTACATCGATCAAAGATTTGTCGATTTTAACCGTATCGACTGGCAAGAATGTGATAGATTCAAACGAGCAATACCCCACGCCAAAGTCATCAATGGAGATACCAAAACCATTGTCATGCAACCTTAGAATGTTAGAGAGCGATCTTGGATCTTTGATTGAATCCCGCTCGATGATCTCAAACTCTACGTTCATTCCTTTCAATTCTTCAATGATTTGTCCAATAGCATTGTTATCCACCAGCGTATCAGGATGGATATTGATCGCGATTTTGGGCGAGAATGCACTGAGCCGCCAAACATGAAAATGCCGGCGTACCTCTCGGCAAACCCATAGATCGATAATGCTCGCGAGCCCTGCCAATTCGAGAGACTCTAAAAAGAAAGGGCCAGATATTGTCCCATCGTCTCTCTTAATACGCAGTAGAGCTTCAAACGAAGAACAACGCTGTTTATCCACATCCACTTTGGGCTGGTAGTGAACCATCAGTTTCTTCGCACTGATGTAATTAACTATTTTTTCAACCTCTTGATTTGATTTTATTATTTTCGACTCAGCTTGATTGGATTTCACACCTTCATTCGCTTCTAAAAGCTCGATCATTTCAAGGTTGTTCTTTAGCCGTTCCAAGTGATTTGAAGAAGATTGCGTCAATGAGTATTTTTTTACGAAAGGCGCATAGATAAATACACCGAGAAGAAGCAAAGCAAACTGCAACAATAATGCCCCTAAATCACCGCCAGTTGCCATGAATGCATTGACAAATAAGGGCGTCACCCACGGGATGCCGTTGGTCGTAACCGTGATGCCGAAAAAGTCGACGTACAAATAGGCGATAAGCACATTCAAGATGGGCACAAAAATAAAAGGCAGAAAGAGAAAACGATTTAGAACAATGGGAAGACCATAAACGAGTATCTCGTTGATATTAAAGATAGCAAAAGGAAAAGACAGCCTCGCAACTTTCGAAATATGCTTGTCTTTTGAATAAATAAACGCTGCCAAAATCAATGACAGACCCGAGCCTGACCCTCCATATACCACAAAGATATCGTAAAAAGCCTTGTAGGATATGTTGTTGATAAATATCGCATCTAAGTGAATGTTAGGAATAACAATCGACAGCGTATTCGGCCCGTGTAAGCCGACAAACCAAAGTAATTGAGACAGTCCCGTTCTCAACACCATTTGAGTGAAGAGATCTAAATCTAGTTGGAAGTCAATGAAGTTAGTACATACATCAATGAACCATAACAATACTAGGTACATAAAGAGAGAGAGAAAGTAGATCAAGATAAATGATTTGAGGTGAAAAAATACGTTCGACAATTGCGCATTGGATAGTAACATTTTACTTTCAAACTTCGGAATGAAGTTAAAAAGCACGACAGAAAAGATCGGAATAACAAGAACAAAAAACGACACGCCAGCATCGTGAAGTAACCAACGTCCGCTGGTAGAGTGGATGATTGACTCAACAGTAATGAATATCGAAAAAGATAACGTAATAATAAATATATTGTTTATATTGTTACGCTTAGAAAAATGATATGCAATTGATGTCATTAACATAAGCGGGAAAAATTCATTCATGTACACCATGATGGTTGTTAGCAGATCACTATCAACAATGTAGAATTCCAGCCCTGTCAGCAAAAATAATCGATTTATCAGAACGATGATCGAAGACAGTACCAAATAAGGAACCGTACTGATAAACGACTCTTTGATAGATAGAAAGAAAATGTCTCTTTTTACTTTGCTCATATCATCCATTTATGGGTTCCTAAAGAAATCCAATTTTACGTTAACATCCCACCGCCAAACGCATCGAATTCGGCGAATCAAACCATCAAAATAATTACGTAGTTATAGAATGATCGTTGACGATAAGATCACTTTTTTAAAGTCGCGAAAAATTTATCAATACAAATGGTTCACATAAGAGTCACAAATGTCTATATTTTTTACACTGTTATTTATTTCTCTATAAAATAGCGCCATATTTCGTTAAATAATGCACGAGAGAATTCCCCCATGTTTCACTGAAAATCAATCCTTTTGCGGCAACGCAATGTGTTGCTTTCATGCATTTCTTTCTCTGGATCTTAAGTCTTGAAATAGGGCATTTCGTCAGTGAGGCTCAACTGATATTCTCTCGAAATGAGAAGATTTACAGTGGACGTAAAAGATGACCAAAAAAGACACACTGGCCATCGGCATTGATTTAGGCACAACCAACAGTGCCATTGCTGTCTGGCGGCAAGGAGAAGCCGAACTCATTCCTAACGTGTTAGGCAAACACCTCACTCCTTCCGTCGTGAGCATTGATGACGATGGGCAAGTCTTGGTGGGCGATGCAGCACATTCCCGCTTGATCACACGCCCAGCGGAAACCGTGGCTGCGTTCAAACGTTACATGGGTACCAATAAAACCTTCGAGCTGGGTGAAAATCGCTATACCCCTACCGAACTCTGTGCACTGATCCTTGGTTCGCTAAAATCGGATGCTGAAGCGTTTCTCGGCGAGACAATCAGCGAAGTGGTGATTTCTGTTCCCGCGTATTTCAGCGACCAGCAGCGTAAGCAAGTTCACCTTGCCGCTGAACTCGCAGATTTGATTGCGGTTCGCCTGATCAATGAACCAACGGCCGCCTGCCTTGCATATAGCCTTCACGAATCCCATGAGCGTCGTTTCCTAGTGTTCGACTTAGGTGGCGGTACGTTTGATGTCACCAGATCGGAAGAGCGTC
>JBELME010000095.1:0-13635 GCA_042096095.1 Enterovibrio sp.
GTACTTAAGCAAGGCAAGGCAGTGAAATGGATTCTGGTTTGGGAGCTTAACTCTTTCCCAAAACGAAAAACCGCCCATAAGGCGGTTTTTTATAGCTAAGTAATCTCAACGTCATTGGTGCTGAGACAAGGCTGCCAACAAACGAATCTCTGGGAGCTTAGTTCACTAAGTGACCGGAGTGAGTGAGCGCAGCTAACGCAGTATCAGTGCCAAGGACCAAGAGATTAGCGTTCCCAGTAAGCCTCTTCTAGCGAATCTTCCCTTTCAGGAAGGCCACGAGACAAACGCGGTGAGTGCTGCGCCAATACTTCGTAGCTTACGCGGTTTGCGTACTTACACACTTGTGAGAACGAGCTGTAGGTAAGGTATTGGAAACTGTGCTTGCTTGAATTTGGCACGTTATCACGGTGGTAACGGTTCGCAGACATATCATGAAGCACGGCAGACAGCGCGCCATCGCCTGCACCATTTGTGTTTTTAATGCGCTCTGGACCACCCATGTATGGAGCGATGTGCGAGTAAACCTTTGATGGGGTATCGCAATCTTTCTTCATCATTGGACGGCTGAATTCGTACATGTTGAATTCTGCAATTGGGCCAGGCAGTAATGGAAGGCTGGTTTCGCGCTTCGCGCTTTCTTCGGTGTAACCGGCCATGTAAAGGCCGACTGGACCTGCGGTGCAAAGTACCATGTCTACCCACTCAAGGGTTTTGTCTGCGGCTAGCAGTGGATCAGATTCACCGGTCAGTGCTTCGGCTTCTTCTTCATTCATTGCCACAACTGACACGTGCTCAGCGAGGAATTCACGCCACCATTGTGGGTTGTTTTGGATCACGTATTTCGTGCCCATGGTCATGACGACTGGGACGTCGTGTTTTTTCGCAAACTCGATGGCTTTCATGGTTGCTTCAGGCATTGGATCGCCTTCTTTGCAACGAACAAGATACGCGGTAAGCACGAGCGCAGATGCATTCTTAAAGATGTGCTCTGGAATGGACTCAGGCTTCAGTTGGTTCATCAAGCCTTCACTGATCGCAAATGTACGTTCGCCTTCTTCACTGATCAACGCATAACAACGACCAATCGGCCCTTGAACAGGTTGAAGGTAGTTCAGATCCATACGGCTAGAGGTATTACACAGGTAACGATATGAGTAACTACCGATCGTAATGTCACGGCTCATTACGCCAAGCAGAATCGATTTGTCATCGGCCAGTGTTGAATAGTTATGCAGCGTGTTACCAATGGTGCCACCCGCAAACTCGTGGCTAATCATGTTGTTTTCTTTGAGTTCTTGGTACAAGGCTTCTGCGCGTTTGTCATCAATCACCAAAGAATGGCCTTTGCTCAATGCATACTTAGCAAGAAACTCGTCACTCACCTTGGCTTCAATATCAACCAGCGTCTGATCAATACCAATAACATGTGGTCGCGTTAGCTTGCGTTGTTCACTCGCTTGAACCAATAAAGGGTCACGTGCATGCACAGGAAAGTAATGCTTTGATTTGCGTTGGCCAGGAAATTTCATGATATCGATGCGTCGTAGTAGTGGCGAAAGTGAGAATTCTATCACACTAATTTGAAGTGGGAATATCTCCCATACAAATTGGTGCGACAGAACTTCATTCTAGCATCAATGAAACCGTTACCAACCTTGGGTATGACGCTCCACCAGTTGGCGCATCATGTCGATATGTGCAGGAGAGTCATTCAAACAAGGGATAAAGCGAAATGCCTCGCCACCCGCTTCCATGAAACTGTCATGGCATTGTTCGGCAATCTCTTCCAAGGTTTCCAAGCAATCCACCGAGAATGCTGGCGAGATGATATCAACGCGCTTCACACCGTCCTTCGGCAATTGCTCTAAGGTTTTATCCGTGTAGGGCTGCAGCCATTCCTCACGACCGAATCGCGATTGGAAAGTGGTCTTAATTTTCACATCTGTATTCAACCGAGCAATCAACCGTTCTGTGGTGCCGTGGCAATGCTCACGGTACGGATCACCATTATCGGCATAACGCTTAGGAATACCGTGATAAGAACACACCAACATGTCAGGTTTGCCATTTGTATCCCAATGCAATTGCACCGACTGAGCAAGTGCCTCAATGTACGCTGCATCATCATAATATTGATTGATAAAGCGAAATTCAGGGATAGCAGGTTTACCTTTCAGGGATTTTGCCAACTTATCAAACACTGCTGCAGTGGTTGTACGCGAATATTGCGGATAAAGCGGCAACACGAGAATCCTCTCACACCCTTGGGCTTGAAGTGATTCTACGGCGCTAAGAATGCTTGGCTGACCATAAGTCATGCCGAGTTCAACAGGCATATCAATGGTGGCTTCCAGCGCGGCTTTCTGGCGCTGTGAGTACACCATCAATGGCGACCCTTCTTCCATCCACACACTTTGATAGAGCTTTGCGACCTTTGGTGAGCGTATAGGAAGAATGATACCGTGGAGTAGCGGACACCATAGCCAACGCGTCATGTCTACCACACGCTGGTCGTGAAGAAACTCGCTTAGGAAAGCACTGACTGCTTTTGCCGTTGGTGCATCGGGTGTCCCTAGATTGGCCAGTAACACGCCAGTTTTTTGTTTATTTTCCATTTCAACCTGCTTCAACAGTATGTTACGCCTAAAGAATATCACGAACTCGCAAGCATACCACTACTGATGCGGCGGCTTTTCGGATCAAAAAAGGCAATCCGTAGACTGCCCTTTTTCAGATAAAAGCGAGGAATTAACCTAGCGCTTTTTCGATCTCAGCACTGACTTCCGCCACTTGCTTAGTACCGTCGAATGTTAGGTACTGCGTCTTACCTGCTTCTGCTTCTTTTTTGTAGAAAGCGATCAACGGCGACGTTTGATCGTGGTATACGCCTAGACGTGCTAGCACGGTTTCTTCTTTGTCGTCATCACGAACAACCAAGTCTTCACCGGTCACGTCATCTTTACCTTCTACTTTTGGTGGGTTGTAAACAACGTGGTAAGTACGACCTGACGCTAGGTGCGCACGACGACCGCTCATACGCTCAACGATCACGCTGTCAGCAACGTCGAATTCTAGAACGAAATCAACATCTACACCGATTTCTTTCAAGCCATCAGCCTGTGGGATCGTACGTGGGAAGCCATCCAGCAGGAAGCCTTTCGCACAATCTTCTTGTGCAATACGCTCTTTTACCAGACCTAGAATGATGTCGTCCGATACAAGCTGACCAGCGTCGATAACTGCCTTCGCCTGTTTGCCCATTTCAGTACCGGCTTTGATTGCTGCACGCAGCATGTCACCTGTGGAAATCTGCGGAATGCCATATTTTTCCATGATGAACTGCGCTTGAGTTCCTTTACCCGCACCTGGAGCGCCCAGAAGAATGATGCGCATTGTTATCCCCTTTTTTAACTTGGATTTTTCGAAAAAAACGAAACATACACGGTTACGTAAACGCTAGCAAGCCCAGCAATCGTGCTGGGCTTGCTATAGATTATTTACATTTCCGTGGGTTAGATACCATTAGCCTTTAGTCAATAATTGATTAACTGCTGTTAAGAATTGTGACGGATCTTCCATTGAGCCTCGTTCAGCTAGCATTGCTTGACCAAACAACATTTCAGTCCAACGACCAAATGCTTCTTCGTCTGCTTCGTCTGCCATTTGCTTCACGAGAGCATGCTCTGGGTTCAATTCAAAAATGTACTTCACTTCTGGCGCTTGCTGGCCTGCTGCTGCAAGTAACTTCGCCATCTGTGTGCCCATCTCAAATTCATCCGTAACGACAACTGCTGGCGTACCAGATAGTTTGAACGTGGTACGAACCTCTTTGACGCGATCACCTAAGTAAGCTTTGGTACGCTCAACGACAGATTCAAACGCTTTTTGCGTCTCTTCGCGTTTCTCTTTTTCGTTGTCGTCTTCAAATTTGCTCAGATCCAAATCCGCTTTCGTTATTGCCTGGAACTGCTTGCCATCAAACTCTGGCAGGTAACCCATCAACCATTCATCAATGCGCTCATACATCAATATAACTTCGATGCCTTTTGCTTTGAATTGCTCAAGGTGTGGGCTGTTTTTCGCCGCTTGGTAGCTGTCCGCAGTCAAATAGAAGATCTTGTCTTGCTCTTCTTTCATGCGCGAAACGTAATCTTCCAGTGATACCGATTGCTCACTGTTGTCAGTTTGCGTAGATGCAAAGCGCAGTAACCCAGCAATTTTCTCTCGGTTACCAAAATCTTCAGCTGGACCTTCCTTTAGTACCAAACCAAATTCTTTCCAGAAGGCTTGGTATTTATCGGCATCATTTTTTGCTAAACGTTCAAGCATGGTCAGCACACGTTTTGTGCATGCGTTACGTAACGTTTGAGTCACTTTATTGTCTTGCAAAATTTCGCGAGATACATTCAGCGGAAGATCATTAGAATCTATCAAACCACGAACAAATCGTAGGTAACTTGGCATGAATTGAGACGCATCATCCATAATGAATACGCGTTGCACATACAATTTCAAACCATGCTTATGGTCACGGTTAAACATGTCCCATGGTGCTTTAGAAGGAACATAAAGAAGGCTAGTGTAATCGTTCTTACCTTCTACGCGGTTGTGGCTCCAAAGTAGCGGATCCACAAAGTCATTAGACAGGTGTTTGTAAAACTCTTGGTATTCTTCATCAGTGACATCTGATTTCGAGCGCGTCCAAAGTGCTTGGGCTTTGTTGATTTTTTCCCACTTACCTTGGTCAGTTTCATTCCCTTCTTCGTCACGCTCATTTGCCCAAATTTCAACGGGGATACCGATATGATCAGAGTATTTACCGATAACTTCACGAAGACGCCAGTCATCAAGGTATTCTTTGTCCTCTTCACGAAGATGCAGGGTAATGGATGTGCCACGAGAGGCTTTTTCAATGCCCTCGATGGTGTAGTCACCTTCGCCGGTTGATTCCCATTGTACTGCGTCGGTTTTCGCCGAGCCTGCAGCACGCGTTGTCACAGACACTTTGTCTGCAACAATAAATGCGGAGTAGAAGCCCACACCAAACTGACCAATCAGTTGGCTGTCTTTGGTTTGGTCATCAGAAAGCTGCTTAAAGAAGTCTGCCGTTCCAGACTTTGCGATGGTACCGAGATTGTCGATCACTTCATCGCGCGTCATACCAATACCATTGTCATCAATGGTGAGCGTGCCCGCTTCTTTGTTGACGCTTAGACGAACACGAAGGTCGCCATCATTTTCGTAAAGTTCTGCATTCGATAACGCTTTAAAGCGCAATTTGTCGGCCGCATCCGATGCGTTAGAAATCAACTCACGCAGAAAGATTTCTTTGTTGGAATACAGTGAGTGGATCATTAAATGCAGTAGTTGCTTTACTTCGGATTGGAAACCGCGCGTTTCCTTACTTTGTAGAGTAGCTTGATCGCTCATTTTAACCCCAAAAACAAATGGTAATAAGTCTAAATAACTCTCTTTTAATAAGGGCGCAGATTCGCTTTTCAACCCTAGAAAATCATTTTTTCATTTCTTGAGGTACTTTTCTCATTTCAGGTATAATCGTCGCATATTTTACTTAAATTCAGTGTATGTCCTCTGTGACACGCCAAAATTCCAACAGGTTAAGTAAACAAATGCTCAACAAATCAGACCGATACCTTTTGGGAGAACGCTTTGTCTTTTCTCCTAGTGACAGCTCCGTCATTGATCTTCATGAATCAGGCGAACTAATCCGACTAGGCAGTAATGAAGCGCGCGTTCTTATGGTGTTGATTGAAGAGCCACATGCGATCGTAACACGCCACCGCATTCATGATTATGTATGGCGCAAGCAAGGGTTTGAAGTCGATGATTCAAGTCTGACGCAATCCATCTCTACGCTTCGACGAGCCCTAAAAGATTCCACCAAAAGCCCGATGTTCGTAAAAACGGTGCCGAAACGTGGTTATCAGGTTGTTTGCTCTGTGGAAGCATACAATGATCAGGACGTTGATATTCCATCACTGCCCGTGAAGGAACCTACAACTATTCCGCAAGAAGACATTGAGAGTGATCAGTCATCGAACAATGACACGTTGAACCCTGCAGCTAATCCCATTGAAACACTGAACCATGAGCCTGCATTGATGCAAAGCGCTGCTGCAATGAACCCAGCAATGGATGCTCATATTCACACCTATTCAAAGATGCCGCTTGGCTCTTGGTTTGCATTGATCCTTGCCTTTTTAGTGCCCCTTATCCTCTATGCTGCCTCTACGCCCAAATCTGAAGCCTTCAAAGAGTTCTTCCGCGTGCAAGACGTCTCGGTATATATCCCTATCAATAATGCACGGATTGAGAAGTGGCAACCTTTGGTCGAACGATGTGTCATGAAATACATGGATTACTACGGCGCATCTCGCTCGCTAAGCGAGGTGATTGTGACCGGCGGTCAAGATAACCAAATTTCGCTGAACTATATTCACTTCGACAAAGATACTGACGATAACCTCACCTATGTTCTGCTCACCAGCCAAGAGGAGAGTCATTCATTATGTCGCTAATCACAACGCCACGCCGAAGAGACCAGATGAAACGCTATAGTCCATTCCTTTTGTTGCTCCTCACCCTTGTTGGGAGCTGTTGGGTGTTTTTGGGCGAGGATGTGCGTACGTCAAACTTGCTACTTTCCCGTGAATGGAAATCAAACACGGTGAATTATATTGAAGAATCTACCTATCGAAATGTGACAGGTCTTACGGCAACCGAGCAGCATAGCAATATGGTGTTTTTGCCAAATAACACCTATTCACGCGATACCCAAATTGTGCTCAAGAATGAAGTCGACAATATTCGAGTCATTATGTCGGTCTCTGAATCTGGCAAGTGGGAAGTCAGCGGCGGATACTTACGCTTAACGTTGGGAGAATTGAAAGACGTGACCACCGGCGACACGTCAGAATTCTCAAAAGACGATTTAGCACTCGTCAGAACCTTCTATCGGATGGGCGCCGAAAAAGTACGGCGTATTGATGTGCTAAGCAACACTGCACTGCTGTTAACGAGCCTTAACCACGGTTCAATGGTTCTTTATAACCAAGGTTAAACATGACGCTAGGTTGAACAACAGCTTATCAATACGATCTTGGGCGTATTTTGAGCTTAAGAAAGAAGAAAGGCCGCTATATGCGGCCTTTTGTCTATCTGCTCAAGCTATCACCCTAATCTATGTCTACCGACAATAGAATGAGATAACGTTGTTCCATCAACAAGTTCAAGTTCACCGCCCATCGGCACGCCATGGGCAATTCGACTTGCAATGACTTCATGCTCTAAGCATAACTCACTGATGTAATGTGCCGTGGCCTCACCTTCTACGGTTGGGTTGGTTGCGAGAATCAACTCAGAAATCGTTTCAGTTTCTAAGCGCTTTTCAAGCAAATCGAGGCCAATGTCAGAAGGACCTATACCATCTAATGGCGACAAATGCCCCATTAGCACGAAGTAGCGGCCAGAGTATTGCCCAGTAGCTTCAATCGCCGCAATGTCTGCCGGACTTTCTACCACACAAATTTGCCCGTTCTCTTGGCGACGAGGATTGGCACAGATTGCACAAACGTCTTCTTCGGTAAACGTACGGCATTTCTCGCAGTGGCCAATGTCTGTCATTGCAGATTCTAGCGCCTCAGACAGCTTGATGCCGCCTTGACGATTTCTCTGCAATAAATGAAACGCCATGCGCTGTGCTGACTTGGGACCGACCCCAGGCAAGCAACGCAGGGATTCCATCAACTGTTCAAGCAATTGGCTTGTACGCATAATGAATAAACGTCGTCGTTAGAATGGCATTTTGAAGCCAGGAGGCATTTGCATGCCGCCAGTGACGTCGCCCATTTTCTCTTTTTGCGCTTCTTCAACACGGCGTGCAGCATCGTTAAATGCAGCTGCAACCAAGTCTTCAAGCATGTCTTTGTCATCTTCCATTAGGCTGTCGTCGATATCGACACGACGCACACTGTGGCTGCCTGTGATGGTGACTTTAACAAGGCCAGCCCCGGCTTCACCAGTGACTTCCATGTTTGCAATTTCTTCCTGCATTTTTTGCATGCGCTCTTGCATCTGCTGCGCTTGCTTCATCAGGTTACCCATTCCGCCTTTACCAAACATAATTCTCTCTCTTTTAGCTTGGGTGGTTATATTGGTCGAATGCTTTCTTCATCTAGCTCAGCAGAAAAACGCTGACAGATAAAGCGAACATTAGGATCATCACTCAAGCTTTGACCCGCTTGAGTGAGTTTTTCTGTATAGAGTTTATCTCGCCATTCTAGCGGTGTAACCCCTTGCTCTCCTAGCTCAATCGTTAAATTGATTGGAGAGCCGATTAATTGACTCAGCCCATCAGCAAGTAGCGTTTGCGCTTTATCTTTGTTCAAGTGAGCTTGTTCAGATCGAAGGGTTAACACAACATCGCTCCGCTCTTTCTTCATGGATGCATTCAATGCCATTTGCTTCACCAGACGAGGAACGTCTAATGCATTGGCGATACGGCACCACTCATCTTGCTCGATGGATTCTTGCTCGAGCTTTTTCCGCATTTCAGGCGTTCGGTCATGAAGTAACGCCTTCTTGATGTTCTCTGGCGTGACAACAATGGCTGGCGTTGTCGCGTCGATTTTTGTCGGCTGCCAACGATAGGCGTCATCACTTTTTTCCGGCGTAGCACCTGGTGTAGTGAGTTGCTGAAACGAAGCAGGATCCGCAGGCTTATGCTTTGCAGCGATCCTGTCTAACACCGACAAGGATTCACGACCGGCAGATGCCGGACTACCCTTTTTTGGCGGCTGCCCCTCCTGTTGACGGGCTCTGCTACGCAGCATGTTTCTCGCCGCGAGCAAATCGCCCGCAGAAGACGGACGCTCACTCGGGGCTGAAGGCTGCTGCCCTTGCGGTGTAAAAGCATGACTTGGCGTTTGCTGCCTCGGTGATGATGCATTGTCATCACGGCCATCATCGTCATATTCACGCTGCGCATCTTGCTCCATCGCTGCCATGTGCGATGACAGTTGAGGATCTACATCTGCAGTGTGCGGTTGAATCGGCGCTTGTGGCTCTGCATTGCCTGCAGGGGTGCTCGCTGGCGTATACGCATTTGGAGACTGATTGTTTGGTGCACTTTCAGGCATTACCGACATTGCTGGCTGAGCAGGCGTTGGGGCCGTTTGAGGTTGTATTGGCGGCTGTGCGCGACTTGATGCAACCTGCGCTTTTAAAGACGCGATTCTATCCTGAACGGGGGCGACCTGCGCACTAGGCGCTGCTTGCGATGGCGATGCGGCAACTCGTTGGCTCGGCTCTGTAGACGGCACAGAAATGGCTTCTGGCTCGAAATGCGTCGAGGTCACGGGTCTAAACGCAAGCATTCTCAGTAGCACCATCTCTAACCCTGCTCGCCCATCAGGGGCGTAAGGCAGATCTTGTCGGCCTTGTAGCACGATTTGGTAGAACAACTGCGTATCTTGAGGCGTGAGCGCGTGAGACAACATTGTCACACGTTCTGCGTCAGGTGATGACGTATCCACAGATTCTGGCAACGCTTGTGCCATCGCGACACGGTGTAACTGGCTCGCAATTTCTTTGAGTAAGCCATCCCACTCAACGCCAACGTCGGCAAGCTGAGTCAAGCATTGCATAACCAAGTTCGCATCACCGCTTGAAAGGGTTTCCAGCAGCAACAGGGCTTGGTCAGTACTCAACGTACCTAGCATTTCTGTTACTTGTGCTTCGTTCACTGCGCCATTTCCAAGCGCTATTGCTTGGTCGGTCAGAGAGAGGGCGTCACGCATACTGCCTTCAGCCGCCCTTGCAATCAAAAAAAGCGCACGAGGCTCAGAAGCGACAGTCTCTTCCGTCAGCACGCGGTCTAACTGAAGCTTGATCTGGGTCGTATCCAAGTGCTTCAAATGGAATTGAAGGCATCGAGAAAGAATAGTGACGGGCAGCTTCTGTGGATCAGTTGTCGCGAGCAGGAATTTGACGTATTCAGGCGGCTCTTCAAGCGTTTTAAGGAGCGCATTGAAGCTATGACGAGACAGCATGTGGACTTCGTCAATAAGGTAAACTTTGTAACGTCCACGCGCTGGTTTGTATTGGACGTTATCAAGAAGATCCCTTGTGTCTTCGACTTTTGTACGCGATGCCGCATCGATTTCAAGCAAGTCGACAAATCGACCTTGATCGATTTCTTGGCAGGTAGAACAAACACCACAGGGTGTGGATGTGACACCTTGTTCGCAATTCAGACCTTTTGCGAAAATGCGGGCAATCGTCGTTTTACCTACACCGCGTGTACCGCTAAAGAGGTAAGCATGGTGGAGGCGATTGTGATCTAAGGCATTGGCTAACGCAGTTAAAACATGCGATTGACCCACCACATCTTTAAATTGATGCGGACGCCATTTGCGGGCTAGTACCTGATAACTCATAGGTTATAAAATCTTTTCATATATTACCGCCATCCTAGCACAGAGACAAAAAGAGCGCGATCTCACGAATCACGCTCTTTCGCTCACGACGTTTGAAACTTAGTGACCTTCAAATTCACACAGGCTATAAACCTCTAAGCCAAGTGATTGCAGTCGAGTCTCACCACCGATTTCAGGTAGATTGATGATAAACGCAGCATGTGCCACATCACCGCCCAGCCGGCGAATCAGCTTGGTGGTCGCTTCAATCGTACCGCCGGTTGCGAGTAAATCGTCAACCATCAACACTTTATCACCTTCAACAATCGCGTCGACATGAATCTCTAACGTGTCTTCGCCGTACTCCAGTGCATAGCTTTCGCTGATCACTTCGCGAGGCAGTTTTCCTGGCTTACGAACAGGTACGAAACCCACACCTAATTCAAGCGCAAGTGGCGCGCCAAAAAGGAAACCACGAGACTCTGTACCCACAATCTTAGTAAAGCCTTGATCTCGGTACTTTTCCACTAGCATCCCAATCGTTGCCTGATACGCTTCCGCGTTTTCCATCAAACTGGTGATGTCACGGAAAATAATGCCTGGTTTTGGGTAGTCAGGAACAGATTTGATGTTGTCTTTGATAAATGCGATTTTGTCTTGGCTCATAATGATTCACCACTCAATGTGGTTTCCAACAATATAGGGAGGACTGAGACAGTATTCATGCGGCGTATTGGCACACACAACAATGTCCCTTAGGTTTGCTCTGCTGCCATGTTATGTATTTTCAGGGGTGTGGGCAACTGCTTCGGCTTCAGGCAAACGGTTAAACCAAATTAAAAGTACCGTAGCCATGCTTATCAGCATGATTTTCTGCCATGTTTCTGGTATCACAAAGATTGAGAACGTGAAACTTAATACAATGCAGACATTAGCTCGACGCTTCACCCGGCGGTCAATCGCGCGGTGATGGTGCCATTGATACAAAATCGGGCCAAACTTGGGGTGCTGATGCAGCCATTTAGCAATGGCGGGAGAGCCGCGCATGAAGCACGCACTGGCAAGAAGGATAAACGGTGTTGTAGGTAGAAGAGGGAGAAAAATACCGATAACCCCCAAGACGACACATAGCCAACCCAGCGTAATCAATACTACCCGCTTAAGCGAATTCCCCACTCTTCTCTCCTAACCTAGCTGCTTAGCATTTTTATCCACGTGAGTGTCGCTGGCAACGTGGGCAAGAGAATGACCGCTATCAATCCTAGAAAGTGGGCAAAACTAAAAGGGTCTTTGTAGTTGGCATCCATGATTATGTCCTTCTTTTCCTGTACGCCTTTAGGTGGTTTGTCAATATACCCGTTTCAACGCCCCCTAAATACCGACAATTTTCAGGGTTTATTCACTGGAATTGATATAAGTCAGAGCCTGTATACGAATTCGAAATAGACTAATACGGATACTTGAGGCGCACGAAGACAAAACCATGCTTGATATAGAAAAGGTAGCACAGCTACAGAAAAACCTGATGAACGAGAAGGAAGTGGTTCGTAGTCGATTAGAAGATGCGCTGATAAGGTTAACAGGCCAAGATGTTTCCAGCGTGCCGACTGCACACCTGATTAAGCTATGTCGCAGAGAAAGCGACGATCTCCATGATGATGGCTTTAGGCTTGAGCGTATCGACGCCGCCTTATGTGCTATTCACACGGGATTGTTTGGCTACTGCGCTGATTGCGAAGAGCCAATATCGATAAGCGACTTACTGAACGATCCCGCAGAGCCTCGTTGTTTTGAATGCCGAACACGTAACCACTACTATCATGAACTCGCCCCTAGCGACTAGGGGCTGTACCAAAATTTAATCGCAGTCACCGGCAGAAATTGTGTCAGTAACAAAACCACCAACATACCAATTTCGAACACCGAGTCCTTGATTAATAGCATCACCAAATTGCTCACAGGTGTACGCTTTAATATCGTCAGCGACATCGCTTTTGTTCATATTCCAGTACCAGCGGTTACTCCTTAATTTACGAGAAATAGTCAAGAGCGCTTTGTCTTCTTCATAGATAAAACGAATTGTGACGCCTCTAGCTGACTGAGTAGGCTCTTCATTTAATGCTAAAAGACGTTCATTTAAACTATCTGGGACTTGTCCCTGATAGTCTGATTCAGGAATTTTCAATGTATTTTGACAACCAGCCAATGTAAATAAAAGTGTTGCTACAATCCAGCTTTTCATGATGCTTTCCCTAGCCTAAGGTAATTTTCAAAAATCTTGTTCTATCATCCAACGTTTGAATACTTTTTTTTCTTCGGTTGACGCTTTGGTATACCATAATTTCAGTTGGGTCAGGGTATCACCCTTGATACTTACATTACCTTTCTCATCAACATTGACTAACACCTCTTCTAAATTCTTGGCTTCCCCGCTCTCAAATATAATGCCGTTATCACTATTATATTGCGCGACAGCTTTTTCCATGTTGTTAAAAGACCCAAAGCCAACACCATTAAGCCTTACACCAGAAATCGACTGTACAGTACCACTGGATTTATTCTCAATCTCCCATTTTGGTTTTTTGAAAAACGCTGCGGCCTGACTTTCAGACTTTAACTTTGGGACTGTCAATACCAAGTCTTGATTAGACATTTCAATTTCAAAAACATAAGGTTTAGATGTAAATATGGTACTTTTAGCCCCCCGTTTAACCTCTTCATCAAAACGTGCAACAATTTGATATTTACCAGGGTTGAGGTCTAATTTTTTATCACCATCATTGGCAATTTTGGTCACACTCTTTCCATTGACAACTAGAAATTCAAGACCGTTTTTAGCAGATAATTCTGCGGCGCCAGCGGCAGTAGATAAGGCGAAAAGTCCTACAAAAAATAATTTCATTAATATCTTTCCTAAAATAAAAAGCCGCCTGTAAGGCGGCTTAATGGTATTGAGATTCTGAGCTATTGCTTAGAATTTAACTTCCATACCTAATACGTAACCAGTATCGGTATCAACGTCTGCATTGCCAACTTCAACATCTGCAACACCAACTTCTGCATAAACTTTAGCATTGCTGTGTAGTTTATAAGTTACATTTGCATACAAGCTACTAGAATCTGAATCAGCAACTACACCTTTACCTGTGCCCTCAATCCAATCATAACCAACAGCAAAAGATGTTTTCTCATCTAGCTG
>JBELME010000096.1:0-13593 GCA_042096095.1 Enterovibrio sp.
TCAGCACGGTGTCTTGCGCCTTGGCGAGTGACTTGCCAACCTTGTAGTTCATTCAGCGCGCAATCAGGCACGTTAATGTTCAAAATTCGGTTGCGCGGTAAGGGCTGTGTTTTGTCACCCAATACCACTTGCTTCACCACTTCAGCCGCTGTAGCAAAGTGCGTAGAACCACACAATGAAACAGCAATCGCTGGTGCACCAAGGAAGAAGCCTTCCGTCGCCGCCGCAACAGTGCCGGAATAAAGCACGTCATCACCGAGGTTCGCGCCATGGTTTATGCCTGCGATCACGAAGTCGACGTCTTCTTTCACCAACTCGTTTAGCGCAATGTGCACGCTGTCGGTTGGTGTTCCTTGTACCGCGTAGCGACGCTCACCCACTTCGCGCATGCGAAGCGGGTTTTCAAGCGTCAGCGAGTTAGACGCGCCTGAGCGGTTACGATCGGGTGCTACCACGGTCACCGTAGCGATCTGTGACAGAACCTCAGCCAGGACATTGATCCCTTCGGCAAACACGCCATCGTCATTACTGATCAGAATGTGCATCGAATTCTTCATCCATTGATTCCTCAATCACTTCTCGCATGACTGCTGTCGCAAAGCTACCTGCAGGTAATGAGAATGAGACTGTTAACGTGTCTTTTTCACACGTCCATTCCATATCTTGTGGAAATAACATCAGTGCACGGCGGTCGTGACGCATGCGATTGCTGCGAATAACCGCCAGCAAATCAGGTTCCTGATCAATGATGTTTTGCTCAAATTTTCGCGCATCGGCTTCTGTCGGCAACGCGTTGTCACCGGTCATTGGGCCTGAAATTAACCAGTGGCCTTTTTCAAGCAGCTCAGTCGCCTTATCGGTGTCTAGCACCAATTTAAGGTGTTCAGTGTTATCAATTAGCATATCGCCGCGCATTGGCGTGTGCGTCATGCCTTGCTCTATACGAGCCGACAACACTTGGTTAAACATGTATGAGCGTGCAGCAGACAAATAGAAGCTACGCTTGCTTTTGTCACGGACGCGGAATTTATCTTGTCCCCACTCACGGGCTGAAACAACGTTGTTACCATTACGGCCAAATCGCTGGCTGCCAAAATAGTTTGGTACACCTTTGTCGCGAATGTTGCTTAGACGCGCGTCTATCGCGGCATCACCAGTAAAATCTGTGATCACTAGCGAGAAGCGGTTACCGATCAAATCACCTGGGCGCAATTTTTTGTCGTGACGCGTCGTTTCAAGAATGGCATCGACGCCTTCATGGGTCTCAACAAATTCAGTCAAGTCAGGGTCATCTTGCCCTGGCAAGTGAACGCTAAACCATTGCTCGGTAACAGCGTGGCGATCTTTAAGACCCGCCCAGCTCACATCGCGAGATTTCACGCTACACGCTTTTGCCAATTCATTGGCCACATACTTGGTGTTTTCACCGATTTTACGAATGCGAACCAAGAAGTGCTCACCGTGACCTGCTGGGGTGAAGTCGAGGGTTTCACTGACAAAAAAGTGTTCAGGTTTGGCTTTTAAACGGCCTGTCACTGTCGGTTTACCGTGTTGGTAAGCCAGCGAATGCATTACATCAGTCATAGGGTTCCTTGCGGATAATGACTACCGCTTCACAAGCAATGCCTTCTTTTCGGCCAGTAAAGCCAAGGCGCTCCGTGGTAGTCGCTTTCACATTAATATTGCTGATGTCCGTTTCGAGGTCTTGCGCGATCGCCGCACACATTGCATCAATGTGCGGTGCCATTTTTGGCGCTTGCGCCATGATGGTCACGTCAAGGTTGCCGAGAATGTATCCTTTCGCTTTCACTTTTGCGTAAACGTCGCGAAGCAGAAAACGGCTATCTGCCCCTTCCCACTCTGCGTCTGTATCAGGGAAATGGCGACCAATATCGCCTGCGGCAATGGCACCTAACAATGCATCACACACTGCATGTAGCGCAACATCACCATCAGAATGCGCAATCAAACCTTGCTCATAAGGCACTGCGACACCGCCAATAATGACTGGGCCTTCACCGCCAAACTTGTGAACGTCAAAACCGTGTCCAATACGCATCATAATCTGTCCTCTTTATCTCAACCCTGAGCGGCACGTTGTGTTAGGAAAAACGCGGCTAATGCTAAATCTTCAGGTTGAGTGACTTTAATGTTGTCCGCATGCCCCACCACTAATTTCGGTGAGCCACCTGCAAATTCAATGGCAGACGCTTCATCTGTCACTGCAAGCGCGCGCGCAAGCGCCGACTCTAACGCCGTAAACAGCGACTCACGTTTAAACATCTGTGGCGTTAAGGCGTGCCAAAGCTGTTCACGGCAAACCGTGCTATCTACACCGTTTTCGCGATTGCCACGCTTCATGGTATCGCGCACAGGGCACGCCAACAGCGCACCGTCTTGGTGCTCGGCAGCAGCAAGGATCAGCGCGTCAATATCGTCATGGCGAACACACGGCCTGGCCGCGTCGTGCACCATCACCCATGTTGCGTTTGTGGCTTTGAGCCCTGCGAGCACTGAGTCTGCACGTTCAGCGCCACCTGTTGTCACTATCACACGCTCATCATTCACTAATGACGTGTCTTGGAAATATTCGTCTTCCGCACCAATTGCAACAACCACTTGAGAAATAGATGGGTGCGCCAACAAATAGTGCACCGTGTGCTCAAGCAAGGTTTTGTCATTAATGGTGAGGTATTGTTTCGGGCAAGCGGCACGCATGCGCTTTCCTACCCCTGCGGCGGGCACAATCGCTACCACGTCAGATACGGGAATGTGTGACGCACGCGCTTTTTCATCACTGGCCGGGGTATTCATGATTCTCTTCGTTTTTTTGTAAAGGCGGGCGTGGGTTAATCGTTGACGATGCGGAAGAAGGTTTCTCCCGGTTTGATCATTCCCAGCTCATTGCGAGCACGCTCTTCAATCGCTTCTTGCCCGCGTTTGAGATCGGCGATTTCTGCATACATCTGTTGATTGCGCTGATGAAGTTTGTCATTCGCTTGAATGGCCAATTCAGATACCGCGCTGACTTCGAGGTAATCCGTTATGCCGTTCTTGCCCCACCACAGGTGATACTGAAGCCAACCAAATAACACAAATAAGCTGAGTGTTAACATTCGCACTGGATTGACCTCCCTACGTCACCTGCACATGGTTTATCGAATGATGCGCTAATACAGAAATACTCTTCAATAATAGTCGGCAATAATCCCACATTCGCCTCTTTCACACCAGCAATGGCAAAGACAATCATGCAGATATCAACAAATTGGACAGTCTACCCCGTGCAGAGGTCATGCATCTTGTTCGGGGAATAGGAAGAGATGAAGGAATCGGTATCAGCACCGCGCCTAAGGGACGCGGCATGAGAAATAGCTATCAAGATAGAATCCTAACGGTTTGAGGACGATAGGCTTTCCAGCAGAGGCAAACGCAAAATGGGATTAGGCAGCGCGTCCAATAACGCCGTTAAATGGGCCGCAGGGAACGCAAAGGTGAACTCTGGCAACCCCGGTGTATACATGAGTGAATCGAAAGACAACAGGCTTTCATCCAAAATTACATGAATGTCTTCAGGCAGACCAAACGGGCATACTGCACCAGGCACACAGCCTATGGCCGCTATCATTTCATCATCAGACGCAATGGAGGGGCGCTGCCCCATCAGCGCCTTGACACGCTTAGTGTCTAATCGCGCGTTCTTGTGCGTTAGAAGCAGCGCAAAATCGCCAGACTTAAAGCGTAGAAATAAACTTTTGGTCGGCGCCGCCGTCCACCCTAGTCTCTCCCCTACCTTTAGATCAGTATCAAAATCTAAAATAGGTTCGTGCTGCCACTGCTTGTAGTTCACGCCACACGCTTCCATGAGTGACACGTTGCGCTGAAAAATGTCATTAAGCGCTTCTTGGTTCATTCCTTATCACCCCGCTAACCATTTTTGCATCAACAAGAATGCAACATACAACATCATCGCTGCCACCAAAATATCAATCGCCTGACGCACACGCGGGCGTGACAATACCGGCGACATTTTCGCCGCGCCTAAAGAAATGCCATAAAACCAAACAAAAGACGCGAGCACAGTCCCCATTGCAAACGCGATACGCTGTGAAGGCTCAAACTGACCGCCAATCGACCCTAAAACCACCACGGTATCAAGATACACATGCGGGTTGAGAACAGTAACCGCAAGTGCACCGAGCACAACAGCGATCATACTTCTTCGACCGACATGATCTCCTTCTGGCATATCGTCTTTCTCACCTTTCCAAGCGCGATATAACGATTGCAGGGCGTACGTCACGAGGAAAGCCACGCCGCCAATAGTCACGATATTGAGCAGCAACGCGTTGCTCGCCAACATGGCGCCGCCACCAAAGATCCCTAAAGCAATCAGAATGGCATCGCAAAGAAAACAAATCGTGGCCGTCACAACATGATGATGTCGACGAATGCCTTGGTTAAGTACATACGCATTTTGAGCGCCAATCGGAATGATCATGCTAAGCCCTAGGCCAAACCCTTGGAGAATAATGGTGCTGCTCATTAATCGACATCCTTCTGACTTCGGCCTTGATTGAAACCACACGATAAGAGTGGCGCGGAAGTAAGTAAAACTAATAAATTTAATGCTACATTAGATTGGCTAATACAGATAAACACACCGCCATGCTTCTATAAGATCGCTAACCCGCATGGCTAACATATTTCAAGGACGCTGAAATGAAAGGACTCGATTATCGTTGGGTTGCCGCGCTGGATGCCGTGATCGCCAGTGGCAGTTTTGAAAAAGCGGCAGACACACTTTTTATCACGCAATCCGCCGTGTCACAGCGCATCAAGCAACTTGAAAAGTTGGTCGCACAACCCGTATTGATCCGAGAGAACCCGCCCCAGCCCACAGCGATCGGAAGAAAACTGCTTGGTCTTCATCAACGCGTTCAGTTGCTAGAGCAAGAGTTGATACCGGAACTCATGCCAGAAGGCCAATCCAACGCTGTCACCGTCCCCATTGCTACCAATGCCGATAGCCTTGCGACGTGGCTATTGCCAGCGCTTACACCCCTAATGAATGCCCAAGCACTTGAGTTGAGTTTGATTGTTGATGATGAAGTGCGAAGCTTGAACCGTATTCGGTCGGGGGAAGCTGTGGTCGCCATTAGCACCGAACCGAACCCTCTGCATGGATGTTCTGCACAATGCCTCGGCAACATGGAGTACTTGTGCGTCTCCACACCTGCATTCAAAGCACGCTTTTTCCCCAATGGCATGAATGCTGAAACCGTGAGCAAAGCCCCAGCAGTGGTGTTCGATCGCCTCGATGATATGCACACACTGTTCGTTTCAGAGCGCTTTAACCTGCCAACCGTTGGTTGGCGAAGCCATATGGTTCGGTCCTCTGAAGCATTTGTAAAAATGGCTAAGCTTGGCGTCGCCTATTGTTTGATTCCGCGGCTTCAAATTGAGCAGGAATTACGTGCTGGCGAGCTTATTGATTTATGTCCTGGAGATGGCGTCACTCGTCAACTTTACTGGCACCATTTTACAACCGAGAGTGGCGTACTGGCAGAAATGACGGAAGCCTGTCTACGTTATGCACGCAACGTGCTGGCATAATGTGCAAACGCCAATATCTTTTATCATCATCGGGATATTTTAACGAGAGACGTGGTCATACCGCTGACTCATCACTTAATGGAAGCATTTCAATGAAAAAGCATCTGATTGCTACACTGATTGGCGCCACTGTTGCGCTTTCTTCTTATTTCGCTTCAGCTGCAACACCTGAGTTTCCGCATTTAGAAACCGTCGGGATTGGCGAAGTTGTCGTCACCCCAGATACTGCAAACATTCAGGTTGCTGTAACGCTCACTCGCACATCAGCAAAAGCGGCGAAAAAAGCATCGGACGACGCCGTCACAGCATTGCTTGAACGCCTCGATAAAATGGGGATCGATAAGAAAGACGTTGAAAGCGCTAATTTGTCTCTGCAGCCACAATACAGTTACCCGAAAAACGGCGAGCCAAAGCTGACAGGCTACCGTGCAAGCCGTAACGTCGCAGTCACGATTTCAGAGCTGACAAAGCTAAACAGCATTCTTGATGGTGCACTGAGCGACGGCGTTAACCGTGTAAATGGCATTTCATTCTCATCAAGTAAAGAAGCGGAACTGAAAGAAAAAGCCCGCATGGCCGCCATCAAAGATGCGAAAGCCAAAGCAGAATCACTCGCGTCTGGGTTCGGTGAAACCCTGAACGGGGTGTGGGAAATTCGTTACATGGATCAGAGCCCTTCCTGTCCTGTCACCATGCGTATGGCTAACGCAGAAAGCGCCAATGCGTCATACATGGACACTGAAATCACCATTCGTGATCGCGTTGAAGTAGTGTTTGCGCTAGGCGAGTAACACAGCGCAACAAACAGTGTGCGCAAATTCAACACAGAAAAAAGGCCGCTTTCGCGGCCTTTGGACTGTTTGTTGGGGGAACAAACAAGTGAATCAGTGAAGAATACGTGAACGAAGGGTGCCTTCGATCGCTTTCAGCTTCTTAAGCGCCTTCTCTGAATGCTCAGTTTCGACGTCAATCACAACATAACCGTATTCAGCATTGGTTTGCAGGTACTGACCAGCGATGTTGATGCCTTCCTCTGCAAAGATGGTGTTGATCTTTGTCAGGATGCCTGGTCTGTTTTCGTGGATATGAAGCAAACGAGACGTACCAGAGTGCTCAGGTAGTGACACCTCAGGGAAGTTAACTGAAGACAGCGTTGAACCATTGTCTGAGTACTTCACCATCTTGCCGATCACTTCAATACCGATGTTTTCCTGCGCTTCATGCGTAGAACCACCAATGTGCGGCGTAAGGATCACGTTGTCATATGCTTGCAGCGGCGACTCAAACGGGTCGCTGTTGGTTTTAGGTTCGGTTGGGAATACATCCACTGCCGCACCACCAATGTGACCGCTTTCAAGCGCACCACACAGTGCATCAATATCAACCACAGTGCCACGCGCTGCGTTAATGAAAATAGCGCCAGGCTTCATGCGAGCAAACTCTTCACTGCCCATCATGTCTTGTGTTGAATCAGTCTCAGGCACGTGCAGGGTAATGACATCACTCTTGTTCAGCAGTTCTGACATCGAAGCCACTTGAGTTGCATTGCCCAACGTCAGTTTATTTTCAATGTCATAGAAGAAAACACGCATACCGAGGTTTTCAGCCAAGATACCCAATTGCGTACCAATGTGACCGTAACCGATGATGCCAAGGTTTTTACCACGCGCTTCGAATGAACGATCAGCTGATTTAATCCAATCGCCACGGTGCGCCGCTGCGTTTTTAGCTGGAATGCCACGAAGCAGCAGAAGAATTTCACCCAACACTAACTCTGCAACGCTACGTGTATTAGAAAATGGGGCGTTAAAGACAGGAATACCACGCTTCGCTGCAGCATTAAGGTCTACTTGGTTCGTACCGATGCAGAAACAACCAACAGCAATCAGCTTCTTGGCTTTTTGGAAAACGTCTTCAGTCAGCTGAGTGCGGGAGCGAATGCCCACAAAGTGTGCATCTTCAATGGCTTTTTCGAGCTCTTCGCCAGAAAGGGAGCCTTTGTGGTACTCAATGTTGCTGTAACCAGCGCTTTGAAGCACTTCTAGAGCAGATGGGTGAACACCTTCAAGGAGAAGGATCTTTATTTTGTCTTTTTCAAGTGACACTTTAGCCATGGGAAATCTCATCCTTAAAAACAAAACCAGAACTAGAAAATCGGTTTTCGCCATCCAGATGGCATTAATTAGTGACTAAGGTAACAAAAAGTGTTCAGAAAGGGTAAGAATATTACGTCATATAGGCGAAAAAAAACGGTACTGAAATAGTACCGCTAACTTATTGAGTTACATAGACGCAAACGTTTGGCTAATCCATCAAAAAAAGTGGGTAGCTAAAGGCTTGCGAGCTAAAGCATTTTTAGCTTTTAACAACACCGTTCGGTGTGCCTTCAAGCACAACGTCTGCACCACGGTTTGCAAAGAGACCCACGGTAACAACACCGGCAATCGCATTAATCTTGTCTTCTAGGGCTTTCGCATCGGTGATTTCAAGGTTATGAACATCAAGGATAATATTGCCGTTATCTGTGATGCAACCTTCGCGGTAGCAAGGATCGCCACCCAGTTTTACCAACTCACGACCCACGTATGAACGTGCCATTGGGATCACTTCAACGGGCAGAGGGAAGCTGCCAAGCACATCGACTTTCTTTGAATCATCAATGATGCAAATAAATTGCTTAGAGATTGCCGCGACAATTTTTTCACGGGTTAACGCTGCGCCACCCCCTTTGATCATGTCGTTGCTCGGATTGATTTCATCCGCACCATCAACATAGATATCCAAGTACGCCACTTCGTTCGCATCAAACACAGGAATACCGATTTTCTCAAGACGTTCTGTCGACGCCACAGAGCTCGATACTGCACCTTTGATTTGATCTTTCATTGTCTCTAACGCATCGATGAAGTGATTAACGGTTGAGCCAGTACCAACACCTACGATGCTGTCTTTAGTGACATATTCCAATGCAGCCCAGCCAGCCGCTTTTTTCATTTCATCCTGATTCATGAGAGTCTCCTGCTAATTTGGATTCGTAGGGGAAATATGCCGATGATTATACAGATCGAGACGCAACGCGCGCAGCTTTTTCCAGTGCGAGATCCCGTTCTAGTCAGCGGTTAAAACGTGACAGAAATGATGAACAAACATCACCATGTCCAAACGCGGGATGGTGTCAGGATTTGAGGTAGCGGCACGTCCCACGCTTCAACGGGCAACGCATCGACCTGCTGGCAATCATGCGCAAGACCTATGGGCTTCGCCCCCTGCTGTGCATTAAACCAAGGGGCTAACGTTCTGTCGTAGTAACCGCCGCCCATGCCCAAACGCTGGCCTGTTTCATCGAACGCCACTAGCGGTGTGCAAATCACATCAAGCCGATGAGCAGGCAGCACATCCCGCACGTCGAGCTTCGGCTCTAAAATACCAAAGCGATTAGGCACAAGCGCTGACTTGGGGTGGTAGTGAAGAAACAGGAGGTTGCCTTTGCTGAACGGGTGAATAACAGGCAAGTACACATCTTTATTCAACGACCAGCAATGCTCTATCAGCGGCGTCGTGTCTAATTCACCATCAACGGACAAATAGAGCGAGATTGTACGCGCGCGCTGAATGTCATCAACCGATTTGAAGTGCGTGAGAAGATCGGCAGCAGCGTGTTGTTGTTGGTATTGGGATAATGCTTGTCGTTTGGCACGGGTAGATTTTCTCAACGCGGCGCGTTGAATCATCGAGGGGGAAGTCTCTTGCATCGGCTGTCCTTGCCGTAAAGCGAGATAATGGTTGAAGGGATGGCCCCGGAGTGCCGTTGGGGATCGACAGCCCTTGAACCCTGCGGTTCAAGGCGGATATGAAGAACAGACCGTAGGCTTCTCGGTACGAGCCGAGCTTGCTCAATAGCCCAATAACGACACATCCTTAAATTTGCTTATCGGCTCAGGGACATAGATCCACTGACGTACACTCCAGGGTCAAACGGGTGAAGCCCTTAGGCTTTCGACGCGCTGTGTTTCAACAACGCCTCTTCAATCGTTTGTTGCAACAGCATGATACGCTGTTCCATTTCGCTTGTATCGCTTACGCTTTTCTTTCGTTCTTCACGAAGTTCATAGCAAATGTTCAAAGCGGCGATGGTGAGCAGTTGCTCCGTATTCGTTACTTTAGTGCGCTCAGACAATTCATGCAACCGCTGATCAAAGTCATTTGCTGCCTCAGTAAGAGACTGCTCCTGACCTGCCGGGCAATTCACCCGCATGGTTTTTCCAAGAATTTGAATTTCAACAGCCTGCGTAGTCATAATCTTTTTTTGAGCTCCCTTCAAAGCGCGATGTCGCGCCCTGACGTCACGGGCGCAAACTATAGGAAATGGCAGGGTAAACTTCAAGTCTATCCTATTGTTGATTGCCACTCGACGCACTGAACAGTCGAAAAGTCGTCAATGTGATGAAAATCAGAGCAATTCCATCCCCTGTATTATAAATAAATCAGCATGTGAGCGACTTTTTATTGCGAGATGTTCTTCGACATTCGGGGAAGTGGTAGCATACAGCAGAGAATTAATGGCATTCAAGGTGACCCAACGTGACCCAAGTAACTTTACCCGAATACAGCACTATCACAGCAACGTTGTCATCCGACAGCTTAGCGGTAACCCCAGCAGAAATGCATGGCCTTCTTTCTGGCATGCTGTGTGGTGGTTTAGATCCTGCGCTCGGGAATTGGGCACCCATGCTGTATGACTACACCAATGACGGCCAAGGCTGGCCAATTCAATCAAAAGAATTGGCAGCATCTTGTGTACAACTAGCCTCTGAGCAATTGACAGGCGAAGACTTGGATTTTGAATTGCTACTGCCTGCTGACAACGAAAATCTGCTTGATCGTGGTGACGCCCTAACGGAGTGGGTCAGCGCATTTATCGCCGGTATCGGTGTGGTTGGCGTAAAGTCTGGTGCGTTGTCTGAAGATGGCAAAGAAGTGCTGGCAGATTTGACTGAAATCGCTCAACTTGGCATCGATGAAGACGATGACATGGAAGAACAAGCATTGCTGTTCGAACAAGTGATCGAACACGTACGCGTTTGCGCCATGACATTGCACGCAGAATTAGGCCTAAAGTCGAGTAACGACGAAGACAGCAAACCAACGCTTCATTAATTTCACGCTTTTTAGGATGGAGAACACCTAGGAATGGATGCCAGTTCGCCGACAACATCTGCGTCAAAAGATACATCCAATACAACATCGAATGTTGATGTTGTCATCGTGGGTGGCGCCATGGCGGGGGCAACACTTGCACTTGCCATTGAACACTACACGCAAGCTGGCTTGTCCGTGGTGGTGATCGAAGCCGCCATTCCAGACACTGCACATCCCGGCTACGATGCCCGAAGTATTGCGCTGTCTTACGGCAGTTGCGACTTGCTCGAACGCATCGGCATTTGGCACACCCTTTCTCCATTTGCGACGCCCATTAAGAACATTCACGTCTCCGACCAAGGTCATTTTGGCTTAACGGAAATGCATGCCGATAAAGAAGGCCTCCCCTTCCTTGGCAATGTCATTGAATTGGCCGATGCAGGACGTGTATTTCACCGCGCCTTAGAAGACGCAAAAGGTGTCACCCTGTTCTGCCCTGCCATGGTCTCGACAATTGAGCGCGCACAAGAAGGCGTAACACTGACCTTAAACGATGGTCAAACACTGCATACAAAACTGCTGGTGGCCGCTGACGGGGCAACATCTTCTTGTTGCGACATGGTGGGTATAGAACGCCACGAGCATGACTTCCACCAAGTTGCGCTGATTGCGAATGTCACCACAACCCTGCCGCATCAAGGCCGTGCCTTTGAGCGTTTCACTCAATCAGGCCCGCTTGCGTTGTTACCCATGTCAGAAGGGCGCAGTTCACTCGTTTGGTGTGTCCCACCGGAAGACGCCCCGGGTTTATTGGCCCTTGGCGATAAAGCGTTCCTTGATGCCCTGCAGCGCGCGTTTGGCTGGCGACTGGGTCATCTGCTTCATGTCGGTCAACGCAACATGTACCCCTTAATTTTGCGTCAATCAACCAAGCTCGTTAGTCATCGTGTTGCCGTTGTGGGTAACGCTGCTCAAACGCTGCACCCGATTGCCGGACAAGGTTTTAACCTTGGTCTGCGTGATGTGGTGTCATTGGCAGAAGAAATCACCACGGCATTCCAAGGCGGCGAAGATTGCGGTGACATCAGCACCTTGCTCCGTTACCAACGCCGAAGAACAACGGATCGGGACAGCACGGTTGCGATGACATCCGGCTTGGTACACGGTTTTTCAAACACATCAGCAACACTCGCGCTTGGTCGAAATCTCGGGTTAGCCAGTATGTCTGTATTCCACGGATTAAAAGCGCCTTTACTGCAACGCGCGATGGGATTAGTAGAACGATAATGAAAATGACGAACGTTGATATCGCAATCATTGGTGGCGGCATGGTGGGACTCACGCTTGCAGCCGCGTTGGAAGACAGCGATTTACGCATTGCGGTCATTGAAGGGAATGAGCCAAATACAGATTTCGACACCTTGCCCGACCTTCGTGTGTCCGCACTCAGCCGTGCAAGCGAAAGCATTTTGAAAAGCATTGGGGCGTGGAACGGCGTTCTTAACCGTCGCAATAGCCCGTATCAAAAAATGTCCGTGTGGGAGCAAGACAGCTTTGCGTCCATCGAATTTGACGCCATGGATTTGGGGCAACCCAACCTTGGTTATATCGTCGAAAACCGCGTCATCCAGCTCGCGCTGCTCGATAAAGTCAAACAGCAGCACAATGTGACGCTCTTTTGCCCCGACAAATGCGCCAGCATGATGTTCGGTGAAACCGAAGCGTGGTTGACCCTAGATTCAGGCAACGCCATCACCGCCAAATTGGTGGTGGGTGCCGATGGTGCAAACTCTTGGGTACGCAACCAGCTTTCCATCCCACTCACGCATTGGGATTATGGGCACAATGCACTCGTTGCCAATATTCGCACTGCAGAGCCTCATGGTGGCGTCGCACGTCAAATCTTCACACCCGATGGCCCATTGGCCTTCTTGCCGCTCTCAGACCCACACCTTTGCTCTATCGTATGGTCTCAATCACCAGAGCTTGCAGATACGCGCTGCAATCTGTCAGACGAAGAGTTCAACAAAGCACTCAGTGCAGCGTTTGATCTAAAACTCGGCCTTTGCTCTGTTGAAGGTAAACGCGCAGCCTTCCCGCTAAAAATGCGTTATGCACGAGACTTCGTGCTTGAGCGTGTTGCCTTAATTGGCGATGCCGCCCATACCATTCACCCGCTTGCAGGCCAAGGTGTTAACCTTGGTTTACTCGATGCGGCTTCACTTGCACAAGAGATCCTGCGCCTTCACGATGAAGGCAAAGACATCGGCGAGAGGGCAAACCTACGCGCATTTGAACGCTGGCGTAAAACCGAAGCGGCGCAAATGATTGCTGCGATGCAGGCATTCAGAGATTTGTTTGCCGGTGAAAACCCAGCGAAGAAATTGATTCGTGGTATTGGTTTGATGGCCGCAGCGACGCTACCGGGCATTAAGACGCAGTTTATTAAGCGTGCGTTGGGGTTAAGCGGGGATTTGCCGGCGTTGGCGAAGAAATAGCGAGTTTCGAGTTTCGAGTTTCGAGTTTCGAGTTTCGAGTTTCGAGTTTCGAGTTTTCTAGAGTGATTGCTACTCCACCTGGAATCCAGCACTTCATTTGCTCTGAACGCTCTCTCTCGCATCTCGCACCTGCTCTTTCTCGCTCCTTCTTTCAGACACAAAAAAACGGCTCCCGAGGGAGCCGTTTTCATATCTTAATCAGCTTATCGCCGACCGAATGAAGAGCAAAGCGATTACGCTTGGCCTTTAACTTCTTTCAGACCGTTGAAAGGTGCGCGTTCGCCCAGAGCTTCTTCGATACGGATAAGTTGGTTGTACTTAGCAACACGGTCAGAACGGC
>JBELME010000097.1:0-13406 GCA_042096095.1 Enterovibrio sp.
AAAACAAACTGATAGCAGATGTATTGCGTGCTCTGGCGTGTTTCTTTCTCTCGGTATTGTGTGCTTTAGCGGCAGTCTTTATGGCCTCGCATTAACGGATTGGACATGGTTATGGCCAATCACGCCACTCGGGGGATTAAGCTTCCTTGTGGGCTGGTCATTGGCGGCGTGGGGGCTATGGCGCAGCACTTGATTGTGCTTCATTGGTCACGTAAACCTGCAACTTTGGGCAATTTGGGTATAATGGCGCGTTATTTTTACCACGGCATAGTTAAAGGCATCGTGTGAATCAGATTTTATTGTATTGCCGCCAAGGCTTTGAGAAAGAGTGTGCGGGTGAAATTCAGGACAAAGCGACACAGGTAGAAGTGTATGGCTTCCCACGAGTGATCAAAAACTCTGGGTATGTAGTGTTTGAGTGTTACCAGCAAGGCGATGCAGAAAAGTTGATTCAGAAGCTTCCATTTAGTTCGCTGATCTTTGCGCGTCAAATGATTGCTGTAGTGGGTCAACTGAGCGATTTGGACCCCGGTGACCGTATTTCTCCTATCCTTGCGATGGGGGGCGAATTGCCAAAATGTGGTGACGTGCGCGTAGAAACGCCTGATACAAACCAAGCGAAAGAACTGCTGAAGTTCTGCCGTAAGTTTACCGTGCCATTGCGTCAATCTTTGCGTAAGCGTGGTGTATTGCTATCCAAAGAAAACGCGAAAAAGCCAGTGCTGCATGTGTGCTTCACAGAGCCGGGGTGCTGTTTCGTGGGGTACTCTGCGTCTAACAACAACTCGCCACACTACATGGGTATTCATCGTCTTAAATTCCCTTCAGAGGCGCCAAGCCGCTCAACACTGAAGCTGGAAGAAGCCTTCCATGCCTTTATTCCAAAAGAAGAGTGGGATGAACGTTTGGCGCCCGGCATGAAAGCGGTGGATCTAGGTGCTTGTCCGGGCGGTTGGACGTACCAATTGGTGAAACGTTCTATGTTTATCCACGCGGTGGATAACGGCCAGATGGCGGAAAGCTTGATGGAAACGGGGCAGGTTAAATACCATGCTGCGGACGGTTTTAAGTTTGAACCACCAAGAAAGAACATCACTTGGTTGGTGTGTGACATGATTGAAAAGCCTTATCGTGTCGCGCCTTTGATGGGCAAGTGGTTAGTAGAGCGTTGGGCTGTAGAAACCATTTTCAACTTGAAGCTGCCAATGAGCCGCCGTTATGAGCAAGTGACGGAAGACATCGGTAATTTGAAAAAACTACTGATCGAAAACGGCGTGAAATTCGATATTCAGGTTAAGCACCTTTTCCACGATCGTGATGAAGTGACTGTGCATATCCGACGCACAAATTGATTCCGTTCTGTCGAGCAAACAGCAAAAGGGCAAGTATGATACTTGCCCTTTTTCGTACGGGTTTGATAAAAAAACTATGTTGCGGTAAAGCGAATATCTTGCAGATTAAACCCGAGCGTGATGTCGGTCTTCAAGGTAGCAACTTGCTTACAGCGGATCGCCAGTTCTTGATTGCCCTCGAGTTTCTTTTGCCATTTCGGCTCTAAGTCGTCTGCCGCAAACAGATTATCAAGGGTGCCATATTGGTTGAGTAAGCTGGAGGCTGATTTAGGGCCGATGCCCGGTACGCCTGTGACACCGCTAGAGCTGATGCCGACTAATCCCCAGTAATCGGTCAATTGCTGAGGCGCAACGGAAAATTCTTTCTCGATAAACGGGCTGTCTAGCCAACGCTGCTGAAAGTAATCACGAATGCGTAATGTCGGCTGGAGAAGCTGACAGTAGCCTTTGTCGGTCGAGACAATCGTGACTTGACCGTTATGACTGGCGACTTTTAATGCGAGCGTTGCGATCATGTCGTCAGCTTCATCACCCGACGACAACAATGAATCAATGCCCATCTCCCAAAACGCATCTTGAATCTTATCTAACCCTTGTTGTAGTGCTTCAGGCATCGGTTTACGGCCTTGCTTGTATTCCGGCACGAGCTTGGCACGCCAACCACGATCTTGTTCTGCATGATCGAACACTGCGACCATATGTGTGGGTTCGGATGAACGAATGATCTTGGTTAATGCGCGGCAACAGACTTGAGCGGTCGAGGCAATATCATCAGGGTTGGGCTGAGCGGCGTGAACGCGGCGGATAAGGTTCATTGCATCAATGATGACAAGGTGGATAGACATGATGTGTCCGCTAAATGAAAAATGGCCCGATAGGGCCATTCTAATTGCTTGAGAGATAAATGAAAGGTTAACAACTGCGATTAGTTGCCATTCCCCTGGACAATCTCATAGCAAGGAACATACGCCGTCCCCGGAAGTTTCATTCGTTGTTGTTCAACGAAACCACGCAGCAGCTTGTCCATCTTCTTCATGAGCACCGCATCGCCGTTGATCTTGAATGGGCCGTGGCGCTCTATTTCTCGAATGCCTTCTTCTTTCACATTACCAGCAACAATGCCAGAAAATGCTTGGCGTAGCGCCGATGCGAGAAGCTCAGGACGCTGGTCCATGTGCAAATCGAGGTTCGCCATGTTTTCGTGTGTGGGTGCAAAAGGCAGCTGGAATTCAGGTGCGATTTTTAGCGACCAGTTAAACGAGTAAGCATCGCCCGTTGATTGGCGGTGAGCCTTCACTGCTGGCATCGCTTGCTTGATGATACGTGCAGCTTTCGCTGGATCACCAATGACGATCTCATAGTACTTGGTGGCGTGCTCACCAATCACATCCCGAATGAAATCATCAATCACGCGGAAGTAATCAGCGCTTTCTTTCGGCCCTGTGAGCACCACTGGCATCGGCTGATCGGCATTGTCTGGGTGCATCAAAATACCTAGCAGATACAGCAACTCTTCTGCCGTCCCTGCGCCGCCTGGGAATATGATGATCCCGTGGCCACAACGGACAAATGCTTCCAAACGTTTCTCGATGTCCGGCATGATCACCAGTTCATTGACGATAGGGTTTGGTGGCTCTGCGGCAATGATGGATGGCTCGGTCATACCCAGGAAGCGACTGTTAGGCACGCGCTGTTTTGCGTGACCAATGGCAGCCCCTTTCATCGGGCCTTCCATCGCGCCAGGTCCACAGCCCGTACAGACATTCAGCTCACGTAGCCCCAGTTCGTTTCCCACTTCTCGCGTGTATTGGTATTCAATGGCATTGATTGAGTGGCCACCCCAACAAACAACCAAATTAGGATCGCGCCCCGGCACCAAGGCTTTCGCATTGCGCAGAATATCAAAAATCAAATTGGTGATGTGACTGGAGTTGGTCAGGTTGAACACCTTGGCGTGTTCTAACTGCATGTTTAAGTGAATGATGTCTCGAAGCACTGAGAACATGTGTTCTTGAATACCACGAATGATTTTGCCATCAACAAACGCATGTTCTGGTGGGTTGATGAGCTCGAGTTTCACACCGCGTTCGCGGCGCATAACACGAATATCAAAGCTTTTGTATTGTTCCAATAGCTCTTTGGAGCTGTCGGTGTGGCTGCCAGAGTTGAGCACCGCTAACGAACAGTTACGGTACAGACGGTATAAATCGCTTTTCGCGGTGTCCTTGAGTCTATCGACTTCAAGTTGGGAGAGTAGATCCATTGCCCCGACTGGGCTGATATGCGTGATCATAGTCACCTCCTGTGCAGAGAAAACACACTTTGTATTAGAGGGGGACCCTAAGAGCTTTATTTCAATGAAGATTACAGGTGGTTAATAAATCAACACTTTCATTGTTATAAAAATCAGTGTGTTAATTAACCATACACATAGAGTTTTAGTTTATCCAGTTATCAATAGAAAAAAGCAGGAAGAGGGAGAGGGCTTGAGAGGCGTTGACGAGCGCCGCTGCTATGCCCAAATCAGTTTGTTGCGGCCGTTATTTTTTGCGTTGTAGAGCGCGCCATCCGCGCGTTCCAGCACCGTTACCGTGCTGTCGCCGTCTTGGAACATACTAGCCCCAATAGACACCGTCACAGTAAGGCGACTGTCCTTCAACTTGAAGGGAAGTTTGGACACGGTTTCTCGCACGCTTTTGAGCATGTCCTCGCGCTCGTCGGGTTTTGCATCAGGCAGTAACACCACGAATTCTTCACCACCAAATCGCGCAATGAAGTCGGTATCGCGAAGGCACTGGTGAATGGTGCGCGCAACAACCTTGAGCACTTTATCGCCCACTAAATGCCCGTACGTATCATTTACGCTCTTAAAGTGGTCGATATCAATCATGGCTAAGCAAAACGGCGTTTGATAACGCAACCAGCATCGGTATTCATGCTCTAAGCGATCATCAAGGGCGGCGCGGTTGTATACCTTGGTCAGCGGATCGAGCAGCAACTTTCGCTCTTGGTCACCCAAGCGACGACGGTAGTCCATGGTTTGCTGGTAAAGCGCATCCAGTTTTTGGTCGTTGTGCTTGAGCTGTTCAAGCAATTGCTGTTCACGCTCTTCCAGTTCTTTGTTTCTTGCCACGAGCGACGATAGATTTACGGCTACCTGAGAAAGGTGAGGACGAACTTGCTCTAACGTTTCCGCTTCTTTGAGGTGTGTTTCAATGGCATTCACAGATGACGCGAGTTCTTCGTTAAAGGTGCTGCGCTGTGCGGTCAGCGTTTGAGAACTATCTATTGAGCGGCCATTGTGGCGCTGAAGCGTTGACAGGTCTTCGTTCAGTTGCGACAAGAATACTTGTGAGGCTTTTCGTTCGTTACGCGTGCCATCCAGAATGAGCTGAACCGATTCGAGTGTAAGCTCAAGCAGGGTTTGCGCATCCGGTGACAGCAATAGCCGGTTGCGGATATCGAGCAGGCGATCGCCCACTTCATCATCAAAATCTAACTCAGTGATCAGGTGTTGAAGTTCACTCGAAAGCTGAGAGATGCGGTCAATATTCAGGAGCTCTTTCGCGGACAACCCGTTCGTTGGCAGAGAGAGCAATTTAAGTGCGCGTTCATAGAGCTGGAGCAGTGCCACAATTTTTTCAGTACTGCCTTTGCTCTCTGAGCCGGAACTTTGCAGTAGGTTTCGAAGGTCCCGCTTTAGCTGAGCGGGTAGCCCTGTTAAGCATTTGAGGGTCTCACCGCTTTGCTGAAATTGGCACTCTAGGGCATCGTTGGCTTTTTGCTGATTGTGGGTATGTCGGTTGACCATTCGCTCCACCAATGCGAGCTGAGGAATTAATCGACTGACATCATCTTGCGCCTCGAGATCTTGGCGAATTTGGGACAGTCGTTCATGGAGCAATGGATCGTCTTGAGCTTGTGAAGCGGCAATCAGTCGAGAGATTAACCTTTTCAGGATCGTCGCCTCACGCCGAGATTTAAGAGCTAAATCTCGGAACACCAGCTGAGAATGCTGCAACTTTTCTTTCAGTGTGATGACTTCTTCATCTGATGAGAAGTTGGACATAAAACTCGACGACAGCTCCAAACGACGCACAGTGAAAAGTTCACTGAATACAGGATGCTATACCTGAAAAAGTTGCAGGTACAGTCCCTAGCTATAACGGTTTATTACTATGGTTATCAATAAGCTGGCGTTAATTTTTGTCAGATTCGTGAAGCGTCTGCCAGTTAATGCCTTCGCTTGCTGAAGTTTTAACCTTAATTAACCCAGAACTAATGGCATCGAAGCAGGCCTGTCGTACGTTGGTGTTGGCGAAACATGCAGCGGGTGTAGACTCAATGGCGCTTAAATGCACCCATTGGCTTGTGTGTTCTGCTTTACTGGCTTGGCGCGCGGCGCTGGTGGCCATCAAGAGAATATCGATGAGCTCTTTGTCATTGATCGACGTAAATGCGCGGGGTAAAAAAGGATAATCTGCCATGCCGATGCGAAGGCGATCATCCACATCGTCCAACTTCGCATGAACGACAAAGTCATCCACCATGGATTGAATTTTGTTTGCCATCTTATTTGGGTCGCTGAGTGTGACGGAGTCAGGCTCGATGTAGATAAACATGGCATCGGAAAAGTGATAAACCCGGGCAGGATCTGAGATCTGAGAGGCGAGGTAATCACCCAATTCGCGTTCCAGCTCCAAGCCTTGATGATAACCATGCTGGAGGTACACCACTTTCAGGAAAGGTACTTCAAACATGGCAAAGCTTAATTTGTCGTTGAGCGGTTCGTGGATCATTTCACCTAAGTACCATTGTTCAAAATTTGCACTGGTTTTTGCCAGTGAATTCGACAATCTGTCATTGAGCATTCGCAGGTTTCTAAGTCCGCTGCGCGGGTGAGTGTATAGTGCTTTACGCAAAGCCAGCAGTTCGCCAAGCCGCTGGTTTGCCGCGCGGTGGCGTAGAATGAGAACCAGTAATATGACGCTCAAACTTCCTAGCAGAAAGAGGTTGATCTTCTTCTGCTCAACCAAGGAACTGACGTTTTCACCTTGGCGACGCGCTATATCATCAAGTTGCAGTTGTCGCTCGATCACACGCTGACGCTCTTTGAACGATTCAGCTTCAAGAATTTGTCGGCGGTTTTCACTTCGACGACTGATTTGGTCATACCGGCGCTGAATTTCCAGCGCTTTCTGGTATTCCCCTTTTTGCTCGTAAGCGCGGGAAAGACGAGAGAGGCATTCAAGCATGAGGTTCCGATCTCGCAAGATTTCCGCTCCGCCGAAGGCTTTTTTCAGCGCATCAATGGCTACATCTGGCATTTGGGTAACAACAGCCAGTTCACCTTGAAGAATATAGGCTTTAGTTAGCGGACGAGTCAGTGCTGCCTCTTCCGCGATTTCAATGGCATTCGCAACATACTCTTCTGCTTGTTTGTATCTGAGTAATTTAAGGTAAGTACTGGCGATAGACACATTGATGTTAGCAATGTTTTTGGTTCGCTCTAGCAGCTGCTCAATGTCGAGGGCATTGAAATAATGCACCAGCGCGAAGTTATATCGGCCCTGTTGGCTGTATATATCGGCAAGTAGGGTTTGTGCTTCTGATAAGCCTCTAACCAAATCAAAGCTTTCGTAGAATTCAGCCGCTTGGTTGGCGTGTTGTAATGCTTTGTCGAGCACACCTTGTTGTTGATACAGCTTTGTAAGAGAAACGTTGGCGCTGGCAATTTGAATCGCGAAATCATTTTCGCTGGCGAGCCAGTAGGCGCTGAGTAACTCTGACAGGGCGCGTTCGTAGGATTTTTCTTTTAGAAAGTAGTTACCGAGCGCGATTTGGTAACGTGTCTTTTGCTTGAGTTCGGGCACATCGCCTAGCTCATTTTTCACCGCATCAAATTGAATGACCGTCTCGGCACTGTTGCTGATTTCAGACGTGATGATGGCATTGAGTAATAAGGCTTCAAATTTCAGGTTCGCAATGGTGTTTACGCGTTTAGGGTCACGCTTTCCAATTTCGCTGATAACCGTTTCAAGCGCCTTTTTTGCCGCTGGTTTGTCTTCATCGAGATAATACAATACCGAGGCTTCGGTGAAGAGAAGTTCAAGCTCCGCAAGCTTCAAATTATTTTTTTCTACCATGCTTCTCGCAGTGGCAAGGGCGTCCCAAGCAGAATCATGATTGCCCAGGGCACTTTGCGCTTTACCAATAATCAGGTAGGCGTGAACTGTATTTAATGGTGTGCGAATAGAACGATCTGTTTCGTTATTGCTGTGCGGGCGATTTGTGGATTTCGCTAAACGTCGCTGCTCGAGATATCGCTCGGTGATTTCTAGCGCTTGTTCAGGTGCTGTCACCACCATCTCTTCTGCTTCAGAAAGAATAGGGGTGGAATACATCCTTGCCTGTCCATTAAGACTGAACAGCATTGAAAAAAAGAGCAGTGCGGTTGGCAATAATCGCATGTTGGTTTCTTGTCGTTAAAAGTGAATCTGGCCTGTCTTTCCTGCAACCTCAAGATACGCATTCAGCGGACATTGAATTGGGGGAACCAGCAGGCCAGTTGTTCAGTTACTGTCGAGCGAGTCGGTTATTCTCGCTTGGCGTTTTACCCATGTTAGTACGGTATGGGTTGATGTCTAAGCCGCCGCGACGGGTGTAACGGGCGTAAACCGTGAGTAACTCTGGTTGGCAGTATTTCATGATATCCGTGAAAACGCGCTCAACGCATTGCTCGTGAAACTCGTTGTGACGACGAAAAGACACGATATAACGAAGCAACTTTTCGCGGTTAATACGCTTACCTTTATAGGCAATGCGTACCGAGCCCCAATCAGGCTGACTCGTGATCAGGCAGTTTGATTTCAAAAGGTTGCTGTTCAGGGTTTCGCTGACCACAGGGCCGTCAGCAGCACCTTCCAGTAAGCGAGAATCGAATGCATAGTCATCGATTGTGATGTCTTGCTCATCGATATTTTCACCGCCAAATGCAACCACTGGCGTGTTGGTGAATTCTTCTAGCGGAAGAATGGTCACATCAACATCTTCGCCTGCACATGCCGACAGATCTTTGGCTAAGGTGTCGACAACTTCTTGCCAGTTTTCAAATTTCGTCTGGTTGAAGCTATTGAGGTATAGCTTGAATGATTTGGATTCAATTAAGTTTGGGCTGGTTGCAGGCAGGCGCACTTCGCCGATAGCGACTTGAGGCAAACCTTTTGCGTTAAGCCAAGACAGTTCGTAAAGTGTCCAAACATCGTAACCGGTAAAAGGCAGCGTCTCTCCCATATCGAGATCGTCGCGGTTAAGGCTTCGTGGAACAGGTTGTAAAAGCTCAGGGGCATAATGCTCCTGATAGTCCGTTTTCTGACCTAGCGTCAGGCCAGCAAGTTCTTTTGCATCTTGATATTTGCTCATACGGTTTTGCCACGGATCGATTAGAATGCGCAAAGTTTACTGAATCTTGAGGAATCTTGCTAATGAATCACTCTGTCACTCACGCGCTTTGGTCATTCAGCGAGCGCTTTGTCTCTGCGTGGAAGGATCAACATGGCTCAAAGCCACAAAGCGATGCGTATCTCGGCCTCGAATCGCCGTGCATAGTGCAAGAGACGGATGATGTGGTGATTTGGCAGCCCATTCAGCGTGCAGCGTTCGCTGATTTTAGCAATGTTGAAGCTGGCATTGGGATTTCGCTTCATGAAGACGTTATCTCTTTTTACGCAGGCCTATACTGCGGTGACATGACGGCACAATTTGAAGGTTTGAGCCTTGAACTGATTCAGGTGTGGAATGATGAAGACTTACCGCGCTTGCAAGAAAACATGTTGGGGCACTTGCTCATGCAAAAGCGCTTGAAGCAAAACCCAACCGTGTTTATTGCTGCGACGGATGATGAGTTGGATGTTATTTCCATTTGTAATGTCACCGGCGAGGTCATCAAAGAGCGCATTGGCACCAAGATCCGTGATGTGCTTGCGCCAAACGTAGAAACCTTCCTTCAACGCCTCTCTCCAGAGGTGTAACGACATGTATGTTGTAGAACTGACATTCGAATGTTTTGATGACACCACGGTTTCAGCTGTCGACTTGGCCGTAAATGGCCTGATGGATGCGTTGAGGTACAAAGGTCAGGTGTTGGGGCGCGAGTTCCCCATGGTCATGGGGGAAGGGCAATTTCATGTACGCGCAGTGTGCCCCGAAAAAGACAGCTTGAATCCGAAATTTCATAGCCCACAAGTTGCGTTAAAAATTCGCCAATTGTCTGAAGCATCTTTGCTTTCACCTAAATTGAAGGTACTTGGCCGCGACATCAATTCAGAGGCCAGCGCAGAAGATGTGCCGCGCAGTTGGCAGGTGCTTTACACCACGTATGTGCATACTTGTTCGCCGCTTCGTTGTGGTGAAACCTTGTTACCCATCCCTTTGCACAGACTTCCTGCAACCTTTAATGGTGATCATAAAGCGGTAGTGAAATGGCAAACGGAATGGCAGGCCTGTGATGAAATTCAAATGGCAGGTTCGTTCAATGCTGAGTATGCGGCCTTGGCTGAAATCCAAGATGTAGAGAGCCGACTTTTCCGAAAAGGGTGGGACATTCGAGGTCGTATTGAGTACCTCACGAAAGTACCGACCTATTACTACCAATATCGCGTGGGTGGCGAAAGTGCGGAATCTGAGTTGGAGCGAAAATGCCCCAAGTGCGGTGGTGATTGGCGACTCGACGCACCGCTTCATGATGTTTTCCACTTCAAATGCGACGATTGCCGCATCGTGTCAAACTTGTCTTGGGACTTCCAATAACGAGGGGCTGTTTCCTTGGCGACGTTCTCTGCATTTCATGTAGACAAGCTATACATCGAAGCCTTAGCCTTGCACAAAGCCGTCACAAAACGTTGTCTAAATCATCACCAAAAGTCAACTGACCTACGCATTCAGGCGCTTTTCTAACGCTTCAATACGCTCTGTGAGAGTGTTTACCTGTATTTCTAGTTCTGAAATACGTTCTTCTGAGTTTTTACTCACAGATACCTTTTCGATTTTTGGTACTACGCCGTTTTTCTTCCAACGTTGCAGCGCGCTGATGATCAATGGCATAGGCACTGTGCCATTTAAACGAGATTTTATTAGTGCGACGCTAGGCTCTTTGCCATCTGCCACTAAAGATTGGATGGCTTGCTCCAGCACCGCGGTATAGTCCGTTTGCATCTTTGGTTTCCTACGTGAGCGATTTTTTGCTCACGTTACCTCAAGCGATAAACCTTGAAAAGGTTGCCTATGATAAAGCTGACAGGATTCGACCCGTCAGGACTTTCTGAGTAGGGTATCGAGTGTGTCTATTTGTTCTGTCCAATCCGCATCTTGGAGTTGTGCTTCTTCGAGAAACTGACGCTGACTGATAGTCCAAAACTCGGCAGATATCAGAGCCTGGCCTTCTTTGAGGGGATGGTCTGCAATGAAAGAAGATATTGCATCGCCCTCAGACGGTAAGCCTAGTTGTTGAAAAAGGCTCTCAAGATTGTGTTTAAACACTTCCATGGTTATCTCTCCGTAGTAATATTTCCAAACGACATTCTTATCAACATTAGTCCAGCATGCGCATTTGCGATGAAAAAAGCGTGGCTTGATACTGCAAGTGAAAACAAATCGTTCAAAAGATAAACGAGATGAGTGAGTGCCAGATTTGTGGTTGGGATAAATGGCAGGTGGCGTGTGAGATATCTCTTACAAGATCGTGCGCATTTCATGCTTTTGATTGTGGTTATTACGCATCGTTAGTAATTAATTTGTTTAAATACAATATTTTAAGAGTATTCCTTTTGGGTTGAATAGAAAATGTGACTTTGATCTCTAATCAGTATCTTGTTTAGAATTCGAGTTAGCGTAATCTTCTCTGTGTCGGAAGGATACTGACACACGGAACAGGAACTAACACCACGGACTTGGTCGCTCAGGATGAGCAAGTAATGCAAGGATTGTGTTACTAGCAAGGAATGCGGAATTAGGGACACGGATGGAACCGCAGCAGTAAATAGGATATTTACTGGTCAGGAAGACACTTAGGACAACCCAGGATGGGGGCTTAAGGAATCACTTCAGGACGAAGTTGAGGACACCCTCAGGATGAGGATGAGAATCGAGACAGGAAAGCTCGATGGGTCATGGTAAGACCGAAGGACACCTCCAGGACGGAGAGATAAGGAAAACGCTGAAGGATTCAGCCACTGATCAAGGAATGATGCAGGGAGCACTTTCGTAGCAGGACAGCTGCAAATAAGACCTCTAGGGCGCGACTATATGTCGCGCCCGTTCTTTTTCTGGGGTTGGAAAAGTCACTCTTCCCCTCTGTCTGATTAACGCCGCTTACTTTCCCCTTTCTTTCGAGTCAAAACACCCATCTTTCGTTTATTTGCCGTTGGCGTTTAGGCGGAAAACACTCTACTAATCCCTTTTCTTTGATGAAAAATTGGCCTTTTTAACTGCACAAAGTTTTTACGCGCTATAAAAAATGGCTCGCGTGCAATGAAATGGCTGATGAGCGTGTGAGATATCTCTTACAAGTGTGTGGGATAATCGGTTTGTTACCTTGAGTTATCTTTGTTTCACTATCTTTTAAAGTAAATAGAAACAATAACTTATGATTTATTGGTGTTTTGTGGTGTGATTGTGTGATGAAAATCACTCTGGGGTGAGTTGTTTCGTCACGAAGTTAGCGTAATCTTCTCGGTGTCGGAAGGATACTGACACACGGAACAGGAACTAACACCACGGACTTGGTCGCTCAGGATGAGCAAGTAATGCAAGGATTGTGTTACTAGCAAGGAATGCGGAATTAGGGACACGGATGGAACCGCAGCAGTAAATAGGATATTTACTGGTCAGGAAGACACTTAGGACAACCCAGGATGGGGGCTTAAGGAATCACTTCAGGACGAAGTTGAGGACACCCTCAGGATGAGGATGAGAATCGAGACAGGAAAGCTCGATGGGTCATGGTAAGACCGAAGGACACCTCCAGGACGGAGAGATAAGGAAAACGCTGAAGGATTCAGCCACTGATCAAGGATTGATGCAGGGAGCACTTTCGTAGCAGGACAGCTGCAAGTAAGACCTCAGGGCGCGACTATATGTCGCGCCCGTTCTTTTTCTGGCATTCCAAAACGGTGCAGATCGCCATGTTTGCTATGCGCTGGTTTACTCTTCAGGCATCGGATAGGCGGGCATAAATACTTCTTGTAGCCTCATGCCTTTCATCACGGCATACCCTTGATAGCAATCCAATCCATTCACTGAAAATTCAAAAAAATACCGCGTTTGGATATTCAATGGGCCTTTTGGCCAACCAAACGTGTGGCTTCCTCGCGCAATAGAAACCAGCTGAACCCCCACTTGCTGACAGCGGTGATTAATGTATTGCTTTGCGAGCTCACTTTGGCGGCGCTGTTGCCAAAAGAGGCTCGCAACAACGGCGATTGCGATGATCCAAAATAAATCACTCATGACGATTTCACCGATGCTTGCAGTTGCTGAACGGCATCCATCAATGCTTCAGAGGCGTGGCCATTGAGCAGGGATAGCATTTGAGGGCGCAATGTCGGGATCATGACGAGATCCGCCACCATTTGTTGGAAGAAGGTAGGATCTTTTTGATCCGCAACCGCAATCAAGTAGGTGTCGAGCAGTGCGTGATCACTCAAGGCATGCCAGCATCGACCGGCAATCGCGATCAGCATTTCTCTGTGTTGCAGCGCCGGGTAACTCAGTACCAGCGAGATAGTTTGCTGTAATTGTGTAGACTCAGCCCCCGACAAGGCACGCACATAGGCGGAGAGTAAGAACAGATCTGCGTCGTTCTGAGCCAAAATAGCGTTGATTTGCTCGTTAATCCTGTCGGACAAAGAGGCGGGCAACACACAGTGTTCCAAGCACCCTAACAGGGCGTAGCGCGGCGTGTCGGGTAGATTGGAAAGCGCCTTACGAATGCGGGTTACATTGTTGTGGCGGTCCATACGGGCGCACAAATCGGCTAACCCTTGAAGTCCGACACCT
>JBELME010000098.1:0-13337 GCA_042096095.1 Enterovibrio sp.
TACGCTACTGTTGACCTTCTTCTACCGTCAAATGCCAGAGCTTATTGAGCGTGGTTACATCTACATTGCTCAGCCACCACTTTATAAAGTGAAGAAAGGCAAGCAAGAGCAATACATCAAAGATGATGAAGCGATGGAGCAATACCAAGTTTCGCTGGCGCTAGAAAACGCCTCTTTGTTTGTAAACCAAGATGCACCTGCGCTAAGCGGTCTTGCGCTTGAAGAATTGATTCAGAAGTACAACGGCGTAATGAAACTGATTAGCCGTATGGAGCGCCGTTATCCTTCAGCGCTGCTAAACGAACTTGTTTATCAACCACGTCTGTCTGTTGATGCGCTTCAAAATGAAGCTAATGTACAAGCATGGATTGATAACATTGTTGCAGTTCTTAATAAGAACTCTTCTGGCGAAAGTCAGTACAGCTCAATCATCAAATTTGATGAAGAGCACAACGCTTATCAACCTGAGCTTATTGTACGTACTCACGGCGTCGACCATGAATACCTCATCAGCTACGACTTGTTGAACTCGAAAGAGTACGCCCGTATCGCTGATCTTTCTGAAGCACTTGATGGCTTGCTTGATGATACTGCATACATCCAACGTGGTGAGCGTAAGCAACCCATTAAGAGCTTTGCTGATGCATTGGCTTGGCTGATTAAAGAATCGAACCGTGGTCTTTCTCGTCAGCGCTATAAAGGTCTGGGTGAGATGAACCCTGAACAGCTTTGGGAAACCACCATGGATCCAGAATCACGTCGTATGCTTCGCGTCACCATCCAAGATGCGGTTGCTGCAGATGAGTTGTTCACCACCTTGATGGGTGATCACGTTGAACCCCGTCGTGCGTTCATTGAAGACAACGCACTGAAAGTGGCTAACCTCGACGTCTAGTCCGCTGTTTTTCAGCGTTCGCTGCTTAAAATCTGTGTATGAAACGCCGCATTAGCGGCGTTTTTTTTACGTAGCGTCATCTGCGTATTTAACCTGTTGATATGTATAGCTAAAGCGCTTCAAAAAGTGCACGTTGAAGTTTGGTGTGTATTGGAATACTGGGATCATTGTATGTATCGACGTTTTGGTCCTTATCTTTGGATGCATCTACTAGCACGTGATTCATGCCTTCACAAATTGTTAGCTTCACATGATTTTCCCCCAAAACCTCTTCAAACTTTATCCCATTGATTACTTCAACCTGAAGATCGTTATCACCTTGTATGACATGTATAGGTCGGTTTAACATTGATGCTATTGCCAACGGGTCAATAAAAAAGCATGACTTGATATAAGGAATAGCGGAACGTCGGAATACGACGTCTACATGCTCATCACCATATTGAATGTCCTTATCCTGTTTGATGGACTCAAGGATAGCCTTTACGTGCTCGGTATATTGCGGTGCGCGCAATTGATATTGCTTGACGAGGTTTTCAGCAAATGAGAGGGCAGGCGTTGCGATCAGTACTAACGAATGTATACATGCCGTCTGCGCGACGAGCAAAGCAATGAGCCCACCTTCACTATGCCCGATAAGATTAAATATTCTAAAACCGTGTGCATCTGAAAGTGTTTGAATGATGGAATGTACATCTTTCACATACACATCAATGGTGAGATCAGACTCTAATAGTGATGGGAAATATGATCTGCCAACGCCTCTTTTATCGAAGTGAAAACTGGCGTATTGGTGGCTTAGAAGGCTGGTGGATATTTTTTCTAAACTGTGATTTTGCAAAGCCTTTTGATTGCCGTTTCTATCTGTAGGGCCTGATCCTGCGATGATGATTGAAACAGTGTTACTGAGGAATTGTTCGTCAGTGACGAGAGTCCCTGATATCACTCCATCCTCTACCTCAATGTCGATCTCTAACTCAGCCATGGCTAACCGTCCGATTAAAGGAAATAGAAATGTTTCACGTGGAACAGGCGACCCGATTGCTCATCACTACAAACGAGCAACGTCTTAAGGGCTCACTTTATCTTAATCTTGTTCAAGAAGGAGAGTGTAGGTGGGAGAACTGAGAATAACGTCGAGTAGATTTCAGTGTGAATATTGCGATTGATAACAGCGAGCTCAGAGGGGGGTTACTTAAATTAAAAAGCCAGTTAATGAATAACTGGCTCGGAATTAACTACGCCTTATCGCTCAACGTTTCACGTGAAACATTATTTTTCACCATACGCTTTCTCGACTTCCTCAGCGAGTATTTCTATCCCTCTTTGGATCTTCTCATCATCCTGAACATAGTTCATTCGCAAGCACTGACGTGTATGTTCCCATTCACTGTCGGAACCAATAAAGAAGTACTCTCCTGGCACGATGAGCAAACCTCTGGCTTTCAAACGCTGGTAGAGCTCTTTGGTGGTGATAGGAAGTTCATCAAACCAAAGCCATAGGAAAATGGCACCCTCAGGTTTGTGAATCTTAAAACGAGGATCTGGAATCGCATCTTGGAGTAACGCCACGCTTCGTTGCGCTTTCTTCTGATAGAAAGGCTTAATGACACTCTCACTCAAGCGGATTAAATCACCATTATTTAGCATTTGGTTTGCAATGGCTGGGCCTACGCCGCAAGGCGATAAACTCACGATACCGTTAATGTTAGTCAGTGCGGAAATGGTTTCCTCAGCCGCCACAATGATGCCGCAACGAACACCAGGTAAACCTAGCTTAGATAGACTGGAGCAGAGAATGGTGTTTTCATTCCAGAAGGGTTTGACGTCTTCAAAAATGATATTTGGGAAGGGCACGCCGTAAGCATTGTCGATGATGAGGGGGATATTGTGCTTACGCGCCAACACATCGAGTTGCGCTATTTCCTCATCCGTTAAAACGTTGCCGGTAGGGTTTGTTGGTCTGGAAGCACAGATGGCGCTGACTGACTCATCAACCTCTAATGTCGAGAAGTCGACGTGGTATTTAAACTGACGGTTATCTAAATATTCAATGGTCGGTTTAAAACTGGTGAACATATCGGGTGACAATCCTGAATCGGCATACCCAATGTACTCTGGCGTTAGCGGAAGTAGAATCTTCTTAAAGCTTCCATCATCGTAGTGTCCTGCAAAAAGATTAAACAGGTAGAAGAACGCACACTGACTGCCGTTGGTTAGCATGATGTTCTTGCTAGAGATGGACCAACCGTAAGTGTCACTGAGCATGGTCGCGAGTGATTCAATAAACGCAGTTTTACCTTGTGGGCCATCATAGTTTGATAGCGCGGCAACCAAGGTTCCATCATTTAGCATTTGTTGGCTAAGTTCGGAGAAGTGATTGGTCATGGCTGGAATGGCGGCGGGGTTACCACCACCAAGCATGATGGCATCTGGGTTTCTTAAGCCATCATTCAAGTCGTCCATTAATTGGGTGATACCGGAGTGCTGGGAAAACTTTGTCCCAAATTTCGAAAACTGCATACGTGCGAGACCTTAATCCTTTATTTATTGTGCGTCGCGATCCGTCAAACCATACCGCAAACATTGGTCAAATTGAACGCAGATCTTGGGCTTTTTCTTAGAAGCTTAGAGTTTAGATTCTTCTTATGATGTGTTCTTTAATTATGGGAAGGTGAGGTTAGGCCAGAACGATGTTTCACGTGGAACAATTCTCTTGAGAAGCGAGAAGCAGGCAAAAAAAAGCCCCGCATTAATGCGAGGCTCTTTCTTCGTTTCTACGTTTATTTCTGAAGTAGAGAAATGTCTGCAACGTTCATAAACTGGCTACGAAGGGTATTCAGCAATGCTAGACGGTTCGCCTTTAGGGCTTCATCTTCTGCCATTACCATGACGTTATCGAAGAAGTTGTCTACTGGCTCACGAAGGTCAGCAAGTTGCGTCAGTGCGGTTTGGTAATCGCCTGCTGCAAATAGCGGTGCAAGGCTTTCAACCAAAGACGTCACTTTGTCTGCCAATGCTTTCTCTGCGTCTTCAACCAGAAGGTTCGCATCGATAGCTGCAGGCAGTTGGCCTTCGAACTTCGCTAGGATGTTACCCACACGTTTGTTCGCTGCCGCTAGCGACTCTGCTGCGTCCAGTGAACGGAAATGGGTAACGGCTTTAACGCGTTGGTCGAAGTCTGCTGGTTGAGTAGGGCGACGAGCAAGCACCGCTTGAATAACGTCTACGCTATGGCCTTCATCTTGATACCAAGCACGGAAGCGACCCAACATGAATTCGATAACATCGCTTTCAACGTTGTCGTTTGTGAGTCGGCTTGAACCATCAGCTTGCGCAAACAGTGATTTTGCCTTGGCAACGAGGTCTACCAAATCCAGATCGTAACCGTATTCAACGATGATACGAAGCACACCCAAAGATGCACGACGAAGCGCGAACGGGTCAGAGCCTTTCGGTGCTTGGCCAATGCCGAAGATACCGACGATAGTATCAAGCTTGTCAGCCATCGACAGTGCAGATGAAACACCATTGCTAGGCAAATCATCGCCTGCAAAGCGCGGCATGTATTGCTCGTTAAGCGCGATGGCGACTTCTTCCGCTTCACCGTCGTGACGTGCATAGTGCATGCCCATCACACCTTGGGTGTCAGTGAATTCGAAAACCATGGAGGTCATCAGGTCACATTTAGCAAGCAGGCCGGCACGTTTTGCGTTATCAACGTCAGTACCAATCTTGTCTGCGATGTAGCCAGCAAGCTCAGTAATACGATCGGTTTTGTCTTTGATGGTGCCCAATTGCTTTTGGAAAATCGCGGTTTCCAATTGCGGCAAACGATCAATCAATGGACGCTTACGGTCGGTGTTGAAGAAGAATTCCGCATCCGCAAGGCGAGGGCGAACTACTTTCTCGTTACCTTCGATAACGTGGCGTGGCTCTTTTGATTCGATGTTTGAAACGAAGATGAAGTTAGGCAGTAGCTGCTTATCTTCGCTGTAAACAGGGAAGTACTTCTGGTCACCTTTCATGGTGTAAACCAGAGCTTCAGCAGGTACCTTCAAGAATTCTTCTTCGAAGGTTGCCGTTAGTACTACTGGCCATTCAACCAAAGAAGTGACTTCTTCAACCAAGTCATCTTCTAGATCAGCGATACCGCCAACCAATTCAGCTGCTTTTTTCGCATCTGCGATGATGATGGCTTTACGCGCTTCATAATCTGCCATGACTTTACCGCGCTCTTCCAGAATGGCTGGATACTGATCGGCATTGTCGATGGTAAATTCTGGTTCGCCCATGAAGCGGTGACCACGAATGGTACGCGCAGATGCGACGCCCATGATGGTGCCTTCAATAAGGTCTTCACCCATCAGGATGGTCAGGGTTTTTACCGGACGGATGAATTGGGTATCTTTATCACCCCAACGCATTGGCTTCGCGATAGGCAGGTTAGCCAGCGCTTTATCTGCCAGTGACACAATGATTTCTTTCGCGTCTTGGCCTTTGACTTCTTGTTTAAACAGAAGCCATTCGCCTTTGTCTGTTGCGATACGGTCGGCTTGTTCAACGGTAATACCGTTACCACGTGCCCAGCCTTGTGCTGCTTTGGTTGGGTTACCGTCTGCATCAAATGCCACAGAGACCGCCGGTCCGCGCTTCTCAACCAACTTGTCAGCTTGCTGCTCATCCAACGATGCAACTTTCAGTGCAAGGCGGCGAGGTGTCGCGTACCAAGTAATACCATCATGCGTTAGCTCTGCGTCTTTTAATTCTTTTTCAAAGTTCGCTGCGAACGCTTCTGCAAGAGTACGAAGTTGCGTTGGTGGCAATTCTTCTGTACCTAGCTCAATCAGAAAATTCTTTGCCATCTTACTTCTCCTCACCCTTTTTACACATTGGGAAGCCGAGTGCTTCACGTGATGCGTAGTACGCTTCAGCAACTGACTTTGTCAGGTTACGAATGCGAAGGATGTAGCGTTGTCGCTCAGTCACAGAAATTGCCTTACGCGCATCCAATAGGTTGAATGCATGGCCTGCTTTTAGAATGCGCTCGTACGCTGGAAGAGGCAGTGGTTTTTCAAGTTCAAGAAGGTGCTTACACTCTTTCTCGCACTGATCGAAGTACGTGAACAAGAAGTCTACATCTGCGTGCTCAAAGTTGTAGGTCGACTGCTCGACTTCGTTTTGGTGGAAGATATCGCCGTACGTTACTTTGCCGAACGGGCCATCCGTCCATACCAAGTCATAAACAGAATCTACCGCTTGGATGTACATCGCAAGACGTTCGATACCGTAAGTGATTTCGCCGGTCACAGGCTTACACTCAAGACCACCCACTTGTTGGAAGTAAGTGAACTGCGTCACTTCCATGCCGTTTAGCCACACTTCCCAGCCAAGACCCCAAGCACCCAATGTTGGGTTTTCCCAGTTGTCTTCTACGAAGCGAATATCATGCACTTCTGGGTCGATACCAAGAACACGTAGCGAACCCAAGTACAGTTCCTGAATATTGTCAGGAGATGGCTTCATGATGGTCTGGAACTGATAGTAGTGTTGCAGACGATTAGGGTTTTCACCGTAACGGCCATCAGTCGGGCGACGTGAAGGTTGAACATAAGCGGCTGCAATTGGCTCGGGGCCGATTGCACGCAGACATGTCATTGGGTGAGAGGTGCCTGCACCTACTTCCATGTCAAGTGGTTGCACGATGGTGCAACCTTGTTGGGCCCAGTAATCCTGCAGCGCGAGGATCATGCCCTGAAAAGTTTTAACGTCGAATTTTTGCATCGTCAGGTTCGCGCGATTAGTGAATGGAAAATAACACGCGATTATAACGCGCTAGGCTTTGGATAAGTAGCGTTGATGGCGGTTTTTTGTCCGTCGACCATGAGACAAGCGATGTTTGTCGGAACTCTTGAATTGAGACTATTGAGTCAATGCTGCAGATAATCGTAGAATGCAGGTCGTTTTTGGGGAGTAGTCTCTCGCGCCAGCGAGGTCATTATCAACATAGTTGAAGCCACATGCTTCATGGTAATGACGACTTACATTGTGAGTTTGACGAGACCAATGACATTTCACATGAACCGGGCGGGGCATGGGATCTGTCATTGCTGTCGAATCAATCACCCGCCCTGGAAAACAATAATGAGCATACTTGTCGTCTCCATCACTACCGTCGCGTTGGCGGAAATCGGTGATAAAACCCAACTCTTGTCTTTGCTGTTAGCAAGTCGATACCGCAAACCTGTACCTATCATTTTGGCCATCTTTTTCGCGACGTTATTGAATCATGCCTTAGCTGCTTGGTTAGGTGTCGTGGTTGCGGATTATCTTTCTCCTGAGATTTTAAATTGGGTGTTAGTGTTGAGTTTTGTCGCGATGGCGGGTTGGATACTTATCCCTGATAAATTTGATGAAGAATCGGAATCGAATCACGGGCCGTTTGTGGCGAGCTTTATTGCGTTTTTCGTTGCAGATATAGGGGATAAAACGCAAGTGGCAACCACCATGCTTGGTGCGCAATATCATGATGCGTTGTGGGTGGTGATCATCGGTACAACGATGGGCATGTTGTTGGCCAATGTGCCTGTGGTGTTGTTTGGTAAGAAAGCAGCGAATGCGTTGCCTTTGGACGCCGTGAGGTGCATTACCGCGGCAGTATTTTTGGTTCTTGCTGTGGTGGTGCTACTTAAACTGTAGTGTCATATTCTGGCGTATAAATGTGTGATTATCTCGACACTCCCGTTGCGAACTTCATGGTAGCGTGAGGGGAGTTAGGTTGATGTAAGGAGCACGTTATGGAGCGGTTTCTCGCGATCAGTCCACGTAGTCAACTGTGGTTGTTTCACACGGCGTTAGCACTCAATATTTTGGGTATGATGCTTACCGATATGTTTATACCCATGGTGGTTGGCGCAATAGTGACCACTTACTTATCTATCGATGCGCTTATTCGTGTTCGGTATATCTTGCCGTTGAAAAAAACGTTGCAGGAACTAGAGCGTGAAAATGCAGTGTTGCGTAAAAAGATAAGTGATGTTGAGCAGTCGTCAGCGTTTGAGTATTGAACATTAAAAAAGGCAGCCTCGGCTGCCTTTTCTTGTTTTATTTGTCGCTTATTATATCAACAGCGCTGTTCAAACGCCTTTGCGGATCAGGTAGCGATAAGGCGCTGACTCTGACTCTTGTGCAACGAGCGTGTGATCCATAAATCTGCAGAAGCTTGGAATGTCGCGTGTCGTCGATGGGTCATCGGCAACAATCAGCAACGATTCGCCCTCTTTCATGTTGCGGATAGTTTTTCTCACCATCATCACTGGCTCAGGACAACGCAGACCTTCAGCGTCTAAATAGTGATCCGGTTTTTCAAATTCTGAACTCATATTCTTTCGTCGCATTAAAAATGTCGACCTGATCATACTTATGACGACTAAATATTCAACAGGGCTTGGATTTGTAAAATATCTGTGTAGTTTAATTAACAAGCTGTTAACTATTGTGTTGTGAACCCCTAAGCAGACAGACTTCTCCTTCTGTCGCGATACGGATAATAGGTTGGTTCAGCAGCTAGGCTACTCACTCATCGACTACACTCTCACCCAGTTTCTTGGGCTTCCCCGCTATATGCGGGATTTTTTTATCTGAAATTCGGCAACATCAGTCGTGCCAGACGCATAAGCATAATGGTTGCGCTTGAGTATAATGCCCGCACATTAATTTGTTTGAGCTATCTATGGAACTTGAAGATATTTATCGCCGTGATCTCAACTTGCTTATCGCATTGCGGGTTCTGCTGGAAGAAGGCAGTGTCAGCAAGGCTGCAGTGCGGTTAAGTCTGAGTCAGTCTGCGATGAGTCGTGTGCTGGGTCGTCTTCGTCGATTAACGGGCGATCCGTTGTTCACACGCCATGGTCAGCAGTTGATTCCAACGCAACGCGCATTGGAACTCAACACCTCGCTAACTGCGCCGTTGGACTCACTTCGGACGATTCTCTCGCCCGAGGAGTTTGACCCTGCGAATTGCGATCAGTTGTTCAAGATAGCGACGACGGATTATGCCATGCAAACCATTTTGCCGTTTGCTCTTCCGCGTATCTATGAAGAAGCGCCGAATGTATCGCTCGAGTTTGCGCCGTTGCAACACGATCAGTTGTTGCGTCAGTTAGCATCAGAAGGGTGTGACATGGCGATATGTCGATCGACAGGTGCGATTGACCCATTAGAGTCAGACAAGCTTGGCTTGGTCAGCGTGTTTTGTTTATTGGCGAAGCATCACCCATTGGTGGATGAAACCCTAACGTTAGACGACTACCTTTCTTATCCCCATGCTGTGATAGCCATCAGTGATGGTGTTAAAACCCTGATTGATGATGCGCTCAGAGGGTACCCCAAACCCAAGTTGGCACTGCGTGCTTATCATCTAGAAGCGGCGCTTGCGATGGTAGATTCGATTCCTTTGATCATTACAGTGCCCGCTGATCTCGCCTATTTAGTGGCGGAGAAATACGATTTGGCGATCAAGCCGTTACCATTTGATTTTAAGCCGTTTGATTATTCGCTCATTTGGCACCCGCGCACTGAGCATTCAACGGCACAAGTTTGGCTGCGCAATTTGATCAAAGAAGAGTGCGGACGATTGATAGCGAGCCGAACGAAAGACATGGGGCTGGTGTAGCGATCTTGCAGACAACAGCATCGTTGCTCAAGGTCATAGGATAAGATCAAAAAACGGAGCGCAAGGCTCCGTTTTCTATTGGGTGCTGACTTTTGCTTATAGCTTGATCAACACGCGGCCTTTGATTTGACCGTTAGTGATGGCTTCAGCGGCATCAGCAATTTCTTCTAAGCTGATTTCAGAACAACCGTGCTCGAAGTAACTTGCCGGTAGAAGTTCTGAAATACGTTTCCATGCTTTTTGGCGGCGTTCAAACGGGGCATAAACTGAATCTACACCCAGAAGTTTCACACCGCGTAGGATGAATGGCATAACCGTGGTGGGTAAGTCGAAACCACCTGCAAGACCACATGCTGCCACAGCACCGTCGTAATCTGTTTGTGCTAAAACGCGTGCTAGCATTTTGCTACCGACGGTATCAACTGCGCCCGCCCACAATTGTTTCTCGAGTGGGCGACCTGCATCATCAAACTCGCTGCGCTCAACAATGCGTGACGCACCAAGTTCTTTAAGCCACTCACCGTTTTCGCTTGCACGACCCGTCACAGCAACCACTTGGTAGCCCAGTGTTGAAAGAAGCGTAATGGCAACAGAGCCCACGCCACCACATGCGCCAGTGACAAGAATTTCACCTTTCTCTGGTGTAATGCCCGCATCTTGAAGCGCTTGCACACATAGCATTGCGGTTAGACCTGCAGTACCAATTTTCATGGCTTGAGCGCCATCAAGCGCTTCCGGAAGTGGAACAAGCCAGTCAGCTTTTAAGCGCGCTTTTTGTGCCATGCCACCCCAGTGACCTTCGCCGACACCCCAGCCAGTTAATAATACTTTCTGACCTGCGGTATAACGCTTATCAGAAGACTCAACCACGGTGCCGGTAAGATCGATACCAGGAACCATAGGGAAATCACGAACGATACGGCCTTTGCCAGTAATCGCTAAACCATCTTTGTAATTCAATGATGAGTAATCAACATCAATCAATACATCGCCTTCTGGCAATTGGCTGATTTCCAATTCTTGGATGCTTGAGGTGGTGATTTTGTTTGCTTGATCCAGCACGAGAGCTTTAAACATGCCGTATTCTCCGGAAAGGGCAAGAAATGATGAATAGAGTGTAGAACCAAATTCGCCATGAAAATAATGAATCTAATTCATTTATCTTATGCACTAAATTCATAGTCTGTTTTAATTCCGATAGTTAGGCGTAATGTTGAGCCGTTGTGAGGTGGTATTTGGTCGATATTGCGCGACATTTTCAGGCAATTTTCGGTTTTGAAACAGATGTTGGGTAGGCTATTACGTGCTTAAATAGAGAAAAAGCCGGACGTGGTATGCGTCCGGCTTTCAATGGGGTGTATTGCTATTTACTCAACACGTTCAAAGACGGTTGCGATACCTTGTCCAAGGCCGATACACATGGTAGCAAGACCAAATTCAACATCGTTCGCTTCCATTAAGTTAATGAGCGTTGTTGAAATTCGCGCGCCAGAACAACCCAATGGGTGACCCAGTGCAATTGCGCCACCATTGAGGTTTACTTTCTCGTCAACCTTATCGAGCAAACCGAGGTCTTTGGCACACGGCAGCGATTGCGCAGCAAAGGCTTCATTCAACTCAACCATGCCGATGTCATCGATGCTGAGGCCAGCGCGTTTCAGCGCCTTATGGCTTGCAGGAACAGGGCCGTAACCCATGATGGATGGATCGCAACCTGCCACCGCCATAGAGCGGATACGTGCGCGGATTGGAAGGCCGAGTGATTTGGCCTTTTCCTCGCTCATGACCAGCATGGCCGCAGCGCCATCGGAAAGAGCTGATGATGTGCCCGCGGTAACCGTTCCGTTGGCGGGGTCAAACACAGGGCGCAACCCCGCTAAACCTTCAACCGTCGTTTCTGGACGAATCACTTCATCGTTTTCCAGAAGGATTAATCCGCCTTTCTCATCATGGCCTTCGGTTGGCATGATTTCATTTTTAAAGCGACCTTCAACGGTGGCAGCATGGGCGCGTTGGTGTGAGCGAGCAGCAAAGGCATCTTGTTGTTCGCGGCTAATGCCGTGAATGCGGCCAAGCATTTCCGCCGTTAGTCCCATCATGCCTGCAGCCTTCGCCACAGACTTTGACAGACCTGGATGAAAATCCACGCCATGCGTCATTGGTACGTGGCCCATGTGTTCCACACCACCAATCAAACAAACCTCAGCATCGCCTATCATGATGGCGCGACTAGCGTCATGCAGGGCTTGCATGGATGAACCACAAAGGCGGTTAACGGTGGTCGCTGCCACTGAGTGCGGAATACCCGCAAGCAGCGAGGCGTTGCGCGCGACGTTGAAACCTTGCTCTAGGGTTTGTTGCACACAACCCCAGTAAATATCTTCAATGTCTGTTGGATCGAGCTGTGGGTTTCGGGCTAGCAAAGATTGCATCAAGTGCGCAGACAAGTCTTCCGCACGGACATTTCGATACGCTCCAGCTTTGGAGCGTCCCATTGGGGTTCGAATGCAATCGACAATCACTACGTTGTTCATTATGTTTCCCTCTTATTCTTAATCCGTGTGATTAGGCAGACTGTCGTTGGGCATCGAAGTACCCTTTGCCTTCGGCTGCTTTATCGCGCAGACCTTGCGGGACGTGGTAAACCGCGCCGAGGTCAGCAAGCTTGTCAGCCATTTCTACATAATTCGCCAATCCGATAGTGTCGAGATAGCGGAAAACGCCACCACGGAAAGGAGGGAAACCAAGACCATATACCAGCGCCATGTCCGCTTCTTGCGGCGTAGCGATGATGCCTTCTTCTAAACAGCGCACCACTTCGTTGATCATCGGTACCATCATTCGGTTGATGGTATCGCTATCACTGAATTCTGTGCTGTTGCCAACAACCGGTGCCAACAATGCTTCCACATCGGCATCCACGTCTTTCTTCGGCTTACCTTTGCGGTCGATGGAGTAGCGGTAAAAGCCAGAACCATTTTTCTGACCGAAGCGTTCATTTTCAAACATGACATCAACGCCATCTTTGTAGTCTTTTGCCATGCGCTCTGGGAAACCTTCCGCCATCACGGCTTGTGCATGGTGCGCGGTATCGATACCCACCACATCCAGCAGGTAAGCCGGGCCCATTGGCCAGCCGAATTTCTTCTCCATGATTTTGTCGACAGCTTTGAAGTCTGCACCATCGCGCAGTAACAAGCTAAAGCCAGCAAAGTAAGGGAAAAGGACACGGTTAACGAAAAAACCTGGGCAGTCGTTAACGACCACGGGGCTTTTGCCCATCTTGGCGGCGTAAGCCACAACGCGCGACACCGTTTCGTCGGAGGTGTCTTTACCGCGAATCACTTCCACCAATGGCATCCGGTGCACAGGGTTGAAGAAGTGCATGCCACAGAAGTTCTCTGGGCGTTTGAGGGATTTCGCCAGCAAGTCGATAGGGATGGTGGATGTGTTCGATGCGAGCACTGCATCTTCACTGATCATGTCTTCTACTTCACTGAGCACAGCAGCTTTGATTTTCGGGTTCTCAACCACGGCTTCAACAATCACGTCAGCTTGTTCAATACCTGCGTAATGAAGGCTAGGGGTGATGGATGCCAAAATATCTGCCATTTTTAAGCCGTTGATTCGACCACGCTCTAATTGCTTATTAAGCAACTTGGAGGCTTCTTTCATCCCCGTTTCTAGAGATGCCTGGCTGATGTCTTTCATCAGTACTGGCACGCCTCTGCTGGCTGATTGGTAGGCAATACCGCCACCCATGATGCC
>JBELME010000099.1:0-13335 GCA_042096095.1 Enterovibrio sp.
AGCAGGGGATTGAAAATCCCCGTGTCGGTGGTTCGATTCCGCCTCGAGGCACCATATTGCAACATGGTGATTCATTTAGCTTCGGCTAAGTAAGTTTCCAGCAATTCCCCCTTAGTTCAGTCGGTAGAACGGCGGACTGTTAATCCGTATGTCGCAAGTTCAAGTCTTGCAGGGGGAGCCACTTTAAGAAAACCAGTCTTCGGACTGGTTTTTTTTCGTCTTTAAAAAGCCCAATCATTTGATTGGGCTTTTTGCGTTATCGTGTGGGCTTGTTGAGTGCCAAGGTGAATTCACCGTTACCAGTCATTCGGTAACCCTGCTGCAAGCAAGTAAACCCCTTTCGCAGTGCACCCTACATCGAAATAACTGAAGGAATCGCAAAGTTCTGAGACCAGTGCGATACCTCGCCGACACATTGCGCCAGACTCATCTAAACGGCTCCCGCCCCCTTCTGATTCGAATCCTTCCCCATTGTGCGTGACATAGAAAGACAAGGTGCGTTTAGATGGGTTGAAAGAAATACCGATTTCCATGTAAGCGTGGCCGCCAAGTGCTTCAAGACGACGCTGACGTTCAAGGTAATAATCAAGAAAGCCTTCATCATCCATTTTCACATCAGAATCCAAGCCCAATAAACCATGCTCAAGGGCATTGTTCGACAGTTCTGACAAAATGGTACACATCAAATCCAGATCAATGTTGCTACCCAATGTGCCTTTCAACATTCTGCGCACTTCCCCCACCAGATTTACTTTCTGTAATTCGCTGGACCCAAAATACACGGTCAATTGCGCGGGGGAACGACGGTGATAATATTCAGGGTCACCCGGTTGAATTTCAATGCGGCTTTTAATCGGCGCGGTCAGTTCAAGCATTGACATATCATCGCCCACGCCTCCACCGCTGGTAAATTCTGACACACGCTGCTGCGTAGTTTCGATGATGCTCGCGTATGGTTCCGTGAATATGGCTTCTAAGCCTTCTTCACCCAACTCCTGCCCATGCGTATTTCTTGCTTCCGTCACACCATCGGTGAAGAAAAACAGCTTATCGCCATGTTCAAGTTTTAACGCAACAAGATTGGCTTCAAATTCCTCTGAATCCATCGCACCCAGCGCCATGTGGGATGATGGAAGCCGTTGCTTCATTTCACCATTTTTGTCAATGAGATACCCGTCTGGCATCCCGCCTCCCCACCAGTTTACATCCACGCCATTGGGCATCACTTCCAATAAATTGGCAGCCACTAACATGCCAGGAGGGAGAAACTTCTTCAGCGTCGCATTCATTTCTTTCACGATATCGCCTAGAGCAAGGCCGTTATGCGTCATGGCAAAAAATGCTTTTGTGGCAGGAATAGAAGAAATAGCGGCAGGAAGCCCATGCCCCGTGGCATCGGCGAGCAAGGCATACACACCACCTTGGGGACGTGGCGTCACCAGTACAACATCACCATTGAAGTTAGTGTAGGAACTGGTATAGAAATTCACGCCTTCTGCTTCCTGATAACACCCTTGCATCAGGTTGCTGAAGATAGTTTCCGCCATGGTGTGTTCGTATATCGTGTGCGCTTGAAAATGCTTGAGTTTGTCGCGCTGAACAGCGACTTCTTTATACAGCCGAATATTGCGGCAATGCGCGCGTATCTTCGCAACAATGATGGTTCGGCTAATGGGTTTGGTGAGAAAGTCATCCCCAAGTGTCATGCATCGATTGAACGCATCATTATCAGAAATACCCGTCAAAAAAAGCACCGGCATGTAGGTATCTTTATAGCGCTTTCTTATTTCGGTTGCGGCGTCAAAACCATTCATCACAGGCATCATGACATCCATGATGACCAGTGCGGGCAGCTCGTTCATGCCTTCCAACATGTCTAGCGCCATCTGACCATGATCAGCAATGAGCAGTTCTTCAAATTCATCCTTGAGTACATGCTCAAGAAAACACTGTATCGAGACCTCATCTTCAACAATCAACGCTTTCACTCAGCTTCTCCCATGCTAAACAACCGCTTTGATATTCGTTAGAGCAACCCGGTCATACATGGCATTACTCATTTGATGGCACGCCCAAAACGGCCTCACCATCTCTATGAATGCGTTTTAAAAGGACGTTTCTTTTGGTCCGCCTTATTCGATTTTGAATTTCTTCTCGAAGCGAGCAATCACGAGCACACGCTTAATTTGAGGCATGGTGTTGATAAGACGGATATCTCCGTCTTTTTGCTCGAGAAACGTCTGCATATTTAGCAACATGCCTAACCCCGCACTGTCGATGTATTCCGTGCCACGGAAATCAACAACAATATCTTTACCCTGGCAATCCTGATATGCCGCGCGAAATTCTTGCACCACGCTAAAATCGAATTGCCCATTCACATGGATAACAACACTGTTCCCTTCTTTTCTTTCTTCACAACTGATGGCCATACCATCTCCTAAAACAGTTCGATGTCGCCTTCGTCAGCAGACATTTGTTTAGCCGGTGCTCGCTCTGACGAGCCACCCGCATTTTCAATCGCATCGATGGCTTGATGTAACGCCGCCCAATCCACACTTCCCTCATCCAACTTCTCGAGAATAAGTGCATTCAAGCCCTCTAGAATATGGAGGTTATTGATAACGTGCTGGCCCTGCTGAGAAACGATGTCAGCAAACTGCAGCCCTTGAATACTTTTGGACACTTCGCCACGCACAGATTCACCGAGTTCAGTCACTTTCCCAATCTCCATGGTGACTTGCTGGTTAACCCGCTGAACACCTTTCAAAAGATCTTCAATGTGTGTTTTCGATTCAATGGCCGCCGTCATGTCCAAGGTGGCAATCTCGCCCACGATCGAATTCGTTTGTTTCACAGTGTCTTGCGCCAAGTTGATATCACGGTGAATTTGGCTGTTCAGCTCTGTTGCACGATTCGCTAAATCTCGCACTTCAGCGGCAACCACACCAAAGCCTCGCCCCAGATCGCCCGCCCTTGCCGCTTCAATCGCAGCATTCAACGCAAGTAAGTTTGTTTGGTCAGACATTGCCTGCACTTGGTCGAGGAGGTTAAACACCGCATCGAGCTTCTCTGACATGTCATGAATACGGTGAATGGCCGTAATACTCTTCTCTGATACCTGAACCAGAATGTCGATGTAGGTATCGATGGCGTGTTCCGTCTCGGGCAGCACTTTTGTCAGGCTATATTCACTTTCATCATTGTTCAGCAAGTCCGTGACCATATGCTGCGACAGGGTTGCTTGAGCGCTGACCGCTTTCTCCATGCCAAAGAAACTGGAATTTAGGTTGTGCACCGAGTCATTAATGACTTCTTGCTGGCGATCAAGCTGCGCCCGAATGGGCACCAATTCAATCGTCAAAATGTTATGAATTTTCTTGAGTATCTGCGTGGACTCGTAAGACACATCGGTATGATTAAACCCGACTTCTCCTGTGCCCGTATCTGTCTTAGATGCCGTTGATGATTGCCACAACAACAATGCCACCCCCAACAGAACGACCGACGATGATGCAATGTTTATCACGCTTAGCGAATTCCACAGCGGTGCGCATGCAGCGGCAATGGCTAAAAGTGCAATAACGGTTCTTAGGGTTTTGTTATCCATAAACTTTACCTACCAAGTACGTTGCGATTTTGTCCAAAGGTAGAACATGCTGGGCAGCTTCCAGCTCAACCGCTGCTCTTGGCATTCCCCATACAACTGAACTGTGTTCATCTTGTGCGACGGTGATGGCGCCTTGTTGACGCATCTCAAGCATGCCTTGTGCGCCATCTCGCCCCATTCCTGTGAGCAAAACCGACATGGCACGTTTACCCGCCGTTTGGGCGATGGACGAGAACATCATGTCCACCGAAGGTTTATGGCGCTGCACAGGGTCACTGTCACTGCGCGTGCAATAATATCGTCCCGCCTTTTTGATGATCTTCAGGTGCGCATCACCAGGGGCGACATACACGCGCCCGTTAATGAGCGGGGCTTTATCTGTCGCGAGCTCTTCGACGGTGAGCTTTGAAATACGATTGAGGCGTGCAGAAAACGATTTACTGAACACCGCTTTAATATGTTGAGTGATGACAATAGGCGGCATCAGTTCGGGCAACGCTTCCAGCACGTTACGAATCGCTTCGGTTCCCCCCGTAGACGCGCCAATGGCAATAATATCGATGTCATGACTGAGCTGTCGGCCAGACACACTTATCTCACCCGACGGTTTGTGTATTGCACCTGCAATGTTGGCGTTGGCCGCCATTTTGACTTTTTCGACCACCAGCTGACGGTAGGTATAGAGTTCTGCAGCCACGTTATCAGTTGGCTTAGGGAAATAATCCACCGCACCAATTTCCAATGCCGCTAAGGTCGCTTCTGCGCCATGTTGTGTCAGCGTGGAGATCATCACGACGGGCATGGGATGTAGGCGCATTAAATTGCGGAGAAACTGAACCCCATCCATTTTAGGCATCTCAATGTCCAAGGTGATGACATCGGGTTTTAGCTTCTTTATTTTTTCTCTCGCTTCGTACGGGTCTACCGCCAAGCCCACGACGTCTAACTGTGGATCTGCATCTATGATTTCACTAAGCAATGCTCTAAAAACCGCAGAGTCATCAACAATAAGGACTTTTTGTGCTCGCTTTTTCATTAAAATAGTTCCGCGCTGTCTTCATCATCTCGTTTCGCTTCATTGACCAGACGACGGTTGTAGTTGTTCTCTTCCGCTTCCATTTCGGCACGATAACCACGCAGTTTCTTCACCCACGCTTTTCCTGTTATCGGATCAAATACCACCTTGCGCGGATACTCACTCCCTAAATCTTCGCCAACTAACGTTAGCCCTTCGCTTTCGACATAATTGCGGACAAAGGCGATATTCTTTTCGCCGATGTTGGCTTGTGTGCCCATCACCAATCCGCCACCAAACAACTTCACACGCAGTCGGCTTTTAACCGCCCCCTGCTGAATTAAGGTGTTAATCAACAACTCCATGGCGTAGTTACCATAACGCGCGGCATTCGAGCGCCACTGCGTCGGGTCCCAATCCTCGACCTCCTCAGCATTCCCAAAAGGCAGCATAAAATGGTTCATTCCGCCAAGCGCAATGAACGGATCCCAGACGCAGGCCGAGATACACGATCCAAGCCCTGTCGAAATCAGTTCCCGCTCAGAAGTGACATACACTTCACCCGGCTGAATTTTTACCATCATCATTTGCTTACCGGGGTGGTAGAAACGCTTTACCCCTGCACCTATCGGGCAACCAGTAAGCTCCAACACTTTATGCATATAGCGAACACTGTCCTTAAACGAGGTTTCTCGCCCTAAGGCTTGCGAAACATGGTTTGACCGAGATTCTCGAACCGGCTCCCCATTTCGCCGATGCTTTCCGAGTGACCAATAAACAGAACGCCGCCACTGTCGAGTTTTTCCAAAAATCGACAGATAAGATCTTGCTGTACCTCTTTTTCAAAATAAATCATGACATTACGACAAAAAATCGCATCGAGTGGCCTTTTGTGAGGCCAACTCGCCATCAAATTTAACTGTTTGAATGCAATGTGTTTTTGCAGCAAGGGTTTTACTTTTAATAGCTCTTGTTTCGCGCCTCTCCCTCGAATAAAACCGTGTTTAAGCTCTTTGTCTGGGATAACACTGCTGGCTTCAATACCATAGGTACCACTTCGCCCCACATCCAAAACCTGTGTGTCCAGATCCGTAGCGAGAATGCGGCAGTCGTATGGCGCAGTAAGTAAACCATTCGCCGCCAAAGACGACGCAATCGTGTATGGCTCTTCACCAGTAGAACACCCAGCTGACCAAATTCGGATTCGATGTTTGTTTTTTTTCTGCCACTCTGGCACCAGTACATCGGACAGAAAATCAAAGTGATGCTTCTCCCTGAAAAACTGTGTTTTGTTCGTTGTGAGTGCATTAATAAACGCCACTCTCTCGTCCAAATCACTGCTTACCAAGTCAAAATATTCAGCAAAATTGTCTATGCCCGTACGGCGAAGCCGACGAGCAAGGCGTCCATAAACCATCGACATTTTTCGCTCAGAAAGAGAGATTCCCGTCTCTTTGAGCATAAATTCCTGAATGTGAGTAAAGTCATCTTCGGTGAACTCAAACTCGCGCTGCTCTTCAATTTGACTAAGCGCTTGAATGGCATCCACCGTCAGAACTCCTCCCAATCATCTTCAGTTGGCACACTCGGTCGTGCCGCTGCTGAAGAAGGGGCATTGGCCACCTTCTTCACAGGCGGCGATGTTACCTTAGGGGGCGTGGTGGTAGGTGGACGAAAACTCTTAATGGATTCGGCCGACACGGCATCTAAGCCCGTGCGCGCGCTGTCAACTTGGAAGAATCCGATGAGGTTCATTAACTCGCTGCCTTCGTCACGAAGGGACTGGCTTGCAGCAGAAGCCTCTTCCACCAAGGCTGCGTTTTGCTGTGTCATTTCGTCCATCTTCACAACGGCTTTTGAAATCTCATCAATACCTGTAGCTTGCTCTTGGCTCGCCGAGTTAATTTTGCTTATGAGCAAACTCACCTCACCGACCGCATCCACGATCTCGTTAAGCACATCACCGGATTCATCCACCAAACGCGACCCTTCAGAGACTTTCTCCACACTGTCTTTGATGAGCTCTTTAATTTCTTTCGCAGCACCTGCGCTTCGCTGCGCAAGGTTTCTGACTTCACCCGCAACCACGGCAAAACCTCGCCCTTGCTCACCGGCACGCGCTGCTTCGACCGCCGCATTCAGTGCCAGCAGGTTAGTTTGGAATGCTATCTCGTCAATCACACTGATGATGTCCGCAATCCGTTTACTCGCTTTGTTAATTTCTCCCATGGCAGAGACGGCTTGTTTCACCACGCCCCCACCTTTTTGCGCTTTGCTGCTCGCATCTTGAGAAAGGCGGTTTGCAGAGTTCGCACTCTCGGCGTTCTGCTTCACCGTCGACGTCATTTCTTCCATGCTGGCGGCGGTTTGCTCTAGACTGGCTGCTTGCTCTTCCGTACGTTCGCTAAGATCGCTGTTCCCATCCGCAATTTCTCCGGATGCCGTCGCCACACGTGCAGAAGATGCCGTGATTTTTTCCACCATGTCGCGAAGGTTGATGATGGATGTATTGACTGCTGCGCTAAGTTCCGCGAACTCGCCTTTGTAATCCTCTGGCATGCTCACTTTGAGGTTGCCGTTCGACACTTCTGTCATGACTTCTCGGCAGTTATTCAATGGCCCTACCATGCTGTCGAGTAGGCCATTAATGCTGTCACTGAGGTTTGCCATAAACCCGGAGTATTTCGCCGTGTCCATCCGCGAATTGAGTAGCCCTTGAGAGGCATCATTGATGAGCCCTTGAACCTCTCGTTGCCCCATCATTTGTTCGGTAATATCTTCCCATTGCAGTGCCGGACCAATGTAATTGCCACCAGCGTCGTACATCGCAATACATGTCAGCTCAAACTCAAGTTCATCGACTTGTATTTTCGCTGTAAAGGGCAGACGGTCGGGGTTAGTAATGATTGAGCGCTGATGGGCGGGGTTTTTATGGAAGATATCAATATTTCTTCCAACCAAGCTTTCCACTGTAAAGCCAGGGAACGTTCGACGAAGTTGCTCTTCGCGTTGGAGGAGGAGGCGCTTAACAGCCGGGTTCAAGTAAAGAATGTTACCATCCTTATCCGCCATCATGATGTTCGTTGTCATCCCCTCAACGGCAGACACAAGGCGTCCTACTTTCAGCTCATTTTGACGGATTTCAGTGACATCTCTCCACTCAAGGCTGTTGCCAATGTAGTTGCCTTTGGCATCGGTAATCGCTGCAACATTCAACTCAATGGTAAGTTCACTGACGCTAATGTCCGTTTTGTAAGGTAAGTTGGCAGGATTTGCCAGTAGCTGTCGTTGGTGCGCAGGGTTTTTATGGAACTCATCAATGCAGCGTCCTATCAACCATTCTCGTGACGCCGTAAAGCCCGGCCACACGTCTCTGAATGACGGTTGATGCTTGTCAAACAAAACCAAGGTTTGCTCGTTCACATAAGTAATGCTGAAATCTCGGTCAATCAACACGATGGCCGTTAATGACTGATCAATCGCGGCTTGAAGGCGAGAACGTTCATTGTCTTTTTTGATGTCTTCGGTGATGTCGTCCCACTCTAAGGTGTTGCCCACATATTCGCCGTCAGCATCGACTACAGCCCCGACAACAAGGCGTAAAGTGACATCCTCGATTTCAATGTTTGCTTCATGAGGAAGGTTGTTCGGGTTCGACAACATTTTTCGCTGGTGCTCGGGATTCTTATGGAAAAGGTCTATGCAAGTCCCTTCAATCCAGTCTTTTTCCGCACGAAAACTAGGCCATTGTCTACGAAAAAGCGCTTCGTGCTGCTTAAGCAGTTCAACGGATTTTTTGTTGACGTAGAACACTTTAAAATCGCGATCAACCATCATAAGCGCGGTTTGAGCCGTGTCCAATGCAGAGACAATGTGCGCTTTCAGCGCACGCTCTTCATTCAGTTTCTGTTTCTCAACGGCCTTTTCTCTATTCCACCAAAACATAATCCTAACCCTCGCTAACCAGCTCTGGCTGCGCTACTTCGTGCAACTCACCAAAATCAAAAAGTGTGTCCAACTGAATCAAGACCACATGCTTCCCATTCACCGAAGCGATGCCTTCGATAAATCTCTCATCAATTTTCACGTAACCTGGCGCGGCTTTAATTTGTCCCGCAGAAAGTTGATAAACTTCTGCCACCGCATCAACAATGATCCCCAGTGATTGCTCTTCTTCATTTCGAACAATCACAACCACTGTGGTATTGCCCAAGGTGGCGGGTTCCATATTGAATCGCTGCCTTAAATCCACGATAGGAATGTATTCGCCCCGAAGCTCAAGCACACCAAGCAGGTAGCTTTCACTGTTGGGCAACTTCCGAACATCAGACCACCCTCGCACCTCTTTTACGTCGAGGATGTTCACGCCATATTCTTCGTCATCAATCAGAAAACTCAGGAATTCTTTTACTTCTTCAGTCATCGCCCCTCCTAATGCACCAAGCCTTCAATATCGAGTAACGCATCGACATCCAGTAAGCTCATGACTTGGGCATCCACATTCAGCAGGCCACTCACAAATGGCATGACTTGCGAGTCGCCAATCGGCGGGATCAAGCTGTTATCGCCCATGTCGATCACATCTGACACCGCATCCACAACGATCCCCATCATCCGGTTTCCAGCCACCTCTCCGGCTCTAAGAATTAGCACCACGGTTGTCGGCAAATACTCAACGACGCCGATGTTAAACCTCACCCTTAAATCCATGATCGGTACGATCATTCCTCGTAAATTAATGACACCAAGAATGAATTTCGGCGCACGCGGGATAATGGTGGGTGACTCCCACACTCGGATTTCCTCAACCGCTTTGATGTCCACGCCATAAAGCTCATGGGCAAGATCAAAGCTCAAGAAATCCGAGCCCTTTAATCTGTCTTTGCTTTCTGCTGTTTCTTGAGGTGCAACTATCTGTTCAGTCATTGTCATCACCTATGCCGCTGCAATGTGGCTTTTGCTGTCGCCCACACGGCTCAAGAACCCCGTCATCAAGCCCTGGACATCCAAAATAAGGGAGACAGAACCATCGCCAAGGATGGTGGCACCAGAGATGCCATTGACGCGGGTATAGTTAGATTCGAGGCTTTTGATCACCACTTGCTGCTGCCCGAGCATTTCATCAAGCAGCAACCCAACACGATTTCCACCCGCCTCAACAAGACACAGCAATTGCTTATCGAGCACACCCGTTTCACCCAGTTCGAACTCTTCTTTCAGGCGAAGAATGGGGATGTTTTCATCACGTAAACGGTAAAGCTCGACGCCCCCCGTTGCGGCTTTCACGCGATCGGATTCAATTTGGATGGATTCGATGATGGAGATCAGCGGAACCACGAAAACCTGATCGGCAAGCTTGACGAGCTGACCGTCCAAAATAGCCAGCGTCAGTGGCAGACTGATGCGGAAGATGCTGCCCACATTGGGTTCAGAATCGACTTCAATGTGCCCGCCGAGATCTTCGATGTTTCGTTTCACGACATCCATGCCCACGCCGCGCCCTGACACATCAGAGACTTGCTCTGCGGTAGAAAAGCCTGGCGCAAAGACGAGGTTATAGACTTGGTGATCGGACAGATCATCCAAGGCCATGTCATGATGCAGTAGGCCTTTTTCAATGGCTTTCTTCCACACGCGTTCTTTATTTAAGCCTGCACCGTCATCACGCACCTCGATCACTATCGAGCCGCCTTGATGATAGGCATTGAGGGACACGCGGCCCATTTCAGATTTGCCCTTGCTCAACCTTTCTTCAGGCCCTTCTAGGCCGTGGTCAACGGCGTTTCTAACAAGGTGAACCAGTGGATCGGTAATACGTTCGAGTACCGTTTTATCAAGTTCGGTTTGCTCCCCTTCAATCACTAATTCCACCGCTTTACCCAACTGTGATGACAGGTCGCGAATCAGGCGAGGGAAGCGGTTGAAGGCAAAGCTGATGGGCAGCATGCGAATATTCAACACGCTTTCCTGCAGCTCTTTGGTGTTTTGAAGCAGTTGATCGAGCCCCGCTTGCAGACGCTCAAGCTTACTTTCGGAGAAGTTTTGTCCCAGCTCAGTGAGCATGGATTGGGTGATCACAAGCTCCCCCACCAAGTTGATCAGGTTGTCCACTTTATCGATTTCAACGCGAATCGAAGAGACTGCATCATTTTTTGCAGCGGCAGGCTTGGCAGGCGTTTTAGGTTTTGGTGGCACTGGCGCGGCGGCGGTTTCAGCCACAGGCTTTGAGTCAACTTGGGCGGCATCATTCCCGTTTGGATCACTGTTTTCTGGTTCACCCGTCCCAGAGGGCGCAGAGTCTGGCTTTGAAATCTCTAATGTACACTCGTCTTCCACCCATTCGAAGATCTCTTCAATCAGGTGTTTTTCAAGTTCCCCATCCACCACAATGTGCCATTTGAGATAACACATCTCGGGCTCAAGCTCGCTAAAGGGCGGGAGTGCCTCTGACAAGCATTCGATCGAACAATGCACACCAAGATCAAAGAGCTCTCTTAGGATCCGAACCGGGTCGTTTCCTGAAAAGAACATGTCTTTGTTTGGGATAAAGCTAACAACCCAATCACCATCCCCTTCCATTGGCGTCGCTTCGTCGCTCGTGGCACCGGGTTGCGTTTCATCTGGGCTATCGCCATCAAGCAGCTGGTTAAGTTGTTTCGTGAGATCATCACGCAGTTCATGGTCGAAATCAGAATCCGTTTCATACGCGACCAGCATACTGTGAATGCAGTCGCCACCTTTGAGGAGCAAATCAATGGTATCGGCATCAAGTCGGCGTTTTCCTTCTCGCGCTTCGTCGAGCAGGGTTTCCATGACATGGGTAAACTGGCTAATTTCGTTGAGGTTGAACGTCGCACCACCGCCCTTTATGGAGTGCGCAGCACGAAAGATAGTGTTGATGATATCTAGATCAACGTCACCATCAGGGTCGAGTGCTAACAGTTCACGCTCAAGGACTTCGAGGTTTTCACGACATTCCTCGTAGAAAATCCGGCGCAGTTGGTCCATGTCCAAAGCCATATCTATCTCCTAGGTGGAACACTTTTAGATAACGCGTTGCAGCGTCTTCAAAAGCGTATCTGGATTAAACGGCTTAACGATCCAACCTGTTGCCCCAGCAGATTTACCCATGCTTTTTTTCTCCGCAGAGGTCTCCGTGGTGAGCATGAGAATAGGGGTGAATTTATATTGAGGAACGGCGCGGACTTGGCGAACAAACTCCAATCCGTCCATGTTTGGCATGTTAACGTCAGAAATGATCACGTCGTAATCGCCCGATTTCGCTTTTGACAATGCTTCAGCACCATCGTTTGCTGTCTCAACTTGATAGCCCGCTTCTTTCAGTGTGTGGCTTACCATTTGACGAATTGAAACTGAATCGTCCGCAGCTAGTATTTTTCGCATGCTGTCACCCTAATTAACTTACGTGAAAAGCTATAAAGCAAAACCGTTTAAACCCAATGGCTCAACTAAACCCAACGTTCTTGCAGCACCCACTAATTCGCTCGAAGCGCCCTCCCACTGCCACTTGATGTTTTTTTCTTGGCAAAGATGTCGTGCCGTAAGTAAAAGTTGTAATCCCGGAGCATCAACACGAGAGACAGCGCTGCCATCAATAAGCAAACTGTCTGACTGCTCCAACTCGGCTTGCAGGCGCTCTTTAATGTCCATGACCTGCGTGATATCTAATTGCTCCCCTAATGCGAATCCCATGTCAGCATTCCTTCCGGTGCTTTTTTGGCTCTCACCATTTAGATTTATGTACCTGTAAGTGTAGCAATAGTGGGAAAATTGATAGATTTTTAGTCAACTGATTTTATATTGAGACAAAAAATGTGGTTATTGCCTAAAATTTGGCAGGAGAAATCCGTGAACAAAGGAGAACATTGAAGGATTGATGAAGTGAATGGGTTCAATTCGGCACCAAATTGAATAATGCGTCTAGGTTCACAGATCCAAAATACTGGTCAACAGAACACCGTTCTGACTGAGATACGCCCAAACAAGCTAAAAAAGCAGCAAACGAACTATTTTCGCAATAATTTATTTTGACAAGATCACGCGAGTCCTATTTAATAGCGCTCGTTGCCTCGATAGCTCAGTCGGTAGAGCAGGGGATTGAAAATCCCCGTGTCGGTGGTTCGATTCCGCCTCGAGGCACCATTTTACAAGTAATCGCTTTTAGCGGTTACAAGGAAATGGGGCTCAGTAGAAGCAACATTTTCAAAGTTTGTGTGCCGGCTTAGCTCAGTTGGTAGAGCAACTGACTTGTAATCAGTAGGTCACCAGTTCGACTCCGGTAGCCGGCACCATCTTTACGAAAGCCTCATCCAAGGATGAGGCTTTTTCGTATCTGGCGTTTGGGAAATGAGATTGCGAGATTGCGAGATTGCGAGATTGCGAGATTGCGAGATTGCGAGATTGCGAGATTGCGAGATTGCGAGATTGCGAGATTGCGAGATTGCGAGATTGCGAGATTGCGAGATTGCGAGATTGCGAGATTGCGAGATTGCGAGATTGCGAGATTGCGAGATTGCGAGATTGCGAGATTGCGAGATTGCGAGATTGCGAGATTGCGAGATTGCGAGATTGCGAGATTGCGAGATTGCGAGATTGCGAGATTGCGAGATTGCGAGATTGCGAGATTGCGAGATTGCGAGATTGCGAGATTGCGAGATTGCGAGATTGCGAGATTGCGAGATTGCGAGAT
>JBELME010000100.1:0-13323 GCA_042096095.1 Enterovibrio sp.
TACTGGGAAGTAACCGCCTTTAACGCCTGGACGGTGACCTTTGTTACCGCCTTCGAAAGAAGCACCGCTGTTCCAGCTCGCTTCTACGTCATCAATTTTGTAGAAAGAACCTGACATGTCGGTCGCGAATTTCACGTCATCAAACAAGAAGAACTCTGGCTCTGGACCAACAAGTACTGTGTCTGCAATGCCGGTCGCACGCATGTAATCTTCAGCACGCTTTGAGATTGAGCGTGGGTCACGATCGTAGCCTTGCATTGTTGCTGGCTCAAGAATGTCACAACGCACGTTCAGTGTGCTGTCTTCAGTGAACGGGTCAAGTACAGCAGTTGATGCGTCAGGCATCATTACCATGTCTGATTCGTTAATGCCTTTCCAGCCTGCGACTGAAGAACCATCAAACATTTTGCCGTCTTCAAAGAAGTCTGCATCAACTTGATGTGCTGGGATTGAGATGTGCTGCTCTTTACCTTTGGTATCGGTAAAACGCAGATCAACAAATTTCACTTCGTGCTCTTGGATTAAGGCAAGTACGTTTTCTACTGACATGTGAATAAACCTCCGGTGTCAATTTTCTCTAAATTGCTAAGCAGCTTGTTTCGCTCAGACAAAAAATGAATCTGTATGCTACTAAGCGAAAAGCGTGCCAAGTTTAAAAACCCTGTTACTGCCTGATTTTGGGTCATCTTGTCCGCAAAATGTGGTCAGCGATGTTCACTTTTGGTGCGCGTCCGCACTATTTTGGTGCATCTGAAAAGATAGCGTGTCCAATCCTTTCATTCAGCAGCGGTTGCTCCATGTTGTCAATCAATGTTGAGGGTGAGAAACGCGAGGGATGTTGTACCTGTGATCTCGATCGGAAAGCTAATGCGTGATGCTATCTAGCACAGGGATGACCCGCTAACGGCCAAAAGACAGGGGATATGGCTATATTAAGAGGGCTGAAAGTGTGTCATCACTAAGGCGAGGCGAATATAAATTGATCCTAGGTCACATTGTTGGAGTGTTTTGAGTAAGAATCTGTTAAATTACGGTCGTTTTTTTAATCAAGTGGCGATGAATGCCGCTAGCAATGCAGCTAGCAGGCCTTTTGCGACACATCTTTTTTGAGTGAAAGAGAACCCATGTCTACGTTACAGATAGATAAATTGAGAAATATCGCGATTATCGCGCACGTTGACCACGGCAAAACTACCTTGGTTGATAAACTGCTTCAGCAGTCTGGCACCTTGGAAACCCGTGGTGAGCACGAAGAGCGTGTCATGGACTCGAACGACATCGAGAAAGAGCGTGGTATTACCATCCTGGCGAAAAACACCGCCATTAACTGGAATGATTACCGCATCAACATCGTTGATACCCCAGGACACGCCGATTTCGGTGGTGAAGTTGAGCGTATCATGTCAATGGTTGATTCTGTTCTTCTGATCGTTGACGCCGTTGATGGCCCAATGCCACAAACGCGTTTCGTAACGCAAAAAGCGTTCGCTCACGGTCTGAAGCCAATCGTTGTTATCAACAAGATTGACCGTCCAGGTGCACGTCCTGATTGGGTTATGGACCAAGTGTTCGACCTATTCGACAACCTAGGTGCAACTGACGAACAGCTAGACTTCCAAGTGGTTTACGCATCAGCGTTAAACGGCTGGGCAACACTGGTAGAAGGCGAGACTGGCGAGAACATGGAACCGTTGTTCCAAGCGGTTATTGATAACGTTTCTGCACCACAAGTTGATGCAAGCGGTTCTCTGCAGATGCAAATCTCTCAGCTTGATTACAGCTCTTACGTAGGTGTCATCGGTGTGGGTCGTGTAACTCGCGGTTCAGTACGTCCTAACCAACAAGTAACCGTTATCGGTGCTGATGGTAAAACACGTAACGGTAAAGTCGGTACAGTTCTGGGTTACCTTGGCCTTGAGCGTCACGACGTTGAAGAAGCTAACGCGGGTGACATCGTTGCAATTACAGGTCTTGGTGAGCTGAAAATCTCTGACACCATCTGTGATGTGAATGCGGTTGAAGCACTGCCAGCGTTGTCTGTTGACGAACCAACAGTGACCATGACGTTCCAAGTAAATACCTCTCCTTTCGCAGGTAAAGAAGGTAAGTACGTTACCTCTCGTAACATTCTTGAGCGTCTGCAAAAAGAATTGGTTCACAACGTTGCATTGCGCGTTGAAGAAACCGGTGACCCGGATCGTTTCCGCGTATCAGGCCGTGGTGAGCTTCATCTGTCTATCCTGATCGAAAACATGCGTCGTGAAGGCTTCGAGCTAGCGGTATCTCGTCCAGAAGTTATCATCAAAGAAGAAGACGGCCAGAAAATGGAACCGTTTGAAACTGTGACGATCGACGTACTGGAAGAAAACCAAGGCGGCGTAATGGAGAAAATTGGTCTTCGTAAAGGCGAATTGACTGACATGTCTCCAGACGGTAAAGGCCGTGTACGCATGGACTTCATCATGCCTTCACGTGGTCTGATCGGTTTCCAAACTGAATTCCTGACGTTGACTTCAGGTTCTGGTCTGATTTACCACACGTTTGATCACTACGGTCCAATGAAACCTGGCGTTATCGGTCAGCGTAACAACGGCGTATTGATTTCGAACGCAACAGGTAAAGCACTGACTTATGCACTGTTCAACCTGCAAGAGCGCGGTCGTCTGTTTACTGAGCACGCTGACGAAGTTTACGAAGGTCAAGTTATCGGTATTCATAACCGTTCTAACGACCTGACAGTTAACTGTCTGAAAGGTAAGCAGCTGACGAACGTACGTGCATCTGGTACGGATGATGCACAGGTATTGAGCCCAGCAATCAAGTACACCCTAGAGCAAGCGCTAGAGTTCATCGATGACGATGAATTGGTAGAAGTAACGCCAGAAAGCATCCGTATCCGTAAGAAACTTCTTACTGAGAACGATCGCAAACGCGCAAGCCGCGGCAGCAAATAATTCTTTGCTCGCCAGATACCTCACTGCTTGGTGAGGTATCATAAAAAAAGCCTCCATCGTTGGAGGCTTTTTTGTATCTCATGTTTTCATTCCAGCGCATTCTTAATGCTATTCGGCGTAAGAAGCTGCGTTGGTGCTGGATGATTTACTTGGCGAATCGGTTGTATAGGAACAACAAGATCAGTGCGCCAACGGTTGCCATGACAATGCTACCTAGGCTTAGGCCGCCCGCAGTACCAATGCCAAGTAGTGAGCTAACCCAGCCACCGACAACCGCACCAGCGATACCCAGTAGCGTGGTCATGATGAAACCACCACCGTCTTTCCCAGGCATAATCCACTTTGCCAAGATACCGGCAAGTAGCCCAAGAATGATCCAAGAAATAATACCCATGTGTTCTCCTCTGAGTTGAGAGACGGTGAATATCCATCAGCGTTGACCTTTTGTTCAGGCTGCATGGTGTATTCATACCGTTGAATACAGGCAATAAGTTGCCTGGACACACGATAAGGGAAAACGGTTTTATGGAGTGTTTCACTTATAAGAAAAAACGGATCCTTAATCAGTTTTTCAGGGTAGCAAGGAAGCGCTCTGACTCATTAATGGCTGCCTGCATGTCTTTGATTGCAATATTGATATCATCTTCCAGCCCCGCAAACTCTCCCTTGAGCGCGCCGATGGCCGCAGCATTCAGGTTGTGTTTGAGGTACAAGCTGTTGTCTCGCAATGTATCGAGCACGGGCTCCATTTTGCCTTCAGCTTTTCGCATAGCCGCGAGCATTTGGGTGTAGCTACGTTCCGTATTTTTCAACTTGCGCTCGCTCTCGCGACGCAAAGTCGCGCTTGAATACAACGATAATTCTTCCTGCCATTCGTCAAACAACGCATCAGACACATCTTCTACCGCGTCGATGCGTTCTTTTACGTTTTCAACTGTGGCTTCGCTCTCTTCGTACTGGTCATTGATGGTGTTATACATGGCTTCTAATTCACCACCATCAAAATTGGTCAGCGCGGTGAGTGCTTCAAGCGCACTCGTGAACTGCTCACTGGCTTCTTGTTGCGCTTCTGACGCCGCTTCGACGCGGTCAGCCATGATGTCTCGCTTGTGAACGCCAACCTTTTCCATGGTTGCGTAGTACGCAGACTGACAGCCTGACAAAGCGAAAATAAGGAATAGGGTGGTGAGTAGACGCACGGTAAACTCCTTTACGCATTCGTGTATGATTAGGTTTCTTAACAAAGGTTATCTTAATAACAAACTATGGTTGAAGCTGTGGAACGACTCAAGCATTCATTGCCCAAGGTGGGGCAGACGTTATTCGCCTTCGCAAGACACTTGGTGTCGCGAGTAAGTCACGATCGACTGACGGTAAATGCCGGCTATATGGCTTACGTCACTTTGTTATCTCTCGTGCCGTTGATCACTGTGGTACTTTCAGCCCTTTCGATATTTCCAACTTTTGCGGGCGCAGGCGATGAAATCAAATCCTTTGTCCTGCATAACTTCGTGCCTGCTTCGGGTGAAGCACTTGAAAAATACCTTGATGAGTTTGTATCGAATGCTGGGCGAATGACCGCGGTGGGTGTTGCCTTCCTGTTTGTTGTGGCGTTGATGCTGATTTCAGCGATAGACAAAATCTTGAATTACATTTGGCGGGTTCAACATAAACGCGCGCCGGTTATTTCATTTTCTATTTATTGGATGGTGCTGACACTCGGCCCAGTGCTGGTGGGCAGTAGCCTCGGTGTGAGTTCTTACCTTGGTTCATTGAACCTGCTCAATGTGGAAGGCAGTGAACAATGGATCCCGTCGCTGCTTCGAACCCTGCCATTTATATTGACGACCATTGCCTTCTTTGGCCTTTACACCTTGGTGCCGAACCGCCCAGTTGTGCTTTGGCATGCGCTGACAGGCGCGGTTTCTGCAAGCTTGTTGTTTGAGTTCAGTAAGAAGGGGTTTGCCATCTATGTGTCGAAATTCCCGTCTTATGAACTGATTTACGGTGCATTGGCGGTGGTGCCCTTGTTGTTTGTTTGGGTTTACCTCAGTTGGTGCATTGTATTGCTTGGCGCGGAAGTGACCGCCTCACTGGGTGAGAAAAAAATGTGGTATGTCGAGCGTAAGTCGACCGGCGAGCAACTTACTGATAATTAAAATGATAAGAGAGGAACTGGTATGATTGCGCTGATCCAGCGAGTAAGTGAAGCACGCGTCGTGGTTGACGGCGAGGTTGTGGGCGCGATTGATCATGGCCTACTGGTGCTACTGGGCGTTGAAAAAGGGGATGACGACAAGAAAGCGCATCGCCTACACGAGAAAGTTCTGGGTTATCGCATTTTTAGTGATGACGAAGGAAAAATGAATTTGAACGTGCAACAAGCAGGTGGTCAGGTGTTGGTGGTGTCGCAATTTACGCTCGCCGCTGATACAAAAAAAGGGATGCGTCCTAGTTTTAATGGAGCGCCACCGGCGGAAGCAGACAGGCTGTACCAATTGTTTTCGCAGTACTGCCGTGACAGCGGTGTTCACACTGAGAACGGTGTATTTGCGGCTGACATGAAAGTCAGCCTGACCAATGATGGTCCAGTTACTTTCTGGCTTCAGGCTTAGAGGTCCACTTCAGGTTCGCAAGGAGAGCTGCGGAATGTTTCGATTGATCACACCAACGAAGGAAGACGAATTAAAAGCGTACTTCCACTTTCGCTGGCAGATGCTGCGCGAACCTTGGTGTCAGCCAGAGGGCTCCGAGCGTGATGCCTACGATGTCGGTGCTATTCACCGCATGATCGTGGATGCCAAAGGCGAGCCGATTGCGATTGGTCGTTTATATATCAGTCCAGATAATGATGGACAGATCCGTTACATGGCCGTTTCCCCTGATTATCGAAAGCGTGGTCTGGGTGCCCTGATCTTAATGGCTCTGGAATCGCTTGCGCGCCAAGAAGGGGCAAAGCGCCTGGTGTGTAATGCCCGCGAAGATGCCATTGGGTTTTATTGTGGCAATGGGTTTGTCAGTCAGGGTGAATTGAACGAAGAGCGCGGCCCTGTTCGCCACCAACAAATGCTAAAACCGCTCGATATGATGTCTGGTGTTGTTCGCCATCCAGAATGGTGCAGTGAACTTCAGCAACGCTGGCAAACACAGATCCCTATCAGCGATAAAATGGGTGTTCGCATCACCCAATTCACAGGCTATCGTTTTGAAGTGTCTGCGCTGCTGAATGCCAATCTTAATCCTCATGACTCGATGTTTGCGGGCAGTGTGTTTAGCATGGCGACCCTCGCAGGATGGGGCATGATGTGGTTGCTGATGAAAGAGCGACAACTGACGGCGGGTATTGTGCTGGCAGACAGTCACATTCGATATCGAAAGCCTATCACTGAACGCCCACGCGCAGTGGTGTCGCTTGATGGGTTAAGCGGTGATTTGGATCGTTTGGCCGATGGGCGAAAAGCGCGCGTGAAACTCGAAGTGACGTTATACAGTGGTGATGACATTGCAGGTGTGTTTGCGGGGACTTACATGTTGGTGCCAGAAGAGAACACGTCGCATCAAGATCAAACACCAACGCAAACGTTACTGTTTGGTTAAGCCATCAGTTTGATGGCTTATGTACCATGAAAACCGACAAAAAAAGCGCGAAGATTTCGCGCTTTTTTTATGGCTGAAAATGGCAAGTTAAGATCGTCTCAGCATTCCTGCTCATCGTTCTTCAAAAGTGTTAGCGCTTATCGTCTTGTTCGTCAATGCCCCGTCTTGGGTCACTAAATCCCACTCACCAGAAAGTTCAGTTTTCTCATTGTCATCTTCAATGGTCATTGGCGTCATCTGGATACGCCCTCTGTCGGCGGTGATGGCGATGTCTCCCATCACCAATGGCAGCTCAACAGCGCCTTGAGTTCGCTCGTTGTCTGTGAACACATTCAGAATGTCTTGAGAAAGCGTTGTGCCTTGCGTGCGAGAAAATAACACTCGGTGCGGCGTGGCATTCAAGGTGCCTGTCAGGCTATACGCGAAGCTGTCGTTACTTGCGGCTAGGCCAGAAAATGCAGCATACACGTCGTGATCACCAGAGAGGGGTAAGTACACACCAAACCAACGCTGATAAAGCGAGGTTGGAATGCTCAGCCCTTGCGCCTTCATTTCCCAAGGTCGGCTAGGGTTGGCTAAATCAATCTTGGCGGTCGCGTTCAACTGGCCTTGCGGGAACGACAATGACAGTGCGTCTAATTGCCATGCGCCATCATTCACGGACATGCTCGCATGCGGCGCTGAGACGGAAACCCGATTCACACTGGCGGCTTTCATGCTGACGGTGAGGTCACCTTGCCACATTCCTGAACGTTGCTTTTCGCGCAGCGACAACGCATTTCCCCGCAGGTTGATGCCAATTAACTGCAGCGGGAAGTTCACATCAGGCACGGTCACATTGGTGTGTCGCACTGACAGCGATGCTATTTGAACATCGTCCAGTGCCGACCACGCCGTGTTCAGGGAGGTAAACAACGGCGCTTGAAGCATTAAGTCAAACCCATTCACCACCAAGGTTTGCAGTTGCACACGGGCTTTGCTGATATCTCCGGCAAATGAGATAAAGCCCTCATCGTTGATCTTGGAAGAAAACGCATTAACGCGCAAAAGATCAGGGGACAGCGAAAACTCCCCCAACGCATCGGTCAGCACCCAAGTGTCGTAGCGCAGTAAGTTGGCATTGAACGAGAGCAAAGATGGCACGTTACTGTTGGCCCACGTTAGTTCACCGTTTTTCACGGTAATGGATTGTACGGAGAGGTTGAGATGATCAATGCTCAATGTGGGCATTTCGGCACTGACATCCAGGAGGTCGAGCCTGCGAATGTCCATGGAATAGTGCTGAGAAAAAGCCTGCCATTGCGAGGACAACGCGGACAGTGCCTCTGAGGGTTCAATGCGCGCATCACTTAGGCCAAGTTGGTGAATGGTCCAGTGGTTGTTTGTATCAAGGGTAGCGCTACCAGTGACGTTGCCAAAAACGCTGTTGAAGGATAATCCCCACACTTCCCAAGTATCATCACGTTTTTCACTGTCGAGCAGCAAATTTGAGAGTGTCTGCCCCTGAAGTGACATCTGAGGGGCGGAAAATTGAAATTTCCCCTTCCACGTTCCCCATTCTTTTTCACTGCTTTCCCAATCCGACAATTGCACATCTGCTTGAGAAAATGACAACGTGTCACTGTCGTACGCCAAATCATCCAGTGCAATGTGCTTCACGGTGAGTGAATTTGGTACCCATTCAGGCAGGGTATCGTTGAAGGTGGCACCCCGAATGACAAGGCTTCTTAGGGCGAGTTGTCCGGTGAGGCTGTCGAGTGGGGACACGGTGAAAGACAAGAACGCAACAGAATCGCCACGGTTGTCCTTCAACAGTTCGGGTTCATCAAATGCGATGCTAAACGGCGAAAGAATGTCGTACTCAAGGGCACTGGCATTGAGTTGATAAGGCGTGAGTGTGCTAACAACACGTTGCACCATGGGCAAACCGTAAGACGTGTGTAGAATCGTCAGGAAGGTGCACAAGGCGACAACGAGCACGATGAGTAGCGACGTAAGCAACTTTGCAAGCAAACGCATGTGGAGATGATCTCTTTAATACCTAAACCAGAATAACGACGTACTTTGGTTTGTGAAGAATACGCATGGGTCGGGTTTATACCCGCATAGTGTGTTGAGGTTGGCGTAAAAAGGTCGGTTATTCAAGCCGAAAGCGGCAAGGCCGTGAGACAGCATGAAAAGAAACAAGGATTACATCGGCGGGAAAAAAGAAAGCCCCCAATAGGGGGCTTTCATCGGCAAGTGTGTCTTAGTCGAGTTGTGGGCCCGCTTTAACCAATGCTTTGCCTTCGTCGTTGTCAGTGTACTCAACGAAATTGTTGATAAAGCGCTGTGCCAAATCTTCCGCTTTGCTTTCCCACTGTAGAGGGTCAACGTACGTGTCACGTGGATCCAGAATCGCTGGGTCTACGCCTGGTAGGCTGGTAGGCACTTCCAGGTTGAAGATTGGAATAGATTTGGTGTCTGCTTTCTCGATTGAACCATCAAGAATCGCATCGATGATGCCGCGCGTGTCTTTGATTGAGATACGTTTGCCCGTACCGTTCCAACCGGTGTTCACCAGATAAGCTTCTGCACCAACGGCTTCCATGCGCTTAACCAATACTTCTGCGTATTTGGTAGGGTGAAGCGTCAGGAACGCTTTACCGAAACAGGCAGAGAACGTTGGTGTCGGCTCAGTGATACCACGCTCAGTACCTGCAAGTTTGGCCGTGAAGCCAGACAGGAAGTGGTACTTGGTTTGCTCTGGCGTCAGCTTAGAAACAGGTGGCAATACGCCAAATGCATCTGCAGACAAGAAGATCACTTTGTTTGCGTGACCGCCTTTTGATACAGGCTTAACGATGTTTTCGATGTGGTAGATCGGGTAGGAAACACGGGTGTTCTCTGTTTTCGAACCGTCATCAAAATCGATAGAGCCATCTTTACGAACGGTCACGTTCTCTAGCAGTGCGTCACGGCGGATCGCATTGTAGATATCAGGTTCCGCTTCTTTTGAAAGCTTGATGGTTTTTGCGTAGCAGCCACCTTCGAAGTTGAAGACGCCGTTGTCATCCCAACCGTGCTCGTCATCACCGATAAGCTCGCGCTTAGGATCGGTAGACAGTGTGGTTTTACCTGTACCAGAAAGACCGAAGAAAATCGCAACGTCGCCTTCTTTGCCCATGTTTGCAGAACAATGCATGGATGCAATGTCTTGCAGAGGCAGGAAGTAGTTCATCATTGCGAACATGCCTTTCTTCATTTCGCCGCCGTACCATGTACCGCCGATCAATTGCATTTTCTCGGTCAGGTTAAATACGGTGAAGTTTTCAGAGTTCAGACCGTGCTCTTCCCACTTCTCATTGACGCACTTAGCACCATTCATTACCACGAAATCAGGTTCAAAGTTTTCCAGCTCTTCTTCAGTTGGGCGGATAAACATGTTTTTAACGAAGTGTGCCTGCCAAGCCACTTCTGTGATAACGCGGATGCATAAGCGAGTATCAGGGTTTGTGCCACAGTAGCCGTCAATGACGAACAGACGCTTGCCAGATAGTTGGGTAGTAACAAGGGCTTTCAGATCATCCCAGACGTGCTGTTCGATCGCTTTGTTGTCGTTAGCGCCTTGATCTGACCACCATAGGGTGTTTTCAGTGGTGGCATCTCGTACGATGTATTTGTCTTTCGGGGAACGACCAGTAAAAATACCAGTATCGACTGACACTGCACCAAGTTCGGTAACAACGCCTTTCTCATATCCTTCAAGCTCAGCTTTTGTTTCTTCAGTAAAGAGTTGCTCATAACTTGGGTTACGAATCACCTCCTTAACATTGTTTAAGCCGTGCAGTGACAAATCTATATTTCTTGCAACCTTTTTCTCGACGTTCATGACAGTCATAGGTGCTCCTTGGGTAAGATGTGTTTAACTGTCGTCCATGCTAGCAACCTGAACTAGGTAATTCAGAGAGTTAATTCAAAAAATAACCACAAACAAATTAAGGTAATGTAATACTCTTAACCAGTCTGTACCTTTTATATTACCGCCATGTTAAGCACTTGTGCCACTCGATATCGGTTATTATTTGTACAAAATTAAGCAGTTAAAGGTCGGCGTATTTTTTTTGGGAAAGAGACGAAAAAGGGAAAAAAAATCGGCCAGAAGGCCGATTTTTGTTGGTTTTTTGTGCGTTAATTATTTAAGGAAAATATTAATGCATCGAATCTGATGAAGGACTGTTCTGATCGAAAATTGCTTTAATATCAACACTATCAAATTCATAGTCCGTGCCACAATAATCGCAGTGAAGTTTGAGGTTTCCTGTCTCAACGACCATTTTCTCAACTTCTTGGCGTTCAATCGCAGCAATCGCAGAAGCACTGCGCTCACGAGAGCATGTACACTTGAATGTCACGTTTTTCGGCTCGAAGACTTTTACATTTTCTTGGTGATAAAGTCTGTAAAGAACGTCTTCAGCGGCCAAAGTGAACAATTCCTCGTTCTTGACTGTGTCCGTTAACTGTGCAAGGTGGTCGAAATCTTCGGCACTTCCTTGGCCGTCAGGCATTACTTGAAGCAACATCCCTGACGCATGGTTTTTACCGTCAACGTCACCCGTGCGAAGCCACAAACGTGTTTTTAGCTGCTCGGAACGTTCGAAGTAGTCTTCGATACACTCTTGAAGGGTTTCGCCTTCCAAGCCAACAATACCTTGGTAACGTTCGCCTTTCTCTGGCTCGATGGTGATCACGATTTGGCCTTTGCCGATCATACCTTGCAAGGTGATGTCGTCCGCAAGCTCGCCATGCCAGCGCGCTGTACCACGAAGCACTTGCTCGTGGTTACCGTTGATAACCACAAGGGGGACTGGACCGTCACCTTGGATTTGCACGGTAATGCTACCTTCGAACTTCAAGGTCGCAGTCAGCAAGCTGGTCGCAACCATAAGCTCACCCAGCAGGTTTTTAATCGGCGCAGGGTATTCCTTGCTGCCTGTGAGTTGTTCAAAAGAGTCAGATAATTGAACCAGTTCGCCGCGTACTGAAACGCCATCGAACAAGTAACGGTGCAGACTGTCTTGTGCCATGGGATAATTTCTCCGGCGTTAATCGTTACTGTTTCTAAATTTGATAATATCGCGTCGCTGCTTTTTGTCAGGTCGGCGTTCTGGGCTCGGGTTGTGCGCATTGAGTTTGCGTTCGAGACTCTTTTGCTCGCGCAATGTCATGCTGGCATCGGTTTCGCTGTAAAGCGCTTGTGCTTCTGGGGCACCGCGTCGATGTTCGCTGAGTTTCTCAACCACGATGGTTTTTTCTTCAGCACCTTGGCGTAGTCGGATTTCCGCACCGATTTCAACCAATTTGCTCGGTTTTGAACGCTGGCCGTTGTAGTGCACTTTGCCACCGTCAATCATGTTTCTCGCCAAACTTCGTGTCTTGTAAAAGCGCGCGGCCCACAACCACTTGTCTAAGCGAACTTGCAATTTTTGGTCGGAATTGTCGTGTTTTGAACCCACTAAACACTCCTTTACATTCAGGTGACTAAACTTACCACAATTGGTTAATACGATCAGCATCACAGTTCAGCGCTGGATATGGTGTCGATCCGTCTAACTTTCAAGCCGAGATGGAATCATTCAGTCAAAAATCAGGTCTCTCTTATCGGCAATTGGTCTGAAAAAAGGTAGATTGTTGAGTCATACTAATGATTCCTGCATCAAGGCGCTAAAAACAGTCAACATATTGGTTGCCAATGCATTGCTGATGTAATTAGACAGGAAAAGCATGTTTGCAAATTTCGGGATGAAGCGCTTAGGAAACTTTGCGCCGCCACAATTAGGAAAGGACGCACCTGCCACGGCAGCGAAGTGGGTAACACGGATATTGCTATTTATATTGGCATGGACGTTAGGCCGTTTGCTATGGGTATGGTTTGTACCCGCTGACGCGACGGTTGTTTCTTCTATACCCTCGCAAGTGTCGGTTGGGCAAGTCACACCTGCCTACCAAATCGATCAGATCGTTAATCATCATATTTTTGGGCGCTTCAGCGAAAAAACAGCGCCAGTCCCTAAAAAGCCTGAGCCAGTCGTTGATGCCCCGCGTACCCGTTTGAATCTTACGCTTGTCGGATTGGTAGCGAGTTCGGAGCCTGAGCGTGGCTTGGCAGTGATTGCAAACCGTGGCTCGCAAAAAACCTACGGAATTGGCGAAGCGATTGAAGGAACTCGCGTTACGTTGCGTCAAGTTTTGAACGACCGCGCCATTTTGCGCAATAACGGACGAGATGAAGCTTTGATGTTGGCGGGTGTCGATTACAATGCGCGCGGCCAATCGAAGCCTGCAACACGGTCAAAAGCATCAGCGCCTGTTAGACGAAATACAGGCAAGCCCGATCTTAGCAATGTAAAAGCTGAAATCTTGAGTAACCCGCAAGCGCTGCTGAAATACATCACCTTGTCTCAAGAGCAGGGTGAGAATGGATTAGTGGGCTATCGCATCGGCCCTGGTAGCGATAGCCGTTTATTTGATGAAGCGGGCTTAAAGTCCGGAGACGTGGCGGTTGGCCTTAACGGTGCTGACCTAACAAACCCCGCAGAAATGAACCGTATATGGCAAAGCTTGTCTGATGCCTCAGAGATCAGTCTCACCGTTCAGCGTGACGGTCAGTTGCACGACATTTATATCAGCCTGTAATTTGGACTGAAAACGGAGAACAGAGTGGATACGTGGAAGAAACGTAAAACGTGGCTAGTTGCCGGCGTGCTAGCGATACAAAGCATGGGCGCGTGGG
>JBELME010000101.1:0-13292 GCA_042096095.1 Enterovibrio sp.
TTGCGATACCTTATTTCAACAACGGTTGTCTGCTGGCTGACAGCAGTGCAAGCACGCGTTCTGCTTCTGCTTGTAAGGCGGGCATTGCTTTACCTGCGAAATATTGGCGGTCGTATTTGTCAGGTTCTTGCGCCATGCAATCACGAATTGCATTGCCGAAAGCGACACGGAAGGTTGTACCGACATTGAACTTGGCGACGCGTTGTTGCTTAAGTTTTAAGAGATCAGCTTCCGCGATGCCTGTTGTGCCATGAATCACTAAGGGAAGCGTGGTCGCCATTTCTATCTGCTTGAGCAGTTCAAACTCTATCGGGCTATCTGCTTCGGTTTTACGGTGCACATTGCCGACAGACACCGCTAAGGCATCTATGCCGCTTTCTTGTGCATATTGGGTTGCTTCAGCTGGATCTGTTGACTGAGATTTAATGTGGTCACGCCCTTCCTGATAAGGCACGGAACCCAGTTCCCCTTCAACGGACCCCCCGACTGCATGTGCCACTTCAACCACTTGACGGGTTCGACGAATGTTCTCGTCGAGGGGCAATTGCGAACCGTCAAACATCACAGAGCTAAACCCTGCATGAATGGCGCGATAGACGATGGCTTCTTCGTAACAATGATCGAGATGCACACACACTGGCACTGACGCCGCTTTCGCCATGGGAACCAGCATTCCTGCCATGGCTTCGACACCCGCAAGGTCTACCATGTCTTTATTCACCGCTAGGATAACGGGCAGCGAACGTGCTTCCGCGGCCGCGATGATAGCTTGAGCTTCTTCAAGCCCAAACACATTGCAGCAGGCGATAGCGCCGTCTGACACGGCGGCATCGGGGAGTAAATCGTTGAGGTTAACTAACATTGCATCTTCCCTGTGAATGTTGGTGCGTTACTTAAACTTCGCCACCATGTCTTTGATACCAGGAATGGTGTGAACCTGATATTCATGGTGCGGGTCGAAGTGTTGAACCAGCGATTTACTGCTCTCACCCACGATGATCGTGAAGTAGTACATTTCATAGCCTGGGGCGGCGACGGAAGGGTGATAGCCCTTATCAATCGCAATCACGCTGCCGGTACGCACATGGTAGACGGGGCCAAAATCATCTTCGTGTTCGTAAAGGAACTGCGCGCCAAAACCAAAATCCGGGTTGAACCTGAATTGGTACACTTCTTCGTAGCGTGTTTCTGCAGGTGGGCGCTCTTCATCATGCTTATGTGGCGGGAAGCCTGACCAACCGCCAGCGCCCACAGTAAACAACTCACTGACTAATAGACGGCCGCGCTGGTCTGCGTTTTTCTGACCAAGAATGTGCTTAATCTTGCGGTGGGTTTTGGTGTCGTCACTGCCGTATTGGATTTTGTCAGTGTCTTCTGGCGCAATGGCAAATGACGTGAGTGGTTCGCTGCCTTCTTCAGGCGTAAAGCGTCCACCGGCAATCATCACATCGGCGGTGTCAGAGGCACAAGTGATGGTGACTTCACTGCCGACAGGCGCGTACACAGCAGCAGGATCGCCATCCCATACATGGGCGCGTTTGCCGATGTTGTTGTAGGTTTCTCCATCGACCGTGATGTCACAAGTGCCGCCTGCAAGTACCACGGCGGATTCATAATTTTCTAGCGAGTAGCTGTAACTTGCACCTTGGTGCAGTTTCACGGGGTTGAAATAGCACAATGGGGTGGTGTCATCATCTACGCAGATGACTGGCTCATTCTTGTTATCAAACGGAGGGATATGCTTTCCCATAATGAACTCCTTATTCATTCCGTGAATCTTGATTCGATAAGGCTAACGGTATGCCGTCAGCCCTCGTTTATGTTCTTAACAATTGATGTCCGCGTGCCAACATGAAATTAGAGAGATCGGGAAATGTCGACATGACGTCGGCACAGGTGTCCCCCGTGACATTGATGGCTGCGTTAGCCGCGCCCATGGCGACGGCATCACTCAAGGAATATTGGTTAAGCAAGCCAAACAGCAGGGCGGCGGCAAAGGCATCGCCTGCGCCATAGGGCTTGCGCGCTTCAACGCGAAAAATGGGTTGCGACAGATGGGCGAGGTCGCCGTTGCTGTCGAGACCAAACACGTCACAGCCTTCCGATCCTGCTTTCACCACAACGATCTCTGTGCCGCCACTGAGTAACTCTGAGGCTGCGCTAATGTGGCTGTCCGTGACATCATGAGGCACACCCATGACGTCAAACTCTTCCTTGTTGCCAATCACGATGTCGCTGAACGACGCGGCAAGTTTGTAGAAATGCGGTGGATCTTCGGGTGAAGCCCAAGAGTATGGGCGATAGTCGAGATCGAGCACCACCTGCGTGCCATTGAGCTGCGCGGTTTGCATGGCCGCCAACGTAGCTTCACGTGACGGGCTAACGGACAGGGCTGTCCCGGACACGAACAAGCACCGCGCCGAGGCAAGGTATTTCGTGCTGATGTCTTCTGGCGATAACGCAAGATCTGCGGCGTTATTTCGGTAAATCACCACTTCAGGTTCGGGGCGAAGTTCTGCCACCGCGAGGCTGGTTCGATATTCGCCTTTGAGGGTTTTTACCCCCGCTAAATCGATGCCTTTGTTTACCATGTACTGGCGAACAAAATTACCGAGCGCATCGTCAGAGAGGCAACCAATGAAGCCTGCCTTCGCCCCCAAGGTTGCGAGGCCAATGGCCACGTTCCCAGGTGAACCACCGACACTTTTCTTAAAGCTCACTTCTTGCGCAAAATTCGCACCGTCAGTGTTGCCATAGAAGTCGACCCCCGCGCGCCCCAAACAAATGACATCAATGGGGCGTTCGGCATTTTGCTCATAGCCTGAAAGTTGAATCATGCTTTTAGTCATAATCCACCCAGACTGCACCTTGGTCTGCTGAACGCACACAGGCATTCACCATTTTCACGCCATCAATGCCACCCTCGATGTTCGGGTACCAATGGTTTTCGAGAAACGCTGTGTCTCCGCGTTCGAACGCGTCGATAGCCAATGCGTAACGATGGTAGATATTTGCCCATGATTCGAAGAAACCCTCAGCATGACCGCCCCCTTGACGATTGGCAGACACGCCAGGGTCATCATTGTGAAGATACGGCATGCCGCGTTCTAGAATACGCACTGGCTCACCTTGCACTTCATAGCGAAGCTGGTTCGGATATTCATCCCACCACTCGAGGCTGGCTTTTTCGCCAACAATGCGGATTTTCTGCTGGTGCATCGATCCACTGTTGATGGCGCTTGCCCACAATGTGCCGACCGCGCCGCCTTCAAAATTGAAAACCACATGCGCGTTGTCTTCAAGTGGCGCACGGGATTCGATGAAGCTTTGACGCGAACATATCAACGACTTCACTTTGAGGCCAGTGATCAAACCCGCCATGTAGAAAGGGTGGGTGCCACAATCGCCGATAATAAAACTTGGGCCAGACACTTCAGGGTTCATGCGCCACTTCGCTCCGGGGTTGTCTTTTTCCACTTCGGTGTTGTGGAAACCGTGCGCAAAGCTCATTTGAATGACGCGTACTGCACCGATGTCGCCACGTTGCACCATTTCTCTGGCTTGGTGCACCATTTGAAAGCCGCAGTAGCCGTACATTACGGCGAGCATTTTGTTTTGTTTTTCAGCCAAGGCTTTTAGTTCAAGGGCTTCTTCGACATGCACAGTCACAGGCTTTTCGCACACCACGTGCAAACCCGCTTCCAGCGCGGCTTTGGCGATTTCAGCGTGAGTAGAGTTTGGCGTGGCGATAGAGACCGCTTGAATACCGTCTTCGCGTTTGGCTTCCTCCGCAAACATGGTTTGGTAATCGGGGTAGCAACGATCGGCGGCAAGCCCCAAGTTCATGCCAAATTCTTTGCCACGCTCTGCGTTAAGGTCGAGTGCGCCAGCCACAAAACTGAACAATCTATCGCGCTGTGCTGCCGCGCGGTGCGAGTAACCAATTTCACTGCCACGGCCGCCGCCGACCATGCCCCAACGAATCGGGGACTCAAAGTGCATTTCTTCATTGAACATAGTGCGCTTCTCCTGAAATCTAATCCGTTAGGTCAATATCACACGCCACGGCGTTGATGTTTACGGCCTTCTTCCCATTGGTCTCGGGCGTTGGCAATGTTTTCGTTATTGGTGACTTCTGACAAACCCACTTCCCACCATGCGTCACATGAAGACCACACAGTGTCATCAATGTCCGTGACGATGACGTAGGTTTTGTCCGAGGCTTTCGCGCGTTCGAATGCAGCCTCAAAATCACTGAGATGTTCCACTTTTTCTGCGTTTGCCCCTAAGCCGCGCGCATGACTGACGAAATCGACGCGTGGCAAGTCGTAATCGCGCGCTGTGGTGCAATCTTCGAGTTGGTTATTGAAGGCGATGTTGCCCGTGTTGGTTTGAAGTTTTCGAATCACAGCAAAGCCACCGTTATCACACACCAACACAATCATCTTGTGGCCCGTGAGCACGGAGCTGTAGATATCAGAGTTCATCATCAAGTAAGAGCCGTCGCCGACGAGCACGATGGATTCATGGTCTGGTCGCGCAATTTTATTGCCCCAGCCCGCCGCGATTTCATACCCCATGCATGAGAAACCAAATTCGACATCCAGCGAGTACGGGTAGGTCGCTTGCCAATTCATATTGAGCTCAGCAGGCAGGCCACCAGCCGCGGTGATAACGCGGTCTCCTTCGTTCACAAGGCTGTTCACCTTGCCAATGATTTGGGCGTATGAAGGAAGTGCCGTGTCGGTGGCTGCAGTGCGTTGTTCAACCACGCCGCGCCATTCGGCAGTTTCTGTCGCAGCTTTGTCGACCCAATGACTCTGCGCTTGCCAGTTTCCTAATCGAACGCTGAGTGGCGCGATAGCCGCCTTTGCATCAGAGATGATGGATTGCGCCATGTGTTTCGTGGCATCAAAACGTCCTGCATTGATGCTGATGAGCTTCATGTCAGGGTCACGGAAGACGGTCCAAGACCCTGTTGTGAAATCTTGAAGGCGCGTACCAATGGCAATCACCACGTCAGCGTCTTCACACATGTGATTGGCACTGTTCGAGCCCGTCGTGCCAATAGGGCCACAGTTCAGCGGGTGATCAGCACTGAGCAACGTACGTCCTGCAATGGTTTCCACCACGGGTATCTGGTGTTTCTCAGCAAACTGAATCAAAGCATTGCGTGCGCCGGAATAAGCCACGCCACCACCGGCAATGATCAAAGGACGTTTGGCTTGCTTGATGGCCTCTGCGGCTAAATCCAGTTCGATCGGCTCGGGTTGTGGGCGGCGAATGCGATGCACTTTTGGTGCGAAAAAGCTTTCTGGGAAATCCCACGCTTGGCCTTGGACATCTTGAGGCAGAGCAATCATTGCAGGGCCGCAATCCGCAGGATCGAGCATGGTCGCAATGGCTTGCGGCAGCGCCACGGTGAGCTGTGACGGCGCATTGATGCGATCCCAGAAGCGCGTAACGGTTTTAAACGCATCATTCACGGTGAGGGATGGGTTAGAAAAATGCTCAGTCTGTTGCAGCACTGGGTCTGGCAAACGTGATTGGAAAGTATCACCCGCCAACAACAACAGTGGTAGTCGGTTGGTGTGCGCTACACCTGCTGCCGTGATCATATTGGTCGCGCCAGGGCCAACAGAGGAGGTGGCAATACCGATGCGACGACGCTGATTTGCGCGGGCGTAAGCCACTGCAGCTAGCGCCATGGATTGCTCATTTTGACCGCGCCATGTTGGAAAAACCGATTGGTTTTCAAACAGCTGTTGGCCCAAGCAGGTGACGTTACCGTGGCCAAATATGGCAAACGCACACCCGAATAAAGGTTCTATTTTTCCATCAATTTCAATCTGTTGCGCCGCTAAGTAACGCACAAGAGCCTGTGCGGTAGTGAGTCTTATTGTTGTCATCCTTGGAATCTCCTAACGTTCCCTTCTGATGAAATAGTAGTCATTATTTGAAAATGTTTTCAAAACTAAAAAAGCCAAAAATCGGATATAGCGCCCAATTTTCATTCTAGAAGGGTATCCGTCTGAATATTCCTCAGTTGTGAGACGTCGATTACGTTGACAAAGTGAAATCATTACCATAATTGTTTAAAAGATGTTAACGAGACTTTAAACATTTTGTGTTGGCGAAGACGTTCAGGTTTTCAGGGAAGAAGGCTTGAGCAGACAATCTGACGAAAAGTTTAAAACAGATACGCCCTCACTCTTACCACGATGCGTTGGTAAACACGCAAAGGAGGCAACGGATTGGAACTTAAAATTGCTAATGCGCCCTGCTCTTGGGGAATTGAATTTGCAGACAACCCTGCAAACCCAACATGGCAAACAGTGCTCGATGAAATTTCTGGTGCAGGTTACGGCGCAACAGAGTTAGGTCCATTGGGTTACCTACCCACTGAACCCAGCACATTACAAAATGCGCTTGCTTCTCGAGACCTCGGCTTAGTAGCTGGCACCTTGTTTGTGCATCTTCACAAGCCCGAAGCGCGTGATGCTATTTACGAAACGACGCACAAGACCTGCGACATTTTGAAGCAGCAAGGCGCGTCTTACCTTGTTGTGATCGACCACGTGTCATCACCGCGCACTGATCAAGCCGGCCAAGTGGATACCGCAACGCGCCTAACGGACGAGCAGTGGGATGCCATGATGGAAACCCTGCGGGGTGTCGGAAAGATTTGTGCTGAATATGGCATCACACCGACCTTGCACGCCCACGCGGGTACTTATATCGAGTATCGCGATGAGCTTGATAAAGCGATGCGTGACCTTCCACCTGAGTTGATGTCGTTGTGCGTTGACACAGGACACTGCGTCTACGCGGGCATGGATCCTTGTGATGTGCTGCGTACCTACAAAGACCGTGTTAAATACCTTCATTTCAAAGACATCAATGCAGAGGTGCACGCGCAATCTATTGCGAAAGATACGGATTTTTACACTGCGATTGGCAACAACATTTTTTGTCCGCTAGGGCAAGGGTGTGTGGATTTCGATGCGGTGCGTCAAACGCTGCATGAGATTGATTTCAAAGGCTGGGTCACTGTCGAGCAAGACACGGATCCGGCGGCGAAAAGCGATGCCAAAACCGACGCAGAGAAAAGCCGCGCCTTTATCCAAAAGGCGGTGTTAGCAAGTTAATTGACAGTAGGTTTTGCGCGAAAGGTTTTTGCGCACAGCTGCTGCTCGTGTTCGACAATATTGGGAGCAGGGCAATGAATTGCCCTAAAAAGGATTGGAGGCAAGTATGTCGGTAAAAGAAGCCGCATCAGAAACGGAGGCTCAACCAACAGGTGGAGCAAATGATGAGCGAGTTCGTAAGGTTTCCTTTGTAAGCGGTTTGTTATCTCGCCCTGAGTTGGGGTCAGTATCAGGCGCTATTTTAGTTTTCGTGTTCTTCGCACTGGTTGCGTGGGATTCAGGCATGTTCAATGCCGACGGCATCATGAACTGGACAACGGTATCAGCACAGCTTGGCATTATTGCCGTGGGTGCGTGTTTGTTGATGATTGCCGGTGAGTTTGACCTTTCCATCGGTTCGATGATTGGTTTTGCGGGCATGATGATAGCAATCCCTGCTGTGTATTGGGGTTGGCCTGCATGGGCTGCCATCCTCTTTGCGTTCGCTGGGGCGATGGCCGTGGGCTTTTTGAATGGTTATATCGTGGTGAAGACGGGGCTTCCTTCCTTTATCGTTTCACTCGCTTTCCTCTTTATTCTTCGCGGTTTGACCATTGCACTGTCAATCATGCTGACCAACAAAACCATCCTTTCAGGTGTGGGTGATGTGGCAGAAGGTGATTGGTTGGCCTCCATGTTTGGGGGTGAAATCGGGACAGGACTGTTCAGTTGGCTCGGCAACATTGGTTGGATTGAAACCTACTCTGATGGCACACCCGTCGTGACAGGCATTCCAATGGTGGTTGTGTGGTGGTTCTTGCTCACTGCTGTGTGTTCATTTGTGCTGCTACGTACCCGTTTCGGTAACTGGATTTTCGCGTCAGGCGGCGATGCTAACGCAGCGAAAAATGTGGGTGTACCAACAGATCGCGTGAAAATCATGCTGTTCATGTTCACCGCATTTTGCGCCACGGTGTTTGCAGCCTGTCAGGTGTTCGAATTTGGTTCCGCGGCGGCAGATAGGGGCTTGTTGAAAGAGTTCGAGGCCATCATTGCCGCGGTAATTGGCGGGGCATTGCTCACGGGTGGCTATGGCTCAGTGATTGGTGCTTTCTTCGGTGCACTGATTTTCGGTGTGGTGCAGATGGGTATTTTCTTTACGGGTGTGGATTCAGATTGGTTCCGCGTTTTCCTCGGTGTGATGCTTTTGATTGCGGTGTTGTTCAACAACTTCATTCGCAAGAAAGTCACGAGCGCGCGATAGCAGGGTGTAAACACATCTTACTGTCGACATGAAAACGGATTTTAGGAGAAACACAATGTCTGAATACATCCTCGAATTGAAAAAAGTCAGTCGCTATTTTGGCTCTGTTATCGCGCTAAAAGACATCGATATGGAAGTCAAAATGGGCGAAGTGCATTGCTTGCTTGGCGACAACGGGGCAGGTAAATCAACCTTGATAAAAACCTTGGCCGGTGTGCATACACCGTCTGAAGGTGAGTTCCTGATGGACGGTAAACCGGTAACGTTTAAATCACCCCGTGATGCGCTCGATGCGGGTATTGCAACGGTTTATCAAGATTTGGCGCTCGTGCCTTTAATGAGTGTGACACGTAATTTCTTCATGGGACGAGAGCTGACCAAGCGCATTGGGCCTTTTGAAGTGTTTGATACAGCACGTGCCAATGAAATCGCGAAAGCGGGCATGAAAGACATGGGCATTGATGTGCGAGACCCTGAGCACCCCATCGGCACCATGTCAGGCGGTGAACGCCAATGTTTGGCAATCGCCCGTGCGATTCACTTCGGCGCAAAAGTGCTGATTTTGGATGAACCAACCGCTGCACTCGGTGTGAAGCAATCCGCCAACGTATTGAAGGTGATTGCAAGGGCGCGTGGTAAAGGGCTCGCGGTCATCTTGATCACGCACAACGTTCACCACGCTTTCCCCATTGCCGACCGCTTTACCCTGTTAAACCGTGGTAAGAGCTTGGGTACATGGTTGAAGAAAGACGTCACCCGCGAGCAAATTCTAGAAATGATGTCCGGCGGACAGGAGCTAGAAACACTCGAAGCAGAATTAGCAGAATTCGAACGCGCAGACACTGCCGAGGCGAATTAAGCTTTTAACAGAGCAATAAATGAGTAAGAAAAAGGGCAGCGATGTTGCCCGACCAAAACGCCGTGGCTAAGTGGACAAAAGGAAAGACCCGTTCCTTAGCCATGACACAATAAGTAGATTGGAGAACACTGGATGAATACCCTACTTAGATCTGTAGCAAAGAGAGCATCAGTACTTGTTTTGGCCTTGGCTACCAGCATGGGTGCAATGCTTCCGAGCACCGCATTTGCAGAAGGCGAGCGTTTCGTACTTATCAGCCATGCGCCTGATTCAGACTCATGGTGGAACACCATTAAAACCGCGATTAACCAAGCGGGTGAGCAGTTAGATGTAAAAGTGGAATACCGTAACCCACCTTCAGGTGACCTGGCGGATATGGCACGTATCATCGAACAAGCTGTGGCATCGAACCCTCAGGGGATCATCACCACTATCGCGGATTATGAAGTGTTGAAAGGTCCACTTGAGAAAGCGCGTAAGAAAGGCATTCCAATTGTTACCATGAACTCTGGTACGCATCAGCAAAGTGAAGACCTGGGGGCAATCCTCCACGTGGGTCAACCAGAATACGATGCGGGCTTTGGTGCAGGTAAACGTGCGAAGAAAGACGGCGTGACCTCTTTTGTGTGTGTAAACCACTACATCACAAACCCTGCTTCTGTAGAGCGTTGTCAAGGTTTCGCGGATGCGCTGGGTGTTGAGTTGGGCAGCCAAATGATCGACGTGGGTCAGGATCCAACGGGCATCGAGAAGAAAGTATCGGCTTACCTTCGTTCAAACCCAGACACGGGTGCGGTACTTACACTTGGCCCAACGTCTGCACACCCAACGCTGCGTGCGCTTGAGAAAACGCGCAAGTTAGGTGACATTTACTTCGGTACGTTTGACCTGAGCGGCGAAATCGCGCAAGCAATCAAAGATGGCAACATCCAATGGGGTATTGACCAACAGCCATTCTTGCAAGGTTATGTGCCAGTGATGGTACTGACATTGTACAACCGCTACGGTATTGCACCTTCAAACAACATCAACTCTGGCCCAGGCTTTGTGACAAAAGACAACGTCGGACTGGTTGAAGAATTGGCGGGCGAGTACCGTTAATGTGAATCACGAGTGAGAGGCACGGTCGGTTGTCGCTTTCTGATAAGCGACCGTCTCTTATCTCGATATGCTTGTTTGAACCCACAGCAAAGGAAGCGTGTTTCCCCTGTTTCCTTTGCTGTCTCCCTTGCTGTTATTGGAGTCTTTGAATAACAGGTATTGCTCAAATACATGTCACAAATAACAACTTAACTCGGGGATTGACGCCCTCTGACAGTATCTAGCTGAAATCAATTTCATTATCATTGACTGAATACTGTAAGGCGCAGTGTGCACAGATGGAATGGAATATCGTTTTCGAAAGGAATATCGGCAGGAAGGTATATGACAGTCAGTAAAGAAAAGAGAGACAATCAATCACCTTCATTTCCACCTAAGAAAAAGCCCAAAGTTACCGTTGTAGAAGTTGCCGAAGCGGCCGGTGTTTCTGTCTCTGCGGTATCACGTGCATTTAACCCTGACGCCAGCATTTCTCGCCCCCTGCGTGAAAAAGTGTTTAAGGCGGCAGCGGCATTGAATTACAAGCCAAACCGTTTGGCGCGAGGCATAAAGTCGCGCTCGAGCCTGGTGGGCATATTGATGACAGACTTTAACAACCCCTTTTATCTGCCTATCTTGTCGCGTTTTACCTCCGAAATTCAAAACAGAAACTGCCATAGCCTTCTCATTCACGTGAACGGTGACATGGACATTCAAGAAGCCGTTGAATTGGTCATGGAGTACAACGTTGATGGTTTGATCATTACCTCAGCAAGCCTTCCCAAAGAGCTGGTGGATGCGTGTCGCTCACAGAACACACCCGCGGTCATCTTCGGTCGAGACTCCAGCGAAAACAGTGTCACGGTCGTGAGCTGTGACAACGTGTTGGCAGGGAACATGGCGGCAGACATGTTATTGGATGCGGGGTATACCAAACCTGCGTTTGTTGCGGGCCCTGTTGGTACTTCAGCCACCATCGATCGTCAGCGTGGTTTTATCAGTCGCTTGATGGAACGAGGCTGCAGTCAGTGGCAAGTCATCGAAGGGGGAGAGTTTAGCTACGACGCTGGGTATGACGCGACCCTTCGCATGTTCAAGAGTGTCGAACGCCCTGACGCTTTGTTCTATGCCGATGACATCATGGCCTGTGGCGGTATGGATGCATTACGTTATGATTTGGGATTTCGTGTGCCTGAAGATGTTGGGGTGATGGGCGTGGATGACATTCGTTTGGCGAACAGTCGTTCTTATGACTTATCGACCATTCGCCAGCCCAATGAAGAAATGATCCAACGGACTATTGATGCATTGTTTGAACATATTTCTGACCCGCAGTTACCGCCACAATCTATAACTCTGCCATGTGAAGCGGTCGAACGCGGCTCAACGAAGAAGAGCAAGTAAGCGATAATACTGGTAGCATACGCCCGGTTTTTCTCTGACTTATGCTTTTTATGAATCCGACTTTACGCTATTTAAATGGTTACCCTGAGCACCTGATTTCGCAAGTAGAGCAGCTTGTTGAGAAAGGGACGCTCGGCGCGTGGCTAAAAAAACGTTACCCACATAACCACACTATTACGTCTGAGAAGGCATTGTATGACTATGTGGTGGGCATCAAAAACCAATACCTGAAAAAGTCCTCCCCGCTAAGCAAAGTCGCATACGACGGTAAAATCCACGTGGTCAACAACGCGCTGGGATTACATAGCTTTGTGTCGCGTGTGCACGGTGGTAAATTAAAAGCAAAAAACGAAATTCGTATTGCTTCTATGTTCAAAGATGCGCCCGAGGCTTTCCTTAGAATGTTAGTGGTGCATGAACTTGCGCACCTAAAAGAGAAGGATCACAACAAGGCGTTCTATCAGCTTTGTTGCCACATGGAGCCGGATTACCATCAATACGAATTTGATGCACGCTTGTACTTGATCCATTTGGAAAGCGAGAAGCAAAAATAATCCTTCGTTAGCAAGCACAAAGTTGCAAACAGAAAAAACGCGCCTAGTCAGAAGCGTTTTTGTTTGTTGAAAACCTGCAATGAATTAACCGAGAGAGAATTTTCCAACAATGTCATTCACGCTGCGGGTAATGGATGTTAAACCGCTTGCTTCTTTTGACAGCGTATCTGCGCCAGACGCCTTATTTTTCGCCAGCGTATTCAGCTCATCAACAGATTGGTTGATGTTCAGCACCACTGTATTCTGCTCTTCGGCCGCCACCACGATTTGATTGTTCATGTCGCGGATGCTTGCGACAGACTCCGTGATCGACACAAGGGCATCGCGCGTCTTATTGGCTTTCTCTGAGGTATCTGTTGCTTCTTTCATGCTCACGCATTGAATCTACTGAACGCTTCGACTCGCTTTGCAGGCGTAAGATCAATTCTTGGATTTCTTCGGTGCTTCGTTGTATTCGGCTTGCGAGGCTTCGCACTTCATCCGCAACCACCGCAAACAAAACACCCTTATCGGCATGCTTTTCATGAGCAAGCATTCACCTTTGCCTCATCTCTTACTCATTCTTATTTCATCTTATTGTCCATGATAAAATCAAACACATCTATAAATTCCACATTCTTCGGCGTTATTATTAAACTAACTTGCGTGTCAAACCTTGTGATAAACCGTCTTGTCATTAATTCTTACGTCTCAAATGAGACTAATTTATTGTTAATAATCTCTAATATTGGACATTCTTAATTCTGGGTGTGAATGTGTAAAAAAGTTGGCGATTCTAGCGTTTAAATTAAATTCAAATACCACGCTTACGAAAAACGTAATGCAGTCTTTATCTAAAGGGTTTTAGATTATGCGCAGATTAGTCAGTTTATTTTCATGGGTATCAGGTTTATTCATGATGCTCTCTCCCGAATTCAACTGCGAAGTGCGACACTCTCCAATATCAAGCAGCCAGGGCAAGATCATGAACGATTTTTGTTCAGAATAGATCAGTTTGACGATCA
>JBELME010000102.1:0-13259 GCA_042096095.1 Enterovibrio sp.
GTTCCAGCAACGCCTGAGGTGTAAATGACATCTAAAATTCTTGCCGTCGACACGGCGACTGAAAACTGCTCTGTAGCGCTAAAAATCGGCAACGACACGATTGCGCGCTGTGAAATGGCACCCCGCGAGCACACGGTTAAAATTCTGCCAATGGTTGATAGCGTTTTGGCGGAAGCGGGTTTGACCTTGCGTGAACTCGATGCGCTGGCTTTTGGCCGTGGACCGGGCAGTTTCACGGGAGTACGTATCGGTATTGGTATTGCGCAAGGATTGGCGTTTGGTGCAGACATTCCAATGGTGGGCGTTTCCACCATGGCAGCCATGGCGCAACAGGCTTACCGCCGTAATCAATCAACACAGGTATTGTCAGCGATTGATGCGCGTATGAATGAAATCTACTTCGGTGGTTACCAGCGCCTTGAAAACGGCGATTGGGAAACCGTGCATCAAGAAGCCGTGCTTCCACCTGAAATGCTCACAGCGCAGCTTAGTGAAAATGCTGCGATCAGCACAGAAAATGCATGGGCGATCGCGGGAACAGGTTGGCCAGCCTACCCAGATTTGGCAAGCCAACTACACTTATCCGTAACGGAAAGTGGCGTTCTGTATCCAGAATCAGAAGACATGTTAGTGCTTGCTCATCATGCGTTGTTGCGTGGTGAAGCCGTGGATGCGGAGCACGCCAGCCCTGAGTATTTGCGACACACGGTAGCGTGGAAAAAGCTGCCAGGTCGCGAATAACGCCTAATCACCACCAATAAGGTCAGCCATGGTTTCGATTCAAGGATTACCGCAGCCCATTCAGCGCCCGTCCACCACGCGGCGCAAGAAAAGCGATAACGCCTCACCCAGTGAGAATACGGCCAAGCCGTCAGTTGTTGCTACTGCAGTCTCTCTTGGTATTCGAAACCCTGAACTGGCACAAGAAGCCCATCAGCAAATTCACTACGATTTGCCGGATGGTAAAAGTCGACATGCCATCGCGTCTTACATGGACATAAAGAACCAAGCAAGACGCGAAGAGTTGGCTGCCTTATTCGGTGTTGATATCTTTGTCTAAATCGGTTCGTTTTAACTCCTCGTACCACTTAAGCCATATATTCTTCCCTGCACATTACTGTGTTAGGCTGCGCGCGCTCGTCCTCAGCGCGGCGCTCACGCTGTTCAATTGCTCGTTGGTTTTCTGCGCATGATGACATTACAAGAAAGAAAATTCGCCGTGAGGCATGGTGATCTCGCGGCGCAAGTCTGTCTCACTGACAGCAATAAGCCAGTGCTTCTCATGTTGCACGGCTGGCAAGATAACAGTGGTAGCTTTGAACCCCTTGTACCACTGCTTACCGAACGATTTGACCTCGTGTTACCCGATTGGCCGGGACACGGTTTGTCTGATCACAAAGGTCCCGATAGCTTCTATCCTTTCTTTGACTATGTTGATGATCTTCACCAGCTTATCTTGCAGCTGGGTGATCGCGCTCTGTATTTAGTTGGGCATTCACTGGGCGGCTTAGTGGCGTCTTGTTGGTGCGCGGCATTTCCTGAAAGGGCAAAGGGACTCATCATGATTGAAGCGCTTGGGCCCATGTCTGAGCGTGACGATAAAGTGGTTGAACGATTGAGAAGCGGTGTCATAAGCCGAGAAACACTCAAGCAACCGCGTGATTTACCCTCGTTCGAAGCGGCGTTAAAACTGCGACGAGGCATCAACAAAGTGCCGATGGATGATCTCGCGCCGTTGGTGCGACGTGGCTTAGAACAACGAGGCGATGTGTGGCAGTGGCGGCATGACGCGAAATTAAAAACGGAATCTGTGTATCGAATGTCAACGCATCATGCTGAACATTTGATTCGCGGCATTCGTTGTCCGGTGCTCGCCATTGTGGGTGATGACGGATACCCAGAATTACGTGGCCCGATGGCCCAACAACGTGCGGCATGGTTTAACGACCTGACAATAGAAACAGTGACAGGAAACCATCATTGTCACCTACAAAGCCAGGCAGATACCGCGGCGTTGATTAATGATTTTGTGACCAAGCTACACCTCATTGAGTATGAGGATGTTAATTGATTGTTACTCATGGTCTAATTGAGTATTAAAACGCTCGTTTAACTTTTTTGCGTCTGGCGCGGGGGCGATACCCGCGAATAACACCCAGAATAATAATAGGAGAGTTCAAGTGGATAAGGTTTGGCTTAACCGCTACCCATCAGATGTACCAGCGGAAATCTCACCGGATAAATACCCTTCATTGGTAGAAATGTTCGAGAAGTCGGTACAAAAGTATGCCGATCAAACTGCCTTCATCAATATGGGGCAGGTGATGACCTTCCGTAAGCTGGAAGAACGCAGCCGTGCATTTGCCGCTTACTTGCAAAACGACCTAAAGCTCAAAAAAGGCGACCGTGTTGCCGTGATGATGCCGAACTTGCTGCAATACCCGATTGCGCTATTTGGTATTCTGCGTGCAGGTTGTGTGGTGGTAAACGTAAACCCACTTTACACACCGCGTGAGCTTGAGCACCAATTGAACGATTCAGGCGCGAAAGCCATCGTCATTGTGTCGAACTTCGCCCACACCCTAGAGAAAGTGGTCGATAACACGGGCGTACGCCACGTGATCCTGACCAGCTTGGGTGACCAGCTTCCACGCGCGAAAGGCACCATCGTTAACTTCGTGGTGAAATACATCAAGAAGATGGTGCCTAAGTACAGCCTGCCACATGCGACATCCATGCGCCTTGCTCTGAAGAAAGGCCGTCGTATGCAGTACGTGAAACCGTTCATGACGGGTGATGATATTGCCTTCCTGCAATACACGGGCGGTACAACAGGCGTAGCAAAAGGTGCCGTGCTCTCACACCGCAACATGCTCGCTAACGTTTACCAAGCCAAAGGCACGTATTCGCCTGTCTTGGTTGAAGGCCGTGAATTGGTGGTTACTGCCTTGCCGCTGTATCACGTCTTTGCATTGACGGTTAACTGCCTGTTGTTCATTGAACTTGGCGGCCAAAACTTGTTGATAACCAACCCGCGTGATATTCCAGCTTTCATCAAAGAGCTTAAACAGCACCCATTCACGGCGATCACCGGCGTGAATACCTTGTTTAATGCCTTGTTGAATAACGAAGATTTCCACGAGTTAGATTTTTCAAACCTTAGCCTAACCGTGGGTGGCGGCATGGCCGTGCAACGCGCTGTTGCAGAATGCTGGGTGAAGCTGACGGGTAAACACCTATTGGAAGGTTATGGCCTGACAGAGTGTTCACCGCTTGTTGCGGCTTATCCGTATGACCTTGTTGAGTACAACGGTTCCATCGGCTTGCCTGTGCCATCTACCGATGTTCGCATTGTTGATGACGAAGGTAACGTGCTGCCAAACGATCAAATCGGTGAGCTTCAAGTGAAGGGGCCGCAGGTCATGCAAGGGTACTGGCAGCGTCCTGAAGCGACAAAAGAAGTGCTGACTGATGACGGTTGGCTTTCAACGGGCGATGTTGTGAAGTTTGATGAAGATGGCTTCCTGCACATCGTTGACCGTAAGAAAGACATGATTTTGGTGTCTGGTTTTAACGTTTACCCCAACGAAATTGAAGACGTTGTTGCGTTACACGGCAAAGTGCTGGAAGTGGCCGCGATTGGTCAGCCACACGAAACGTCTGGCGAAATCGTGAAGGTGTGTGTCGTGAAACGCGATCCAAGCCTGACCAAAGACGAGCTACTGGGGCACTGCCGTGAACACCTCACTGGCTACAAAGTACCAAAAATTGTCGAATTCCGCGAAGAATTGCCGAAAACCAACGTAGGTAAAATCTTGCGTCGCGCACTGCGTGAAGAGCAAGAAGCAAAAGCTGCAAGCGCGGAATGAGTCTCAGGTCTCGTGCTAACTGAATAAGTAGCGCGTACAATAGAGGCGAATCGCCAATTAAAAACATGCTGGCTTAGGCCGGCATGTTTGTTTTTATTGCCCCGTAGATTGATGGGCGCGTCGCTCATCGCGGCAAAAACCAAAAAATGGAAGATAGTGTGAATTTTGAAATTGTAACTGAACTATCCCACCTTGAACGTGTTTGCCAGCAAGCGCGAAACGTTCCTGCCGTGATGCTGGATACCGAATTTGTCCGCACACGCACCTTGTACCCAAGATTGGGTCTGATTCAAATGTTTGATGGCGAGACGCTGTCGCTGATTGACCCGATTGAGCTTTATGATCTTTCGCCGCTTTGGGCGGTGCTGTCGGACGAATCTGTTATCAAGGTATTGCACGCGTGCAGTGAAGACCTTGAGGTGTTTCACCACTACGCAGGCGTGATGCCAACCCCGATGATTGATACCCAAATCATGGCGGCATTTTTGGGCCATGGCCTTTCTACTGGCTTTGCTGCGCTGGTGGACGAGTACCTTGGTGTCGCACTCGACAAAGGCGAAGCGCGTACCGATTGGTGTGCACGCCCATTGAGCGACAAGCAGCTTGAATACGCTGCCGCCGATGTTCACTACTTGCTTCCTCTTTACGAAATCTTGGCCGAGCGCGTTGAGCAAACAGGCTGGGGTGAGGCGGTGAAGCAAGAGTGTGCTTTGATGATGAGTAAGCGCGGAAAAACGCCTGATCCAGACAAAGCATACTTAGACATCAAAAACGCGTGGCAACTTCGCCCTAAACAACTGGCAGTGCTGCAGAAGTTAGCCAGCTGGCGTTTGAAAGAAGCGCAGCGTCGAGACCTTGCGTTGAACTTTGTCGTGAAAGAGTTAAACCTCTGGAAAGTGGCACGCTTTGAGATTCGTTCACTCGAGAAAATGGCGGATGAAGGCTTTGATCGCTTTGAATTGGAGCGTCATGGTAAACGCCTGATCGCCATGGCATTAGAAGCAGATAAAACACCGGAAACGCATTACCCAGAACCGATTGCGCGCTTGGTTGATATGCCGGGTTACAAGCAGACGGTGAAGAACATTAAAGACCAAACCAATGCGGTGGCAGAACAACTCGGTGTTGTACCTGAGTTCGTCGGGTCTAAAAAGCAGATTCACCAAATGCTGAAATGGGCGTGGGTCAACGCGTGCAATCCAGAAAAAATGCCTGACTTGCTGTCGGGCTGGCGCAAGCCTTACCTGGAAGAAAAAGTATTACCGCTACTGCGTAAATAACGCCGCTGCAATGATGAACCTTTGGGTGACTTAGGGCTTCATCATTCGGTAAGTAGAAACAAAAAAACCGGCTTTTATGGCCAGTTTTTTATTAACGCTCAGAATCGGGCGTCTGCTTATTTGTCTTCCTCAGGGAGGGTAACATTCAGCTCTAGGACTGAAATGTCGTCATCACGCTGCTCAAGACCCACAGACACTTGTTCTGGCGAGATATCTACGTACTTGCGGATAACGTTCAGGATATCCTGCTTAAGCTGGGGTAGGTACGTAGGCTCAGGACTCCCTGCGCGACGGCGCTCTGCAACGATAATTTGCAGACGTTCCTTCGCCAATGACGCAGACGATTTCTTGCTCGGACGGAAAAACTCCAGCAGTGCCATAACTTATCCTCCAAACAAGCGTTTTAGGAACCCTTTTTTCTCTTCCTCAAGGAAGCGGTAAGGGCATTCTTCACCAAGCAAACGGCGAATCGCATCACCATAGGCTTGGCCTGCATCAGACTCTTCATCAAGGATAACAGGTTCACCTTTGTTTGAAGCGTGCAGTACGGAAGGGCTTTCAGGGATCACACTCAACAGCGGTATACGAAGAATTTCTTCGACATCCGCCACACTTAGCATTTCACCACGGGTTACGCGCGCAGGGTTGTAACGGGTCAAAAGAAGGTGAGTTTTAACAGGCTCTTCTCCATTTTCCGCGCGACGAGATTTTGAATCTAGGATGCCCAAAATACGGTCTGAATCGCGTACTGAAGAGACTTCTGGGTTCGTGGTTACGATGGCTTCATCGGCGAAGTAAAGGGCCATCAGAGCGCCTGCTTCGATGCCTGCGGGTGAATCACAGATGATGAAGTCAAAATCCATGGCTTTCAAATCGTCAAGCACTCGTTCAACACCGTCTTTCGTCAGTGCGTCTTTGTCACGTGTTTGCGATGCTGGAAGCACGAAAAGGTTCTCGATGCGTTTGTCTTTGATCAGTGCTTGGTGCAAGTTCGCTTCACCATTAATGACGTTCACAAAATCATAAACAACGCGACGTTCACAGCCCATGATCAGGTCAAGGTTACGCAAGCCGATATCGAAGTCGATAACCGCAGTTTTCTTTCCTGACTGAGCAAGGCCAGTCGCAATCGCAGCACTCGATGTGGTTTTACCAACACCGCCTTTGCCGGACGTAATAACGATAATTCGTGTCATTCCTCAATCCTTTGGATAGTTAGAGTGTGAGGGGTTCAATATTTAATGAGTCATCTTGCAGTGATATTTTTACAGGACGAGAAGCATATTCGTCAGGAATGGTTTCACTGAGCCAATAAGTGCCCGCAACAGAGACGAGTTCTGATTGCAGGTTTTGGCAAAAGATATGGGCTTCTTTTTGTCCACTGGCGCCCGCAATCGCTCGACCACGAAGCACGCCATAGATATGGATACTGCCATCAGCAATGATTTCAGCGCCTGCGCTTACGTGATTCAGAATCACGAGATCGGCGTTTTTCGCATACACTTGCTGTCCCGAACGGATTGGCGTGGTGACCACTTTTGTTGGGGTTTGAATAGGATCGTTGATACGGCTTTGCTTCGCAGGCGCCATGATGGCAAGACCAGCCAGCTTCGCTGCTTCTCGGGTTGAATTCAACTTACAGCCCGTAATACCGACCACCAACATGCCCATGTTAGCGATGGTTGCTTTTAGCGCATTAAAATCAGGTTGGCGGTGAAGTCGCGAAATATCGACAACCACCGGTGCACCATCGAAAAAGGCTGGCGCTTGGTTCACCTTTTCCAATAAAACATTCATTGCGCCATCAAGGTCGTCATCGAGCAAATGAAGCACAGAAAGTGTAAATGAACTGCCTTTGAGTTCAGCATTTTTAGTCATTAAGGGTAATCCAGCTGGCACAGGCTTCTTTTGGGAAATAGAGCAAAGTGTGTCGTGACTTTCTAAAGCGGATTCGAGTACACCTTTTGCTTGCGTTTCTCACTCGTTCTAGAGCTACGGGCGCAAAGAAAAGTTCATCGTGTTGTCGCTAACATTGTCATTAACACACTCCAAGAATAAAGCGGCGTTGGTGCATTATCAGACAGTGTTCTGCATGGTATATTCCTGAAAACATTGCGGCAAGCGCCAACACGAAATGTGATGGATTAATCGTCTATTTCGTGACATTTTTCTAAGCCATTTCTCTAAATTGGGATAGAGATGATAAGGTCAATGAGTCAGTGATCTTAAAAGCATGACGAAGAGGTACAACATGCATTGCGCCATTTATAAGAGCAGTAAAAAAGCGTCAACTTATCTATATATTAATCGAAAGGACGATTTTTCTGATGTCCCTGAGCAATTATTAACAACTTTCGGGAACCCTCAGTTCGTCATGATGGTCAACTTAGAGAAGAGAGATAAGCTAGCCTTAGCAGATATCTCTAAGGTTCGTGATAGTCTGAAAACAGACGGTTTTTTCTTGCAGATGCCGCCACAACCCGATGCTGCACTGCAACACATTCGAGTGAAAAACACAAAATTGTAAAGGAGCGCTATGCGTAAAGGATTAGTTGGTATCTTCATCGGTGCAGCGCTGACTCTATCAGTGCCGGCGATGGCAGAAAAGCCAAGTTTTGAAAGCTATGTTGCCGATCTTAAACAAGAAGGACTAAATAAAGGCATAGACGCTGCGCTTCTCGATAGTGCGTTTGATGGTATTCGTTATCGTGAAAGGGCCGTAAAAGCGGACCGCAATCAGCCGGAAAAAAGATTAACGTTGGATGAGTATATTCCGCGCGCCGTGCCTGATTGGAAGGTGAAAAAAGCACGCCGCTTATATGATGAGCATTACAATGATTTAAAACGGATTGGTGATATTTATGGTGTGCAGCCAAGGTTTCTTGTCGCGCTTTGGGGCGTAGAAAGTAATTTCGGCGCGTTTACCGGAAAATATGATGTCGTGGAAGCGCTCACCACATTGGCGTACGACGGACGGCGTGAAGCCTTTTTTAGAGGCGAAGTATTCTCTGCGCTAAGTATTTTGCAAGAAGGCCACATTGATGTTGATTCTATGAAAGGCTCTTGGGCTGGTGCAATGGGACAATGCCAATTTATGCCAAGTTCTTTCTTATCATTTGCCGCTGATGGGAATAATGATGGAAAAAAAGACATTTGGAATTCGAAGCCTGATGTTTTCGCGTCATCCGCCAATTATTTGAAAAATGCAGGGTGGGATGATGGTTATACTTGGGGCAGACAAGTTGTTTTACCAAAAGGTCTTAATTCTCAATTGTTAGGTCTCGGTCAGGATAAAGCTAAATCTTTAGCAGAATGGCAGTCATTGGGCGTGAGAACAATGAATAAGAGTGCATTGCCAGATGTTGATATAAATGCGTGGTTGATTCAGCCTGACGATGAATATGGTCGTGCCTACCTGGTATATGGGAATTACCAAAGTTTGATGAGATGGAACCGATCACATTACTTTGCGATTGCTGTCAGCCATCTGGCAGACCGTATTAAATTTGGTTAATTAAAATACCAGATTGTCTGCAAAAGCCGAGCGAGAATTGCCTCTCGCTCGGCTTTTCAATTTGTACAATTTACATGAAGTGTACTTTAGAAAGGGAGATCCCTTGAACACATGCACTTGCGCGTAAATTAGCGTACTTGAGAAACAGCATGACTGTTTTTCAGGCATAAAAAAAGAGACGGTTTACCGTCTCTTTTTTGTGCTTTATGGGTATCAAATAATGGCGAATCTTTGTGTCGACTCAAGCGATACCTAACATTAAAGCCGTAGGCAATTAAAGAAGGAAATCTTCGATTTTCGCGCCGCCGTCTAGGGCGTCTTTGATTGCTTTAGGAGTACGACCTTGGCCAGTCCATGTTTTTTCTGAACCATCAACATCGGTGTACCTGTATTTCGCAGGGCGAGCAGCACGCTTTGATTTTGGTTTAGCACCGCTTAGTGATGCCAATAGCTCTTCTGGGTCGATACCGTCTTGAATCAGCATTTCGCGGTATTTTTCCATTTTCTCAAGGCGTTCTTTTTCTGCTTCGTGCGCTTCAGCTTCTGATTCTTCACGCTCGCTAACAACAGCTTGAAGTTTTTCTAGAGCTTCTTGTAGTTGTTCAAGGGTAAGTTCACGCGCCACGGCACGAAGGCTGCGCAGGTTTAACAATACTTTTAGTGCATCAGACATTATGCCTATCCTATTCTCTCGTTATGTAATAATTAATAGCTGAAATAAGAGTAGCAAGAATAATTAAATCTTTGCAATGTCAGCTGAATTAATTTCTCCTTTATTAGATAACTATTTTATTGAAAGTGCAAATTCAAAATAATAAATAAAGACGTTTTTCATACTTGTGGGTTCAGTTTCTTTAGCGCTGTCTGGCAAATCTGTCATGGATGCTCGATAAGCTATGCTACTCCGGTGCCAAAATCTAAGTAAATGTTTTGCGTTTGTTAATGCTTGTGGTGTGCTGTGTAAAACCATTTGTCTGCTTATTGCAAAGTTTTCAAGGTTACATACAATACGATGGCTTTATGCACGTAGAGGTGCGCGGTTTATCAGTAACATGTCTTAGGGTGATTCCGTTGAGGATATGTGAAAGGGAATAGCGCCGAAGTAGATATCGGTTAATCAAACCCTTCTGCTGGGGTTGTGCTCGAATAGACACAACACTGCCATAGTATTGGGATTTAGCTATGGAGCGCTACTGTAGTTTCTATCAATGTGTATAACCATTGTTCCGAAATATCTGGTTTTCCATTTCTGCAGTAGATCTCCAACCTAACAGGTTGATATAGAGATCATGAATTTAGTCGATTTTTCTTCTTCTTCTTTATCGGTGTTGCCCGCCATTTTGGCGCTGGGCCTCGCCATTATTTCACGTCGCGTTTTGCTTTCATTGGGTTTAGGTATTGTCTCCGGCGTGTTGCTGCTGAACGATTTCTCATTGTCTGCATCCACTTCTTATCTTTCTTCACTGGCTTTGAGCTTATTTGTTGAAGAGGGGGCCATCAACTTTGGTAAGATGAGTATCGTCGCGTTCCTTATTCTTGTCGGTATGATCACCGCACTGATTACTTTATCCGGTGGTACCCGCGCATTTGCAGAATGGGCGCAATCACGCGTTAAAAGTAAACGTGGTGCAAAGCTACTGGCCGCCTTTTTAGGTGTGTTCATCTTTATTGATGATTACTTCAACAGTTTGGCTGTTGGTGCAATCAGCCGTCCTGTGACCGATCGTTTCCACGTATCTCGCGCAAAACTTGCTTACATTCTTGATTCAACGGCAGCACCTATGTGTGTGATCATGCCAGCGTCAAGCTGGGGTGCTTACATCATTACAGTGATTGGCGGCATTTTGGTGAGTCATGGCGTGACGGAATACAGCCCGCTGAGTGCGTTTGCACACATGATCCCAATGAACTTCTACGCAATCTTTGCATTGCTGATGGTATTTGCGGTTGCTTGGTTCCAAATGGATGTTGGCCCAATGCGTCGCTTCGAATACCAAGCGTCAACGGGCAGCCGTTTGGGTGACGAAGAATGTGGTGGTCCATCGTTAGACGATGAACTAGGTATTGAAGAAAGCAGCAAAGGCAATGTCTCTGACCTTGTTGTTCCGATCATTGTGCTGATCGTCGCGACCATTTCTCTGATGATTTTCACCGGCGCGCAAACGTTGGGAGAAAGCGGTAAAGCCTTCTCTGTGCTAGGTGCATTTGAAAATACCGATGTGGGTACATCACTGCTTTATGGTAGTGGCATGGGCTTAATCTCGGCATTGTTCACTGTGTTCAAGCAACGTATGCCAGTGCCTGAAATTGGTCGCACCATGTGGATAGGTGCAAAGTCGATGTTCGGCGCAATCTTAATTCTTTTCTTCGCATGGACCATCGGTAGCGTTATTAGTGACATGGAAACGGGCAAATTCCTGTCCACCCTGATCCAAGGTAATTTGCCACCCCAACTATTACCTGTGATTTTGTTTGTATTGTCAGCCGCAATGGCGTTCTCCACCGGTACTTCTTGGGGTACGTTCGGCATCATGTTGCCAATTGCAGGTGACCTGTCAGCAGCAACTGACATTGCACTGATGTTGCCTATGCTTTCTGCCGTGCTAGCTGGTGCGGTATTTGGTGACCATTGTTCACCGATTTCAGATACCACAATCTTGTCTGCAACGGGTGCACGTTGTGGGCACATTGACCACGTATCAAGCCAGCTGCCTTATGCGTTAGCGGGCGCTGTGGTTGCGGCATTCTCTTACCTTGTATTAGGTTTCACAGATTCACTGACGTTATCTCTTGTGACGGGTTTCTTTGTGTTTACCTTGGTGTGCATGTTCCTCATGTGGTTGTCGCGACGTCCCGGTAAACTGGCTCAATGAAAAAAGCCTCCCCTTGGGAGGCTTTTTTGTTTCTTTAACGCTTTGTTTATTTTTCTTAATTGTATTTTCGCGGCCAGCACCGCTTTTACCGATCCTCGTTTTTCGGTAGCATGCCACCGTATTTTTTCCTCGGGAGAGCTTAATGGCCCAGCTGTACTTCTATTACTCTGCAATGAATGCGGGTAAGTCGACGACATTGCTTCAATCGTCATTCAATTACCAAGAGCGAGGCATGAATCCGCTTATCTTCACCGCTGCCATTGATGATCGCTATGGGTTGGGCAAAGTCAGTTCACGTATTGGCCTTCAAGCCGACGCGCAATTATTCTCACCTGAGGACAATATTTTTGCTGCGGTGAGCGACATCAACAGCAATCAAAAAGTCGATTGTTTGTTGGTGGATGAGTGCCAGTTTTTGACGAAAGAACAGGTGCATCAAATTACTGAAGTGGTCGATAAATTGCGTATTCCTGCGCTGTGTTACGGTCTTCGTACTGACTTTCTTGGTGAATTGTTTGAAGGGTCGAAATACCTGTTGGCGTGGGCAGACAAATTGGTTGAGCTAAAAACCATTTGTCACTGCGGACGTAAAGCAAACATGGTTATTCGTACTGATGCTGATGGCAACGCGATTGCTGATGGTGATCAGGTTGTGATTGGCGGCAATGACAGATACGAGTCGGTCTGCCGTGTGCATTACAAAGAAGCGCTGGGCAAATAAGCGCAGCTGAAACGACAGTGGCCGAAACGAATAGCAACAGGCACAGTCACGTTTCAAAATAAATCTAAAAAGCGGCGATTATCGCCGCTTTTTTTGTGCCTGAATACGCTTTGGCTGTGTGGGACAGGTGACAGACGAAACGCTACAGTCGAGATGCCAGTGGAATGATGGTGACACGATCGCCCACTTCCGCATTGTCCAGGTCCGGCGCGACTTCAATTAAGCAATTGGCCTCACTCATTGACCGTAAAATACCTGAACCTTGTGAGCCCGTGGATCTGACTTCTAGCTGACCATTGGCGCTGATGCTGTATATACCGCGGGTATATTCAGTGCGTCCGCGGCGCGAGCGAATACGTTCTTGTGTCATCGCCGACATCGATTCAGGCTGCCAATAAGCATCTCCCTGCATTTTTCGTACTGCAGGTTCGACAAATTGCAGGAACGTCACCATCACAGCGACAGGGTTACCTGGCAGCCCAAAGAACGGAACATCGCCCAACTTGCCAAAAGCGAGCGGTCTACCGGGGCGCATGTTTACGCGCCAAAAATTAATGTCACCCAGCTGGTCTAATACGGTTTTGATGTAGTCAGCTTCGCCCACAGAGACACCACCGGACGAAATCACCATGTCGGCTTGTTCAGTTGCTGCACTGAGCGTGGCGTGCAATGCCGCTTCGGTGTCTTCAATAATGCCGAAATCGAGGATCTCGCAACCGAGTTTTGTGAGCATGGCGCGCAGCGTGTATCGGTTCGCATCATAAATGCAGTGAGATTTTGCGGCAGTGCCTGGCGCCTGTACCTCATCGCCGGTTGAGAACAAGGCAACCTTGATGGGTTTGAACACTTCAGCGCTGTCAAAACCGAGCGATGCCATCATCCCCAGCTCTGCTGCGCCAATGCGCTTTCCGGTATGAAAGACCGTCGTGCCTTTTCGAAGGTCTTCGCCTGCTTGACGGACATTTTGCCCTGCTCGGATAGCCCCTCTGGTCGTGTCGAAAG
>JBELME010000103.1:0-13229 GCA_042096095.1 Enterovibrio sp.
CTCTTCCGATCTGCTTTGGCGATGGCTGAATCGGCCATTGTGGGTAAGCATTCCCATTCGCATGTTTGTTCTTGTTTTGATGATGGCGGGGTTTCAGGAGGTGATGGTGGCATCGAACCAAAAAGCGTTCTGTTTCAGCTGTCACCTCTCGATGGACACCATCGTGCAGGAATATAAAGCGTCGCCGCATTACGTCTCGGATGGCGAAGTCTATGCAACCTGTGCAGACTGCCATGTTCCTCATCCGTTTTTCGATAAAATAAAAGTGAAGATCGCCGCCACTACCGATATTTACTACATGATGACCGGAAAAATCACGAAGGAGAACTTCGAAGAACACCGGCCAAAATTGGGGAAAATGGGATGATATGGAAGCAGAAAATTGCGCGTATTGCAGACATTGCCACAGTGGCGAAAACTTTTTGTTGTCCGAGCAACCCCAGCGCGCAAGGTTAAACCATGCGGTGATGGATAAACGTGGTGAGACGTGCATCGATTGCCACACAGGCATTGCGCATAAACGCATCGTAGTTGAGTGAACTCTTCACAACATAAACGGCCACTTACGGCCGTTTTCTTGTTTACCTATCTCTACTTTCGCTTTTTCTTTTGATCGTTCATTAGCACGACTTATGAGCGACATAATGACGATGAATTAGCTGCAATACATTCATCAAGCGATAATTGAACACAGTTTTTTACTGTTCGTGTTGGAGATGAACTATGCGCCTGATGAATCGCTTCCCAAAATCACTTATGACTACCACTTTACTTCTTGGACTCGCAGGATGCGCGTCATCAGATTTTGATACGGATAATGAAAACGCAAACCGAAACCGAGGCGCTGTCGGCGGCGCGTTAGTCGGCGCAACCATGGGTGTTTTACTTGGTGAGCCAGATCTAGCAGTCAAAGGTGCGGTCGCCGGTGGTGTCGCGGGTGGTGTGTCAGGCTCGATGAAAGATTTAGACGATGCCCGCAAACGTGAAAATACCGAAATAACCGCAGATGCGATTCGACAAGATAACCGCTCAGACACAGAACGCCGCGTCGCTGAACTAGAAGCCGAAATCCGGTTACTGGAATTGGAGCAGGAACTGAGAGAGAAAAAGGCGGATAGGGATGAGGTGTAATGCGTTTGCCTTTAATGCTTAAGCGAGAAAAGACAGAGCCGATTTAACATCGGCTCTCGTTCGATGAAAAGAAGCAAACAACGCTTCGATGGATGTTGAACCCTAAAAGTTCGCCAAGAAAAAGGGAATCATTAAGGCATTTACAAGGTCGATGAAAAACGCGCAGACCAAAGGCACGATAATGAACGCCAGATGCGAGTTACCGTAGCGCTGAGAAACCGCGGACATGTTCGCCATGGCTGTCGGGGTTGAACCTAGAGAAATGCCGCCAAATCCACTACAGATTACTGCAGCGTCGAAGTTCTTACCCATGGCAGGGAACACCACGTAAATATTGATAAGTATCGCGACCAAGAACTGTGCTGCCAGAATGGTAAAAATCGGGCCTGCGAGATCAATCAGCGTCCAAAGCTGCATACTCATCAAAGACATGGCTAAAAATGTCCCCAACGAAATGTCAGCAAGCAGGGCAACTGCCGGTTTGCGGGATGGCCATTGTGTACCTGTGAGCCTTGGCAAGGATTTAGGCACGAGGTTGGTAATGATGATCCCGGCAAACAAACAACTGACGAACAACGGCAATTGCAAACCGAGTTGCGTAATTGCCTCATTGAGTCCAAAGCCCAGAATAATGCAGACGTGAATGGCGAACACAGCATCGAGAAAATCAAAGCTGTTGATCTGTTGTGGTGCTGAGTCGTGTTCGGATCCAATATCAAGTGACTCAGTCGTCTCGGGTTTCAATTGGTGTTTTTGAATCAAAAATTTAGCAATTGGGCCGCCCATCAAACTCGCCAAAATCAGGCCGAATGTTGCGCTGGCGATACCAATTTCCATGGCGTTTGAGATGCCATATTCTTCCGCAATTCTCGGTGCCCAAGCAATCGCTGTTCCGTGACCACCAATCAAAGAAACACTGCCGCCCAACAGACCCACAGGTGTTTCCAATCCAAATAGACCTGCGACACTGATGCCTGTCAGGTTTTGAATCACCATGTAACCAATTGTGATGAGTAGCAATACCACTAAGGGTTTTCCACCTTTTATCAAATCACCCAAGCTAGAGTTGATGCCGATTGTCGTGAAGAAATAGACAAGAAGAACGTCGCGCGCCACCAAGTCGAATGAAACTTCAAGGCTGGTGAAGGCATAGAAAAGTGAAAACAGCACCGAAAAGAGAATGCCGCCTGTGACGGGTTCTGGAATGCTGAACTCTTTTAGAAAGGGAATCGCTTGGTTTAAACGTCTGCCAATGAACAGCACGAGAATACCGAGTGTTACCGCGAAAAAAGCGTTTATTTGAATAAGGTTTTGTTCGAGCAGGACGTCCATGTGTCTGACCCAATATGAAGGAAATACAGAATGTTGGGTTAGCTAAACACAGCAAGAATTCGAGAAAAAGCAATAATCTTCAGAGGATTGAGTTGATGAAAACCGACTGCGATTTTTGCGAGTAATGTATCGTTAAGAGAGTGCGAGGGGTCAATTGCGCACCAACGACATGGGGACAAACCGAATGCCATTAAACGCTGATTCTTCGTCAGTAGCTTCAAATCCATGACGTTGGTAGAAACCCACAGCATTGATGGAGGAGCGCAGACGGATTTCCTTTGCATCAGTGGAATTCAAAAGGACAGCCAGCAATTGACGACCCAAACCTGTACCCTGAGATGCATGAGAAACGAACAGATGCGTTAAGTAATTCCCGTCCCTCAGCGCAGCAAACCCAAGCAATTGGCTGCCAGATGTGGCTTTGATAGCGATAAACCGTTCCTCATCAAGCGTTGTGGCAAGGTCTGGCAACACGCGAGCTGTGTATTCATCTTGCCCTTGCTGGGTAAGCAAAGGCAGTACGTCAATTTCTGACACGGATGAGACAAGGTTTTTCATTGCCGATAAGTCTGTTTTGGAGGCTTTTTGAATATCCATACGTTTCTCGTTTGCCTACTAACGTCGTTTTTGGTTGTTTGGGTATAAGTGTTTAATACCTAAGCTGTCATGTGTTTAATCATCAATAGATCAACGATCACTTCGCCCTCAAACTCTTCTGAAACAGCACCTTCTGCAAATGCAAACCCGTGTTTGGTATAAAACCGTATCGCAGCGTCATTATTGTCTAAGACATAAAGTGTTATCTGGTGAATGTGATGGGATATCACTTCCTTTTCAAAATAGTGCATCAGCAAACTGCCAACGCCTTTTCCATAAGCGCTAGGACAAAGGTATAGCTTGCTCAGTTCGAAAGCGTTTTCATGTGTTTGGCTTATCTTGAAAGAGAGGAAACCTATCACTCTGCCGCCAAACTCTGCGACAACAACGGTTTCTGCTTTGTTCGTGAGTATTCGCTGCCATTCAATCACTCAGCGTTGCAGGGTATAACTGTCAATATAGTTATCTGGCATACGGCCCGTAAATGCGGCCTTCCATGAGTTAACGTGTATTGATGCGATGTCATCGACATCTCCCTGTCGCGCTGTTCGGAGTGTTACGGCCACTTTATCGTCCTTGATTAAATACCTGACGCAACGTTGGCGTGAGGGATACGCAAGAGATGATGCCATAAACATGCGAATAAATGATGAGGGGGAGCTGGAGGTGGGAGATAGATCTAAGACGGACGCGTGAACTGAACAATGTCTCTTTGCGAGCTCTGGCTCATGCCCAAAATCAAAAAAGGCTTCTCAATGAGAAGCCTTTTTTAGAACACTATCAACCAACAGCAATCACTGCTGATGGCGGCGCTGCAAATAGGTATCTTGAAGGATGTACATGCGCTTGATATCGCAGTATTCACCGTTGACGAAGATCTCTTTTACCAAGTGACCTTCTTCGATAAAGCCGCTCTTTTCATAAAGGTGGATGGCTTTCTCGTTATTCACTGCAACGTTCAAATACACCTTGTGTAAGTTCAAGATCGTAAAGGCATAGTTCAGCGCTTTGTTGATCAGTTTGCGTGCATAGCCGCAACCTTGATAGTCAGGTGCAATAATGATTTGGAATTCGGCGTTGCGGTGAATCGAGTTGATTTCAACCAGTTCAATTAAACCGACTTGCTGCTTTTCACTGTTCTCCGCAATAAAGCGACGTTCGTTGCTGTCGTGGATGTGTTTGCGGAACAACTCTTCCAATTCATAGTAAGACTCATACGGTTCTTCGAACCAGTAAGACATGATTGAGCGGTTGTTGTTGAGTTGGTGAATAAAGCGAAGGTCGGTTTGCTCTAGAGCGCGTAGGCGGATTTCATTATCCATGTCACTTTCCATTAACAAATAATAATATTGCTTATAGCATCATGTATAGATGCTTATGCTGGATTTGAAACATATCACCATAATGTGAAGTGGGAAATAAATATTTCAACGTGCCCGTTTCAATGCCGCTTATGTGAGCGAATAGGCCAAAAATTCGCTAGTAAACTCAGGGTGAAAGCCAAAAAAAACCACCCGAAGGTGGCTTTTTCATCATAAAAAGACGATCAATTAGCGTTGATAAACGCTCTGAAACGGTTCTTCGTTTCTTGGTCGGCTTTCTGGTACCAGTAATGCAGTTGGTACTCTTCTTCGTTTTTACCCACGCTATCGCCGATAACCACTTTGCCACCGCGAACAGCAGGGGCGGGTGTAGGCGCTTGTGTCAGCGAAAGTTGGAGAGATGCAGGCTCTTCCGTTTGGTTGAAGCGTTGCAGTTCCGACACGTAATCACGGCTCAATTGGAAACCATGCTTCTCCAGTGTACCTTGGGCAAAAGGAATGGCACTGTCGCTGCCATCAAGCAATTGGAATTCTGGGTTCTTGCGGAATTCACGGGCTTGTTTGGTGGTGCGAACATCTGGGAAATCAAAGTGAATGTCTTTGTCGTCTGCATCAAACTTCGCGACAATAACGTCAGACTTTACAAAGGTAACGTCTTTACCTTCTTCGATGCTTGCCACATAGCGAAACGCGATTTGTTGCGTACCGTTTTCCAACACGATCGGCGCTTCTGTGCCGAACACAGTGCCTTTGTGTGCTTGGCCGTTGAAGGCAAGCAGCTCAACATTGTTGTTTAGGTGAAGCGTAACATCCGCGTGTGCGCTCATTGGAAGCAGCACGGCGAATAGAGATGCGAGAATAGGCTTTCTCATCGGTATCCCTTCTTGGTCATTTCTTTACGGCTTGGCATGCAGGAAGTTATTCACTTCATACACGCCAAACAATGTTGTCTTATTTTACGTAGCAAGCAAACCCTTTCAGGTAGAAACCTTCTGGGTAAGCGCTGTCAATTGGGTGGTCGGCAGCTTGCTCAAAACGCTCAACGAATTGAACGCTTCTGTGTGCATCAAGTGCAGCATCGGCAATGATTTTTTGGAACAAGCCGTTGTCCATCAAGCCTGAGCAAGAGTATGTCAATAAGGTGCCGCCTGGCTTCAAGATTTGCATTGCCAGCATGTTGATGTCTTTGTAACCACGGCACGCGCCAGTTAGCTGAGATTTAGACTCTGCAAACTTAGGTGGGTCCATGATGACGACGTCGAATTTCTCGCCTTGTTCGCGGTATTCTCGTAGCAGTTTGAACACGTCTGCGTTGACGAACTCCGCTTTAGACACGTCAAATCCATTCATTTCAGCATTGGTTTGCGCGATGTCTAGCGCAGGCTGAGAAACATCAACGTTGATCACTTCTGCTGCATTGCCTTTCAGTGAGTAAAGACCGAAGCCGCCGGTGTAGCAGAAACAGTTCAGTACGCGTTTACCGTTAACGTATTTCACCGCTGCTTCACGGCTGTCACGTTGGTCGAGGTAGAAACCGGTTTTGTGGCCACCCGTGATATCAACACTGATTTTCACGCCGTTCTCTTCAATAACAACGGAAGCCGGTGGCATGTCACCGTGTAGAACGCCTGTACGCTCTTTAAGGCCTTCTTTCTTACGTACAGACACATCGGAACGTTCGTAGATGCTGCACTCTGGGTAAAGGGCGACAAGCGCATCAACCAGATTTTGTTTTTGTGCTTCTGCACCCGCACTTAGCAACTGACACACCATAAAATCGCCGTAACGGTCGATGGTGATACCAGGCAGGCCGTCAGACTCTGCAGCAATCAAGCGGTAGCCAGTTAAGCCATCACGCGCTGCGAGAACATCACGCAGGCCTTGCGCTTCTTGCAGACGCTTTTGGAAAAAGGCGACGTCGATCTCTTCTTGCTCAAAGCTCCATACGCGAACACGGATTTGAGAATTAGGAGAAAATGCACCACGAGCCATCCATTGACCTTGATGATCATACACGTCCACTGTTTGGCCTAAAGAAGGTTTACCTTCAACACGCTGAATACCGCGAGAGAAGATCCAAGGGTGGCGACGGCGCAGTGATTTTTCACGGCCTTTTACCAAGTAAACAGACGGATTCATTGGTTTTTCCTAATGTCTGAAAGAGAGACAACCGCACGGTGAGAAGCAGCTGACACAATATGGACGCGTATTGTGTGAGATGAGGGGGAAATTTGCAAACGGCCGCTGAGTGAGCGGCCGTTTTTTCATCAAAATGCGGGTGGTTTTTTGTACGATCGGCGTCGTTGGCGTGATTACTCTGTGCGTAAACCGTCAACCAGTGTAGAGAGGCTACTCGATTGCTTTAGTAGGTTGCTCACTTCATTCACAGATTGCTGGATCATTTCGCTCACTTGCCATGCTTGTTGGCGCACTTTCTCGACATCTTCAGAAATGGTGCTCGCCACGCTGCCTTGTTGGTTTGCCGCAGTCGCAATTTCGGTGCTGCGATCGGTAACACTAAGGCTTCGCTCTGTGATTGAATTGATCTCTGATTCAATGTTTTGCATCAGAGATTCACTCGCCATGGCGTTATCAACGGTACCTTGCATCACGCTGCGAAGGTGACCTGTATTGCCTTCTAGATCTTGGATCATGCGCTGAATTTCAACGGTGGCTTGTTGCGTCCTGCCCGCCAGTGTACGCACTTCATCTGCGACGACTGCAAAGCCTCGGCCTTGTTCACCCGCACGAGCAGCTTCGATGGCAGCATTGAGGGCAAGCAGGTTGGTTTGCTCTGAAATGGCACTGATGGTAGACACAATACTGCCAATTTCTTGCGAGTTATGCTCAAGCTCACTGACCGCTTCTGACGCTTGTTGGATTTCAGTGGTCAATGCTTGAATGGCGTGCAGTGTTTGGCTGACTTGCTGAGCGCTTTGTTCTGATGCTTCACCTGCGATCTTGATTTCGCCAGACGTGTTTTCAGCATGAGCAGCCACATCACGAATTGAGCCCGCCATTTCTTCCGTCGCGCTGGCGAGAGAATCAAGGTAGCTGCGTTGTTCGGTAGACAGCTTTTCGCTTTCTGCGCTTCGACGGCTCAGGTCGGCGGATAAACCTTCCATCAATGTCGAGGCACTTTTGATGCCTTTGGCTAAGCTGTGTTCTCGGTCAGCGATCTTGTCTACCGTATTTGCAATAACACTGAATTCATCGCGCACGCGGAAGAAGTTCATGCGGCTTGTAAGGTCACCATCTAACATACGTTGAAGGGCAGCATTCATGGTGAACATGGCGCCACCGATGAAGCTGGACACATAGTGTGATGCCATCAAGCCGAGGGCAAAAAGTACCGCCAATAACGTCCAAGATGTCGCGCTGATGTGAGACCAAACGCTTGGGGCTTTGACGTGATAAGTCGGTGCTGAACCATATTCAGATGAGGTGATGACACCATGGCTTGCTAGCAAATTTGAGGCTTGCGATGGATTAATGTCGTACTGAGACAACACGGCACTCAGTGCTGCGCTATGTTTTTCTTGTACCTGAGCGATCTGGGTTTGAGATGCGGAATATAAGATGGAACCCGTTGCGATAGTCAGGGCAAAAAGAAAAGCATAAAGAAGGGTGAATTTTTCTTTAAGACTCAGTTTGATAAGGTACTGATCGATCCAACGAAATGACGTTTCTTTCAAGATGTGTGCTCCAAGATTTAGTGTGAGCGTGTGCATATATACCGTATGTCATGTTACACGGTTTATATCGTGAGATATGCAGAACACCCATAGAGGATTGTTGATAAATGTCACAATTATGCGTCAGAGCATCAGTTTCGGGACACGTTCAAGGTGTCGGGTTTCGTTATCACACCGCGCACGAGGGGTTGAAGCGTTCGTTAACGGGTTACGCCCGTAATGAAGCGGATGGCAAAGTGACGGTGATGATGTGCGGAAAAGAAGAGAATGTGCATGCCTTGCTTGAATGGCTTGAACAAGGTCCACCAACGTCGCGAGTGGTAGACGTAACCTATAAACAGGTGGAGTGGTAAGCCATCGACGGGTTTTCAATCCGGTAGTACGCACTGCTACTACAACCCCGAGCAGGTGCGCTTTAAAAAGCAAATTTAACGAGAACTGTGCATGTTAGGGGAGTCTTGTGTTTACCCTCATCAAGCAGGATGAAACGAAAAATAGGTGGTTAAACCACCTATTTTTTAAAGACATTTTGCAGGTTTTGGTAAGCCAGCAAGTTTGGTGGCTTGTTTTGCAGGCCCTTTTGGAAAGAGTTTGAACAGGTATCGGCTATTGCCTTTTTCTGGTCCGTATTTCTTTTCCATGGCCTTCACCAGCATACGAACAGCCGGCGAGGTATTAAACTCTTTATAGAATTCTTGCACAAAGTAGATCCTTCCCAGTGCGCATCTGTCACCGTGATTTTTTCTTGCTTCGCGAGTATAGGCACTAACTCTTCACACCAATCGGAAAAGTTCTTCAAATAGCCTTGGGCGTCGGTATCAATGTGTTTACCGTTTACTTCCAACATGGATTACCTCGTTCTTCGATCGCGCAAAGCATATCGGCTTGTCGCCTTGTCATCAAGATAGGGGACGGCACAAAAACCAGATGAAAGAGAAATAAAAAAGCGCCCGTAGGCGCTTTTCGAATCATGCTTTTTCATCGATGTGATGATTAATCATCACCACCAAAGATACCCAGAAGCTGCAACAAGCTTAGGAACAAGTTGTAGATGGATACATACAGGCTAATGGTTGCTGAGATGTAGTTCGTCTCGCCACCACGGATGATAGATTGTGTCGTTAGTAAGATGACGCCTGTTGAGAACAGGACGAAGACACCGCTAATCGCAACAGACAGCATTGGCATTTGCAGGAAGATGTTTGCAATCATACCCACGATTAGCACAACGAAACCTGCCATCAGCATACCGTTCAAGAACGAAAGGTCGCGTTTGGTCGTCAGTGCGTATGCCGAACATGCCATAAAGGTCAACGCTGTACCGCCTAGCGCTGGAGCAATTGCCCAACCAAGACCAGCGCCCACATACATGTTTAGAATTGGACCTAGAGTGTAACCCAAGAAGCCAGTGAACAAGAATGTGAACACAAGACCCATTGAGTTGTTTTTGTTTTTCTCGGTCAAGAAAAGCAAGCCGTAAAAACCAACCAGCGTAATGATGATGCCTGGGTAAGGCATGTTCGCTGCCATTGACACACCAGCGACAACCGCTGACCACACAAGGGTAAGTGACAATAGGAAGTAGGTGTTGCGTAATACTCTGTTGGTTACTAACTGACTCTCTTGCGAGTATTCATTAGCAACAAAACGATCGTTCATAGCTTTCTCCCAATGGGGTACGAATATTTTCTATTACGACAGTTATTGCGTCTTTGGCTCAATATTTCAAGTCGCAAGTGTCGCATTAGTGATAATAAAACAGCTTAGCCGTTGAGAATACTAATATATCCCCTTGGCTAAGCCTGTGTGAGTTTGTAAATGGATGTTAATGGCGAGTTGGCGATGTCGCGCAACTCGCTCATGAGCACGTTAGTGGCTCAAAATCTGACTCAAGAACAATTGAGTACGGTCAGACTGTGGATTGTTAAAGAACTGTTCGGGTTCATTTTCTTCAATAATTTCACCTGCATCCATAAAGATGACGCGATCCGCGACTTCTTTAGCAAAGCCCATTTCGTGTGTTACACATAACATTGTCATGCCTTCTTCAGCAAGTTCCACCATAACATCTAACACTTCGCGCACCATTTCTGGGTCAAGTGCAGAGGTGGGTTCATCAAACAACATCACATTCGGGTTCATGCATAGTGAACGCGCGATCGCAACACGTTGCTGCTGACCACCAGAAAGCTGGCCTGGATACTTGTCTGCTTGCTCTGGAATTTTTACGCGTTCAAGGTATTTCATCGCAATGGCTTCCGCTTCTTCTTTCGGCATTTTCTTTACCCAAATCGGCGCAAGCGTGCAGTTTTCAAGCACAGTGAGGTGAGGGAAGAGGTTGAAGTGCTGGAAACACATGCCCACTTCTTTTCTCACAAGCTCGATGTTTTTAAGGTCATCGGTCAATTCTGTGCCGCCAACCATGATAGAACCCTGTTGGTGTTCTTCCAATCGGTTGATACAACGGATCATAGTTGATTTGCCCGAACCCGAAGGGCCACAGATAACGATTTTTTCTCCTTTTGCGACTGTCAGGTTGATGTTTTTCAACACATGGAACTGACCGTACCACTTGTTCATGTCTGTCAGTTTAATCACTGGGGTATCTTGTTGCGTCATAATACAATCCTTGTTCTTTATCGCTTGTGGCCAGTGTGAAGTTTATTTTCTAGATAGATGCTGTATCGGGACATCCCGAAGCAGAAAATCCAGAACACCAGAGCGACAAACACATAGCTTTCTGTCGCGAAGCCAAGCCATTTCGGATCCGTATTGGCGGCTTGCCCAATACCAAGTACATCAAACATACCGATGATGAGTACAAGGCTTGTATCTTTAAACAGACCAATGAAGGTGTTAACGATCGAAGGAATGGTGATCTTCAATGCCTGCGGCAAGATGATAAAGCCCATTTTCTTCCAGTACGTTAAACCCAGCGCATCAGCCGCTTCATATTGGCCTTTTGGAATCGCCTGTAAGCCACCACGAATGACTTCTGCCATATAAGCGGATGCAAACATCACCACACCAATCAGTGCACGCACCAATTTGTTGGTTTCAGATTCGCCTGACATGAACAGGGGAAGCATGACCGATGCCATGAAGAGAACGGTGATCAGCGGAACCCCACGCCACACTTCAATGTATACCGTGCTTAGGCTGCGAATAATCGGCATGTCTGAACGACGTCCCAACGCAAGCACAACCCCGATTGGCAAAGAGATCACTATACCCACAATCGCAATGATCATGGTGATCAGCAGGCCGCCCCAAAGGTGAGTTTCCACTTTCGGCAAACCGGCTACACCACCAAGCAGTAAGTAGATTGCCATCAGCGGGAACGCGATAACGAACAGCAGCAAAATCCACGGACGTTTTGGCGTTTTCTCATACACAAGCAGCGAGACAAATATCGCGAGAATTGCGTAAAACAGTTTCGGACGCCATAGCTCTTCAGCAGGATAGAAGCCGAACATGAACTGATCGAATCGGACGTTGATAAACACCCAACAAGCGCCTTCACGCGAACATGCGTCACGCGTTGCGCCTACCCAATCTGCATTAATGAATGCCCAATCAATCACAGCCCAAATGCCGTTGAATGCGATGAACGCAAGCACAAGGGTCATGACCGAGTTAAGTGGCGATGAAAATAGATTCTTTTTCAGCCAACCAATCACACCCACCGTGTTCGGTGGTGGTGGCAGGTCTGGCTGAAACTCATGTTGTTTTGTCATGGGTTACCTCTCTACCAGAGCCACTTTGGCGTTATAAATATTCATCAGCATCGATGTCAGTAAGCTCAAGGTGAGATAAACGCCCATTGTCATTGCAATGATTTCGATCGCCTGACCCGTTTGGTTCAGGGTTGTACCCGCAAACACGGAAACAAGGTCTGGGTAACCAATGGCCATTGCCAACGATGAGTTTTTCGTCAAGTTCAAGTATTGGCTGGTGAGTGGCGGAATGATGATGCGCATTGCCTGAGGAATAACCACCAAGCGCAACGTTCTATTGCGCGGTAAGCCCAGAGCCATTGCAGCCTCAGTTTGACCGTGGCTCACCGCGTTGATACCTGAGCGAACAATTTCAGCGATGAAAGAAGCGGTATAAATCGCAAGTGCCAGCATTAGCGCGGCGAGCTCAGGGATGATGGAAAAACCACCGCGGAAGTTAAAGCCTTTTAACACGGGGTATTCAAGTGAAACAGGCATACCTGAAGCAAAGAAAGCGATCAGAGGTAAGCCAATGATGGCTGCCAACGATATGCTCAGAACGGGTGTCTGTTCGCCAGTTGCTTCTTGTTTGCGTTTTGCCCAGCGGGAAAACACAAAGCTGAATACAAGTGCCGCAATGAATGCGATGAAGATGAAGGTGGAGCCTTCCTCAAACACAGGGCGAGTGAAATACAAGCCACGGACGTTTAAGAAAAATGATTCACCAATGCTCAAACTTTCTTTTGGTGAGGGTAATGCTTGGAGTACCGCGAAATACCAGAAAAAGATTTGTAGTAGAAGAGGGATATTCCTAAATGTTTCGATGTACACCGCGGCAAAACGACTGAGTAACCAGTTGTTCGACAATCGTGCGATACCAATCAAGAACCCTAAAACGGTTGCAAGTATGATACCGAGCACAGAAACCAGTGCCGTATTAAGAAGCCCAACAAAGAAGGTTCTTCCGTAGGAATATGTTTCGTCATATTCAATAAGTGTTAAGCCAATACCGAAACCGGCCTCTTGGCTCAAGAACCCGAACCCGGTAGCAATCCCTCGCGCGTCTAGATTCGTCAGAGCATTGTTGACGATGGTATAAACAAAAAATACCAGCGCGGCAATGGCGACAAATTGGAAGACGACAGAGCGGAAAGTAGGGTTGTAGAAAATATTTTGCTTCTTCTCTGGGCGAGCGCTCGCCTCTGAATTCAGCGCATTTTCTTTAGATGCCATACAACTGCACCCCTATCCGTTGATAGTTAAACAATGGGGCACAACAAGGTGCCCCAGCGTATGTCAGAGGTAGTGAAAACTACTTAACGGATAGGTGGCGCGTACAAGATACCGCCGTTACTCCATAGTGCGTTTACACCACGTTGAATATTCAGTGGTGAACCTGTGCCTACAGTGCGTTGGAAGCTCTCGTCGTAGTTACC
>JBELME010000104.1:0-13114 GCA_042096095.1 Enterovibrio sp.
GCCATAACAAATGTGGACGGCGGTTTCGCATTTCAGCCCTTCTATGGCCCTTTCTAACGTGGCGATGCCCCAATCGTTAACCTCATCAAAGAAAACATTAAATGCCGGCTCATCAAATTGAATAATATCGACGCCAGCAGCCTCTAACTCTTTTGCTTCTTGGTTGAGGATTTTGGCAAATTCCCACGCGAGTTTTTCACGGCTTTTATAGTGCGCATCATATAGTGTGTCGATCATGGTCATAGGACCAGGTAGCGCCCACTTTATCGGTTGCTTGGTTTGTTGGCGTAAGAACTTAGCATCTTCGACAAAAATCGGCTTCTGGCGACTCACAGCGCCGACGACAGTGGGTACGCTGGCATCATAACGGTCACGAATCTTAACGGTTTCGCGTTTTTCAAAATCAACGCCGTTAAGGTATTCAATGAACGTTGTGACGAAGTGTTGGCGTGTTTGTTCGCCATCGCTAACAATATCAACCCCTGCGTGCTGCTGCTCTTGCAGTGATAAACGTAATGCATCATGTTTGCCCTGCGCTAATTCCTCATCTTGCAATTTCCAAGGAGACCAAAGTGTCTCAGGTTGTGCCAGCCATAAGGGTTTAGGCAAGCTGCCCGCGGTCGAAGTAGGTAATAATTTTTTCATCATAAATTCTGCTATCTAATGGGTGGCTTACAACGCGTATTGCGCTGACCAATTCTCAAGAATCGATTGGTAAGGCTTAATGAAATGCTCTTCTGCAAACTTGCCTTGTTCAATCGCTAACTGACCTCGCTCTTCACGGTCATAAACAATCTGGGTGAGCGAATGGTCTGCGTTTTTCAAATTGGGTTGGTAGCACTTCCCTGCGACAGCATTGGCATTGTAGATCTCAGGACGATAGATTTTTTGGAATGTCCCCATGGTGCTGATGGTGCTGATAAGCTCAAGATTGGTGTAATCATTGAGTAAATCACCCACAAAATAGAACGCCAAAGGCGCGACGCTATTAGGCGGCATGAAATAGCGCACTTGCAGACCCATTTTTTTAAAATACTGCTCTGTTAACGAGGAATCGTTCGGCTGATATTCAAAGCCCAAGACAGGATGCTGATTCCCAGTGCGATGATAGGTTTTATTATCCGATACGCTGAGGCAAATAACAGGTGGCTTGCTAAAGTGCTGTTGGTATTCAGCGGAACTCAAGAAATATTTAAAGAGTTTTCCATGCAATTCACCAAAGTTATCAGGAATGCTGAACCTTTGTTTATTTTTGTTATGGTCCAATAGCAATACGCTAAAATCGTAGTCACGAACGTAAGAGGAGAAATTGTTTCCGACAATGCCTTCAATGCGTTCATTGGTTTTATGATCGACGATGTTTGTTTTCAATACCTCTATTGAAGGAAAAGCTTGGTCGTGGCTCACAATACCCATGTCAACGGATACAATTTCAAGCTCTACAGAATAACGATCACCTTTAGGGTTGTCCCAATGCGCCAAGGCATTAAAGCTATTGTTTATCATTTTCAATGCGTTACGCAGGTTCTCTTGACGGCTTTCCCCTCTTGCTAAGTTAGCAAAATTGGTGGTGATTCGCGTGTTATCCGAAGGATGATAGTTCTCATCGAGACAAATGCTCTTAATCGTAAATGTAAATGCTTTATTCATCGTAATCTGACGCCCTTTTTTAACCAACAGCCTAAATTTTTTTCCGAGCTCCCTGATATTTCGTCGTTAGCACTCGGAATGAAAAAACCTTAGAGCCCATCATAAACATGCTTACAACCCACCACTTAACGCGGTTATATTCCGCTAGGCTCGAAGCAGAATTTAATTTATACGTGGTTAAAAATCAGATTAACAATGGTTTTACTTCACCATCATCATGAGAAATATTCATGATCTATTTCATTTGAAAACCTCACCAACGGTCGGTTATATTCACAACCCAAAATACGGATGCACGGTATTTATTTTTTAACTTACCCTAAATATTAAAAAGTGAACGGAATGAGTGAATTGCTATTGTTGTTTATATACTGCGCGCTACTTGGCAGTGGTGTTGGTTTTTTAGCTGGGCTCTTAGGTATTGGCGGAGGCCTTGTTATTGTCCCTTTTCTCACCAGCATTTTGCTCTATTTAGGGAATTTGCCTTCTCAGCACGTGGTTATCGTTGCGATCGCGACATCGCTGGCGTCAATATTATTCACATCCACATCTTCCGCCATCGCACACCACAAGAATGGTAATGTGCCATGGGATTTAGCCCCGTGGATAATGACGGGCGTCGCCCTTGGTGCTCTGATCAGCGGATTTATGGCTGCACTGCTGCCTGAGGATGTGGTGCGCTCAGTGTTTGCCGTGAGCGTTGTGCTTATCGCATTGAAAATGTTTTACAGCAGCCGTAAGAATGATGCCGCGACAGATCGTCAATTGCCCAATAAAGGCGTGTTAACCCTACTTACGACTATCACGGGTGGTTTGTCTGCCATGATCGGTATCGGTGGCGGTGCGCTTTTGGTTCCTCTACTGACGTTTTTCTCACTGGATATGAAAAAGGCTATTGGGTGCGCCTCGGCATGCGGCATTGTGATCGCATTGTTCGGCTCTGTTGGTTACATCAGTTCGGGAAGTGCGCATTTTGCTTTAGCAGATGGTTTCTTGGGATTTGTCTATCTTCCGGCTTTGTTCGGCATTGTTTGTACGTCTTGGTTTACTGCCCCTTTGGGAGCCAAAGCGACACATCATCTGCCCGTTCCGACGATCAAAAAAGTCTTTGCCTTATTATTGTTGGCCATGGCAGCCAACATGGCGATGAGCTAATACGCGATTCAAGCATTTTGCCCATAAAAAACCGCGCTCAACGGCGCGGTTCTTTTCATATCGTCTCAGCGACAACATGATGTAAGACAGGTGAATTACACCTTCTTCACGAATTCCGATTTCAATTTCATCGCACCAACCCCGTCGATTTTACAATCGATGTCGTGGTCGCCATCCACAAGGCGGATGTTTTTCACTTTGGTACCCACTTTAACAACCAGTGAAGAACCTTTCACTTTCAGGTCTTTGATAACCGTTACAGTGTCGCCATCTTGAAGAACGTTACCGTTCGAATCTTTGATGATTTTTACGTCGTCAGCATCTGCAGATGCATCTTGAGACCACTCGTGACCACACTCTGGGCATACGTATAATGCGCCATCTTCATAAGTGTATTCTGAGTTACACTGTGGGCAATTTGGTAAAGACATGTTTTATTACCTCGGTTGGAATGGGTAAAGACGCGCTAGTCTAAACCAAAGGCTCACACTCGCATATAGCCAAATGTGATATAGGCACACTTTTTAAGTGGAAATGCTTCTATCACTATCACCTATTAACCAAACCGACCCCATTACGCAACCAGCAATGCTGAAAATGGCAACACAACTTACGATAAGTTCACATCTTTTCACCCTGACTACTTGACGTCGTCACCGTGATTTTCTCGGTACAAAGCCCACTCCTCAACGACCGTACCATCAGGAAGATGACACATACTCATCGCATTGCCCTCTTCATCTGTTAGCGTTTTTGATTTTCCGCCAACACTGTCGCAATACACTGAGGCAGGGTTAGCCATGTTCAGTGATGGCGTTGTGGATGCGCTATCTTCTGTCCCGCTACACCCAACCAACAAGGCACTAAGAGACATCGCAAGAAAGCCCGGCATTCTGTCATTCATCATTTTTCGTTCCTGTAGCAATGTAAGAGTAATAGTCGGTATAAGCACGCTAATCATTTTGTCTATTTTTGCCAACAAAAAGCATTTCATTCAACTGTCACGTCTCATTATCAAACTACATGTATAAAAAACGAGCGAAGTGGCTCTTCATTGCTAGACTCAATACTGTATTTATTCATTATTTGAATCATTTAAACGAAGATAGAGGACGGAATCCATGAGAGCCCTTTCAATACGGCAACGGTTATCTCTGATCATTGTGATATCAGTAATGTCGTTAATTTCAGTCACCATTGTGTCTCTCATGCTCAAACACGAGAACATGTTGGATGAGAGAAAAAACCAAATTCAAGTGCTCGTTGAAACAGCCGAAACCCTGGTAACAAAACTCCACCAGCAAGCATTAGTGGGCGAAATCTCGATGGAAGAAGCCCAGCAACGTGCCATTAGCGCTTTAGATGCTATGCGCTACGGTGATAACGGCTATTTCATGATTTATGATATGAACTCAACCATGGTTCACCACCCTATCACTGCCAGCCTTATCGGCAGGGACCTCAAATCTCTTCAAGACGTCAATGGTGTTTATATCATTAGTGAACAGGTAGAGATGGCTAAAAACGGCGGTGGTTTTGTCGCATACCACTGGAAGAAGACAGGGGCTGATGAAACACCCTACCCTAAAATCGCCTATTCACTTCCTTTCACTCCGTGGGGCTGGGTGCTAAACACTGGGTTATATGTCGATGACTTGGACGCGACATTTTATCAAGACGTACAGCGTTTACTGCTTCTGGTTGCCCTCATTGCACTTATCCTCATTGGAGTATCAACATCCATTGCCCAAAGCATTACGTCACCATTAAACCGTCTGAAAACCCTGTTACAAACAGCTGAAGTGAATCTCGATTTAACGGTACGCTCTCGTTTGAATGGCAAGAATGAAATCACTGATTTGGGCCGCGCATTTAACAACCTCATGAACGCATTTGAAGAAACGTTACGCGGCATATCACAAGGTGCGAATCAGCTTAATCAGGAAGTTTCTAAGCTCGAAAACCTCTCTGATCACATCGTTGGCGCTTCCACTCAACAATCGCAAGATACGGGCAGCATTGCTGCCTTGGTTGAACAGTTTGCTGAAAGCATCAACGTCATTTCTCACGATGCAGACAAGATGAAATCGCTGTCTAACGAAAGTGGTGTGCAAGCGAAGCAAGGTGCCTCCACCATGCGCGCCACGATTTCTAACATGGATCAGATGTCAGAAAAGTCTCAGCGTTCGAGTTCTGCCGTGTCTGAACTTGATCATCATTCGAAAGAGATTGAAGGCATTATTAGCGTGATTAACGACGTTGCAGAGCAAACCAACCTGCTGGCGCTGAACGCAGCCATTGAGGCCGCTCGTGCGGGTGACCAAGGGCGCGGGTTTGCCGTCGTTGCAGATGAAGTCAGAAACCTCGCTGTAAGAACATCAGATTCGACGAAACAAATTGCCTCGACGATTCAAGAACTCCGAACGGGCATCGAAACCACCGTTGGTCATATTGAAGAAAGCGTGACAGTGGTGAACAGCAACATGTCGCAAACCCATGAGGCAGAACAACGGGTTCGCGAGATGCACCAAATGTCGCAGGATCTTATTCACATCATCGACGATGTATCAGGCGCTTTGCATGAACAGTCCAGCGCGAACCGCGAGCTTGCGAATCGTATCCAACATATCGCCGACATGGCATCAAACAACCACCGTTCCGCATCAGATGTGCAAGGTTCAGCCCGAGAGGTAAACGGTTTGGTCAGTAAGTTTAACCAATCTGTTAGTCGATTTAAGATCTCGCAAACGGCTTAATCAGAAAGTTATACATGACAAAGCCCCTTGATGGGGCTTTTTTTCCTAGGCGTCGGCTTACACATCAACCGATCTGCAATCGTGTGATTTAACCCGCACTAAGAAAGCACTTGTATCACTTGCAGTTACAGCACCTTCAGCTTCATATGCAAATGACCTATACATTGGAATTGATTACCTCTCATCGGAATATGATATTAACGACGGCACAGCTCGGACCTACGATCGAGCTGGCGGTTTCAATATCAACATGGGCTATCTTCTTCCGGTCAGTAAAGACATCGATTTCGGGTTTGAAGCATCAATCAATGATTTTGGCGATGGTTCTATTTCAGAAGATGGGCTTGATGTCGAAGCGAGCCTCTCTGCAATTGTACTTAGCTTTAAAACCACCTACTACTTTAGTGATTCGGGTTTTTCTTTATCAGGTGTTCTGGGTGCCGGCTCTTACAGCTATGATGCAAAAGGAACATCAAATGGTACAACTGTTAGCATCAGTGATAGTGAATTTGGATATACCTATGGGATTGAGGCAGGCTACAGCTTTTCCCAAACCGTAATGGTAACTGCAGGCTACAAAGCAGCGAAGGTAGAATTTGCAGATGATATCGATACTGATATCGATACCTTCAACCTTGGTGTTAAATTCAGATTTTGATTCTCAATACACCTAAAAAGCCCACCTCAAAAGCAGTTTAAGGTGGGCTTTTCGTTTTCTTTCTAAGAGACTTTCTTCAACTTACTCTTGTCCGCCTTTAACCAACTTCCATCTTTAGCACGACGGTATACATGAGCAGGTAGCCCTTCATTTTCTTGTGTCCAGGGGGAAGCGTCTATCGCTTGCTTCATGTCTTCATAGCCTGCATCGCTGCGCAAACGAATCGAACGTCGAGAGAACTCGGTGTCGCTCATTGGGTTATGCCCTGCAAGCGGTTCAAACATGATGTGCACAATATCGATCTTTGGGCCGCCTTTAAGGCTGGTAACGTCTGGCACTTGCTTGCTATCAAAAACAGCGGGTGAATGAGCCAGCAATTGATCTAAATTCTTCTTAGCAATTAGCGCTTCAATGTGCGCGCATGTGCGGCTCGCATACTGTATTTCTTTTTCCCGCCACAGCACTTCGCTCATGGTCTGTGGTAACTTGCCATTGGCATTCCACAGATCAACCATGAAAATCAACAAATCTTCGTCTTCCGCCAAGTCCAGAATGCCATTTAACGGCGTGTTTGATACCACGCCACCGTCCCAATAATGGTCATTGCCAATCTGTGTCGCAGGGAAGCCCGGTGGCAGCGAGCCACTGGCAATGGGGTGTGCGGCAGTAAGCGTGTCGGATTCGCTGTCAAAGAAAACCAATTCTCCGTCCGTTACGCGCGTTGCACCAACCGTCAGGCGGACACCACTGCTATTGCTGTTGATGAGTTCAAAATCCACCAGTTCGTTGAGCGTGGAAAACAACGGTGTTGTGTCGTAGAAACTTGTCGCAGCCTCGCCCGGTGAAGCCACCCAGGGGTTAATGGCACGTGGGACAAAGAAATCAGGCTGACCAAATGTCAGCGCTTGAGAAACACTGACCATGTTGAAGCTCACAGCCATAGAAGGCAAAAGCAGCGCATCAGTACCCGGGCGAGAAATTCGTTGCCAGAAAGCGTCCAGTTTTTCTAGGCGTTTTTCTGGTGCATTTCCAGCGAGCACCGCGGCATTCAGCGCACCAATGGAAATGCCTGCAAACCAGTCTGGCGAAAATCCCGCTTCTTCAAGCGCTTTATACGCGCCGATATGATACGCACCCAGCGCACCGCCCCCTTGTAACACCAAACATACTTTTGGTTTTTTCTTTGTCCGTGACCTTGCCATACTTGCTCCCTCAATGTTCGATAGCTGAAATAGATAACCCTTTCTATATAGACCAATAATTAAGACATAAATGTTAAGTTAATCAGTCAAACACAGACAAGCCAACACCCATCACGTCGGCGGTTTAAACATTGCAAATCTCACACCTATCTTGCATGCGATGCTGTTCAACCGCATGAAAATCCGCCTCACCCAGTTGCCGGATAGCAAACCATCACCGACGTTCTCCCCTAAACGCATCAGACTGAGAGAGTTTGCGTAAAGTTCTTACTCTCGAAAAAATCATCGATAGAAATGTCAGCTAAAATCTTTGTTTCACGAATACTGAAATGACAAAACGCGAGAGCCATTACTATGGACAATATATTCGCTCGAAAAGATGATTCCCTTTACTCGAATGCCTACTCATTTCTTCGCTTACCCATGGTGCAAGATCCCACTCAAGTAGACGCGGATGTTGTTGTGCTCGGCATGCCTTATGACATGGCCACTACAGGGCGTTCAGGCGCGCGATTAGGCCCCGATGCCGTGCGCCGAGCCTCTGTCAATTTGGCGTGGGAGGGCCATCGGTATCCGTGGCCGTTTGATCTGCGTGAACGTTGTAACATTGTTGATGCGGGTGACCTGATCTTTGCCTGTGGCGACAGCAAGGACTTCTGCAACACGGCTGCAGCCGCTGCGACCAAAATCTTGGCATCGGGCAAAACATTGCTTTCACTCGGCGGTGACCATTTCATTACTCTGCCTTTGCTTCGCGCGCACCACGATAAACATGGTGTGATGGCGTTGATTCACTTCGACGCGCATACCGACACTTACAGCCAAGGCAGCAGATATGATCACGGCACCATGTTCTACCATGCGCCGCGCGAGGGGCTGATTGATGCCAACAAATCAGTGCAAGTCGGCATCCGTACTGACTATGAAAAAGACGGACATGGATTTAACGTGATTTGTGCAGAAGCCGCCAACGACATGACCCCCGACGACATTGCAATTCATATAAAAGCGATTGTAGGAGACATGCCGGTTTACATTACATTTGATATTGATTGCCTCGACCCAGCCTACGCGCCGGGAACCGGTACACCTGTGGTAGGCGGAATCACATCTGAAAAAGCACTTCGGATCTTGAGAGGGCTATTAGGCATTAACCTTGTGGGGATGGATGTGGTGGAAGTCAGCCCGCCGTTTGATAACTCAGAAATCACCGCACTCGCCGGCGCAACCATTGCAACGGAGCTTTTGCACCTTTGGGCATCGAGTCAGCACTGAGTTTTTGGAAAATAGCCCCTGAACGCATTGCGTCGCCTGTTGGTGGCGCGTTCACAATGACAGACGACGCAAAGCCATGGAGGAGTATTTTAGGCATCGTGAGAACCAGCGTCTAACCCGCGTCGCGTTGTTCTTCCTGCATATCGATGATGGGGTGCAAATCAATAAAATTCGTCACATCATGACGGTATGATTTAAAGAACAAGTTCGGCGCATGTCCGCAGCCCAAGTAGTAGTTAACCGACATGGTAGGCTGAACTTCCCTCATGTGCTTCACAATCGGCTTCGTCAGCACATCAGAATGCAGACCGTGCATAAGCATTAGCGGTTGCTTGAGCTTTCCGAATTGACGCCATAAGTTCATTGATGGCGAGTTCTCTGAGTACGCATCCAAAATTCTTGGATCGTAATGCGTGGTATACACCCCATTGTCTAGCCGACGAACAGACGCACCAATCATGGTTTGCCATTGCTCCGCGGTGTGGGAGCCAAATGGATGATAGAGGGTTTGCAGATACTGGTAGATCTCACTGTAACGTTTAAACGTTATCGGTGTTTTCACATAGCTGATGATACGTTTTAAGGCATCAATCGGCACTTCAGGGCCAACATCGTTCAATACCAATGAACTGATACGCGATTCGTGTGTGGGATTCGAGGCGAGCAACATACCAATGATACCCCCCATGCTCGTGCCTACCCAGTGCACACGGTCGCAGGAGTAGAAATCCATCAGCTTCACGGCCAAGTCGGCATAGTTCGCGTAATTGTACTCTTTGATAGGATCTTGCGCCCACTCAGACAGGCCTCTTCCGAGTGTATCCGGCACCAGAACACGGTAGCCTTTGGCTGCCAAATCTTCGCCCAATGCTATGAAATCAATACCGTTACGCGCCAAGCCGTGCCAACAGATGACGGTCTCGCCCCCTTCAGGGTTCCACGCCCTCACATGAATTTCGCGGCCATTGATAACTGGATACTGCTCTAGCATTTGAGACATAGACTGGTTCCCTCCGTGTGAGTCTTAAATTATTTGACCTAATTCACGTTTTCTCAACTTTCAGAGCGAAAAAAATTCCCAAAACTGAGCCAGAATTGCGTTAGCACGCAACAACAAATCGCTGTAGGTCTTGATTTTCCTCATCTTTGTCTCAACTAAATTATCATTAATAAGATGTTTTTGTCTGACTGAAATAACCAGTGATGGTAGTATCCCCCCACCCCAATCTGCCTTTAAAACACCTTATTCATGGAAAAAGTGTTAATCAGTGCTTGTCTGCTTGGACAAAATGTTCGCTATGACGGAAACAACCTCGGTTTAGATTCTCTTTCATTTCAACGGTTGTCCGAATTGGTCGAATTCGTTGCCATTTGCCCAGAAGTGTCCGGCGGCCTCTCTACACCTCGCACGCCAGCAGAAATCGTTCAAGGCGCGGGTATCGATGTCATTGAACAACGTGCTCAAGTCATCACCCAGACGGGCGCGAATGTCACCGACGCGTTCGTTGTTGGTGCGCAGAACGCACTCGCTTTGTGCAAGAAAAACAACATTCGTGCGGCAGTGTTGACGGACGCTAGCCCTTCTTGCGGCAGCAGCAAAATTTACAACGGTGAATTCACGGGTGAAAAAATCGCAGGGCATGGCGTAACAACGGCATTACTCAGGGAACATGGCATTACTGTCTTTAGCCAATTCGAATTGGAAAACGCCATTGAATTCGTGAATCGCTAATCTCTCGTTATGTTGTCTCTCACACCGCTGTATCCCATGGCTAGCGTCAAAGACGCTGGCCATTTCCTTCAGAATGCGTGTCAATCTGTTCCATTTTTGACTCACTGCCCCACACCTTAATGCCTCGAATCACCTTATTTCAGAAAGTCGCTTTTCTGGGACGATACATTTCGCCCAGATAGGTTAGAAACTATGTGCATATTGAAATGGTTAATTTGAGGCCATATAGGCAAACTGCCTCACGTTTCACGACTTGGCTTACCCTAAATGCTTTCTATTTGCAGTAAGTCACGCCATCATTAGGCGATGATTGAAATCTCGCGTTTGTACCTTCTGTTCATTTTTATGCGGCAAACAAGAGAACATAAAGAAACTTGGCAAGGGTTTTGCCTTTTGTTTGTAACCGTACGTTAAATCGTATCGTTGTCATGTTTCTTATGAAATCAAAGGACAATCAAACAGCCCACCAGCGAATGGGAAGAGAGCGCAGTGAAAGCGCTTTCAGACGAAAATATCGAGAATCGCCGGGTTGTTTAGACTAAAGATGAAGGAAAACACATTGATCACCATTAAAGAAGTTGCGGAGCTCGCTAAAGTCTCCCAATCGACGGTATCTCGCGCCTTAAATGGTCACGAAACCGTGAAGGAGAAAAACCGCGTTAAGGTGTTTGATGCCATCGAAAAGCTTGGTTATCAACCCAATGCATTTGCACAGGCACTTGCTTCGAATCGTTCGCACAGTATCGGTATGCTGGTTGGTACCTTTGATGGTCCTTACTTTGGTCCTTTGATGCACTATGTCGAAAAGGTCGTGCGTCAGCAAAACTACCACCTGATTATCACCAGTGGTCACGAGCAGTATCAAGAAGAGCAAGAGTCTATCCGCTTCTTAAACGCGAAGAAAATTGACGGTTTAGTGCTTACCTCTGACATGCTGAGCGATGGTGATATCCTTGATATTGTTGAACTTACTCCTGCGACCATGCTGATGAACCGCTATATTCCTGAGATTGCTGATCAATGTATTTGTATTGACAATGAACTGGGTGGTTTCCTTGCCACGGAGCATTTGTTATTGAATGGCCACCGCCGCATTGGTTGTGTCACAGGCCAGTTGAGCAAAATTGATAGCCGAGACCGTTTGCAAGGCTACCGAAATGCATTGAAAGAATACGGCGTGGAATACGATCCTAACTTGGTTGTTGAGGGTCGTTTTGACCACGGAGGTAATGATACAGCTGTGCGCCGATTGCTCGACCGAGACAAAAGCATGACGGCAATATTCTGTTTGAACGACAGTATCGCGCTTGCCGCGTATGGCGTTTGTCACGAATTTGGTCACCGCGTGGGTGAAGACATGTCAATTGTGGGTTTTGATAACCACACATACAGCCAATACATGACACCAAGCTTGTCTACCGTTAACTTCCCAATCAAAGAAATGGCAAAAGAAGCGGCAAAAGGTGTGCTTAATATTCTGAATGGCAAGAAAAGCACGGGCGTTGAGAACCGTCTTTCGCCAAACTTGATTGAGCGAAAATCAGTGAAAAATATTGCAAGCGTTGGTCAAATTGTGAAAAAAGCGAGCTTCACCGAATAACGCCTCACACGCTTAATGGACACAAAAAAACAGCCGCTATTTAGCGGCTGTTTTATTTGCGGATTTTGTATCAGCAGAAACTACTCTGGTTGATACAGCAGGCTTTCAGGCACATTCACCACAATTCGGGCAAACTCGCCAGTGCGGTCAAAGATTTGCTTACTGATCGATGCAGACAACATGTTGCCTTGAATGATAATCACATCACCCGTTGACAATACCAGCTCTATACTCGTTGTGTCTGCGTCAGACATACGATAGACAAACGGTACCTGACAGTAGGTAAATGCAAGCTCGCCTTTGTTCAGCTCAAGGTCAACCAAGTTGCCATCAAGCCCCACAAACGTAAAACCAACAGGCCCTTCACTGAACTCATTTTTCAGGAGCAATGTCGGGGCAATTTCAATCGCGCCACCGTTCACCAAAATACCAAGCTCACCAAAACGCGTCAGAATCTCCTCTTTCACCTGACCCGTCATGCCTGGTTGCTGTGCACCTGCATTTTTTGGTGTGTGCGAATATGGGTCAACAGGGAATGCACCATACTCTTGCGGGGCTTTGTTAAAGCCGATGCCATCACGTACACAGTAATAGTACGCCGCCAGTTTCCTTGTGTCTTGGCTATGTGGGTTTTCTTGCAAGCTCGTAAAGTAGACTTCTTGAACGGCTAACAAGAGTTTCGATACCATATGCCAGTAGATACAACCTAGCCCTTCGTAGCCAAACATGGTGCCTGAACGCCCCGTGAACTCACGGTGATTAAACACCTCTTCGTAGATCTCCAACACATTGTTGAACAACGCATCGGTGATATGAGGGTAGTCTGACGTACCTCTTCAATCGCACGCTTCAACACTCCCTCATTTTCAAAGCTTGCATTGAAGTGGAAGTGGCTACGGTTATCAACATTGATCAGGCGCGTATCACCCACGGTGTACATTTCAGACAGCAATGGGTTAGCTTGAACCTTCTCAGCAGGAATGAGGTTTTTCTCCATGAAAGAGGTCAATTCGCGGTCTGGGTAAAGCATGAACGACTTCTGATCAGAACGGTACATTTCGCTCTTGAACAGACTGTCGAGCAACG
>JBELME010000105.1:0-13041 GCA_042096095.1 Enterovibrio sp.
GAGCACGGGTTCATTAATGCGCAAGGGCGTTTTTGGCAATGGCTTGTTTTACCTGCCATGATGATGGCCTTGATCGGCTCGTTTCAATTGGATGTGGATGCCGTGTTCAACCTGCCTGCAGGCACATCTGAAATGCTGGGCGCTGCCTTGGCAGTGATCACCGTGACCTTTTGGTCGTTGCAACGGGAAGTGAATACTTACGAATCCGTGGTGGGTGAAGACCCTAAGTGCCACCAATCTCATTTATTTCAACGCGTTGCGCAAGACACTAATTTTGTCACGGTGTGGGTGATTGCCGCATTTCTTGCCTTCGAGTTGACAATACTGGGGCTCGACATTGAGTTGTCGAACGTATTCAGTGGTTGGGGGGCTCTCATGCCATTGATGGGCGTCGTCGTTGGATTGCTGCCTGGTTGTGGCCCTCAAATCTTAGTGACTAGCCTTTACATTAGCGGGGCTGTACCTATGTCTGCACAAGTCGGAAATACTATCTCAAATGACGGTGATGCGTTGTTTCCCGCCATTGCGCTTGCGCCTAAAGCAGCCATGATGGCAACCCTGTATTCAACGGTGCCAGCGCTTGTTGCAGCTTACGGGTATTTTTTCCTGTTTGAGTAAACGCGAAGGACAGTCAAGCGCCACACAGCGATGTTAAAGGAAAAAAAGAGAGAGGGCAGCCTCTCTCTTTTTTTTGTTTTACGCAGTGGTGGATCGATGCATTTCTTGATCGCTTGAACGATCCATCCCTTTCGTCATTCCGGCATTCCCCCTATTCCGATTTTTATCTGGTGGTCATTAGACAGGTTCAGAATGACATGTCTAAATCTCTGGGCAGTGCTGTAGATTAAAAAACAAACTAACTTGAGCATTTATTGTTATTTCATTGTTTTCAATGTGTTGTGACTGGCTAGAAAATCTGTGACGCAGCGCAGAAATGGCGATCGAGACCCAAAAAAGGACTTCATGCTATATGCAAAGACACTGCTAATCTCTTGGCGAATTATTGTGACAAGAAAGTAAATATTGCAGAGGAGTATTCTGGGATGAATACGGAATCAAGAAAAATGTCCTTAACGACCCGTGTCCTAGTCGGCATGGTAATGGGTATTGCGACCGGATTTGCGATTCATTTATTGTTCGCCGATGAAGGGTTTGTTAACAGCTACATTGTGAACGGTTTGTTCGACGTAGGTGGTCAGATTTTTGTTGCCAGCTTGAAGATGTTGGTTGTGCCATTGGTGTTTGTTTCTTTGGTCTGTGGCACCAGTGCGCTCAAAGACATTGCAACACTAGGGCGTTTGGGTGGCAAAACCCTGACCTTCTACTTGGGGACCACGGCGTTGGCGATCACCTTTGCGATGACCTTGGCATTGTTAGTTGGTCCGGGCAAAGGGGCAGACCTGTCTGCGGCATCCAGCTTCCAAGCTGCTGAAGCACCCTCTCTCGGTGAAGTGATTGTCGGTATGTTCCCGACGAACCCAATCAGTTCGATGGCAGAAGGCAACACGCTACAAATCATTATTTTCGCCTTGTTGTTCGGTATCGCGATCAGTGCATCGGGTAAGCCGGGTGAGCGTGTGGCAGCGTTCTTCCGAGATCTCAATGAAGTGATCTTGAAGTTGGTCGCGCTGCTGATGAACCTTGCGCCGTATGGCGTGTTCTGTTTGATGGCAAAGCTGTTCACGTCACTGGGTCTTTCTGCCATTTTGAGTTTGGCTGAGTACTTCTTGGTGCTCAGCAGTGCGTTGATTTTGCATGCATTGGTTACTTACACCACCTTACTGAAAGTGTTCAGCGGCCTAAGCCCAATCACCTTCTTGAAGAAGATGGAAGATGCAATCATGTTTGCTTTTTCGACTGCATCTTCAAATGCGACCATCCCTGTGTCGATGGAAACCACCACGCGCCGCATGGGGGCTGACAACAAGATTGCCTCGTTCACTATCCCGCTGGGCGCAACCATCAACATGGATGGTACGGCGATGATGCAAGGTGTGGCGACGGTGTTTATTGCCCAAGCTTTCAACGTTGATTTGTCATTAGCGGATTACGTGACCGTGATTTTGACGGCGACATTGGCGTCTGTGGGTACGGCCGGTGTACCAGGCGTTGGCTTGGTGATGTTGGCAATGGTACTAAACCAAGTGGGTCTGCCGCTTGAAGGTATCGCATTGATCATGGGTGTTGACCGCTTGTTGGACATGATTCGTACCGCCGTGAACATCACGGGTGACTGTGCGGTGACCTGTATTGTGGCGAAGAGTGAAGGCGCACTCGACCTTGAGCGCTACAACGACATGAAAGCGGGTGAAGAAGACGAGCGTATCGTGTTCAAACCGTCGACTCAGTCGTAATTACTTCCTTTTAAATTGCGAGAAGCAGACGAAAGCCTGTTTTCTCGTGCCCCCCAAAACGCCGTTTCTCGCGGCGTTTTTTTGTGGTTTCGCACAGACACCTTGGATTTATCGGTCTGAAGCGACCGAGATCAAAGAAGTTAGTGGTTGAGATGAGCAGAATGCGCCATCCCATTGGCTGTGAATATTTTGTAGCTGGTTTTGATGAAAAAGTTTGATGCTAATGAGCATTTAGTTTCATTTTACGTAGCAAATATGAAGCGTCATAGTTTCTGGTCCAAAGAAAGCGCAAGAGGGTGCTTTCTCTGTAATATCAAAAAATACAAAATTGGAGTTCAGTTGTGAGTGATAAAAGCCATGACGAGTTAATGACGCCAGATGGTGCAGTGACCCCCATCGATACCGACTACCAAGTGGGTCAAGATAACATTGCACTGAAGATCGGCCCATTTGGCCTAGACATTCATAACCGAGTGTTTGTTGTTTCGGGTTCGCTAATCGCACTGTTTGTTGTGATTACTTTGCTATTTCGAAACTCAGTCGGACCTGTATTTAGCGAGATGCGTAACACGCTGACCTCGCAAATGGATTGGTTCTTCATTTCTGCGGGTAACGTGTTCGTGTTGCTCTGCTTAGTCTTGATCGTAACGCCTTTGGGCCGCGTTCGCCTTGGTGGTACGGAAGCGAAACCTGACTACACCTATGTCGGTTGGTTCTCGATGCTGTTTGCTGCTGGTATGGGTATCGGTTTGATGTTCTACGGCGTTTCTGAGCCTTTATCCCACTATGCTGCCTCACTGGGCGGTGTGAATGTGGTTGATGGCGTTCGTACCGACTGGGCACCATTAGGTGCTGCAATGGGCAGTACGGAAGCGGCGAAAGATTTGGGTATGGCTGCAACGATTTTCCACTGGGGTCTTCACCCATGGGCGATTTACGCGTTGCTGGCGTTGTCTTTGGCACTGTTCTCGTTCAACAAAGGTTTGCCACTGACGATCCGCTCTGTGTTCTACCCATTGTTTGGTGAGCGCATTTGGGGCTGGCCGGGTCACATCATCGATATCACGGCGGTTGTTGCGACCTTGTTTGGTTTGGCAACGTCGCTAGGTTTCGGTGCATCTCAGGCTGCGGCGGGTTTGAATTTCTTGTTCGGTATTCCTGATGGCACGCCGACGCAAATCATTTTGATCATTGGTATCACAGGATTAGCGTTGAGCTCTGTGGTCGCAGGTTTGGATTCGGGCGTTAAGCGCTTGTCTGAAATCAACATGGGTCTTGCGACCATGCTAATGTTGTTCGTGATTGCTGTGGGTCCAACCATGGCCATTTTCAGCAGCATCTTCACCAACATGGTGGCGTACTTCGAGAACTTGCCAGCACTGTCTATGCCATTTGATCGCCAAGATGCGAACTACTCGCAAGGCTGGACCGCGTTCTACTGGGCGTGGTGGATGTCTTGGTCACCGTTCGTGGGTATGTTTATTGCGCGTGTTTCACGCGGTCGTACTGTGCGTGAGTTCATCGTGTGCGTATTGTTGATTCCAACGTCATTGTGTGTGATTTGGATGACCACATTCGGTACAACGGCGATTGAACAACTGAACGACGGTTACCGTGCTGTGGTTGATGCGGCATTGCCGCTGCAATTGTTCAGCATGCTAGATGGCTTGCCATTGTCGAGCATTACTTCTTTGTTGGGTATCGTGCTGGTGGTGATCTTTTTCGTGACGTCGTCAGACTCTGGCTCACTGGTTATCGATACGATCTCTGCGGGCGGTAAAGTTGATGCACCGGTTCCACAGCGCATCTTCTGGTGTTCGTTTGTTGGTCTTGTAGCGATTTCACTCTTGCTGGGTGGCGGCTTGTCTGCACTACAGGCGATGGTGGTATCAACGGGTCTGCCGTTCTGTATCGTGCTGCTGCTTTGTGCCTTCTCACTGGTGAAAGGCTTGATGTCTGAACCACGTGCGTAATAACACAGAAAAATCCGGGCGGCTTGTCGCCCGGATTTTTTTATCTTTATTTTTTCCATCCCACTTTTTATTTTTGCGCCTGGTTTGATGAGGGTCTTGGCTTAAATTGGATCGATGCGGACGCATACACGCAACTTCAAAATGTGTTAGCGCATAGGATGCTCTATGAACGACTGAGTATTTAGAGTTCAATGGTTGTGGTTAGGCGTTACGATGCTTTTTGAGTAAAAAAGAAGCGATAATTGCTAGAAATGTAGCGAAAGCTAGAATCAAAGAGGATCAATCTCTCACTAATTAAGCATTGAACTCTAAGGGTATGTTAAAGTGTTTAGCTTGTCAGTGAGAGTTCAATCTGCTTCTTGTTGATACTATACTTATCGACCTCGTTTCGAATGTACCGTGCAAATGTGCGCGCGTTTTAACGCGTGCCAAGGCATAAAGCCTATTGAACGACATTGACTTGCTTAACTCGCAAAACGGACAAAGGAGTTTACTGTGAGCGATAAAAGTCATGAAGAGTTGATGAAACCGGATGGTGAGGTCAACCCTATTGATACAGATTATCAGGTCGGACAGGATAATATTGCGCTTAAAGTTGGCCCTTTCGGACTCGATATCCATAACCGTGTTTTCCTGATTTCTGGTTTATTCATTACCCTATTTGTGTTTGTCACCCTTGCTTTTCGAGATGATGTCGCGCCGATGTTCGCCGATATGCGAGGTTGGTTAACATCAAACCTAGATTGGTTCTTCCTCTCAGCAGGCGATGTTTTTGTCTTGGTGTGTTTGTTCCTGATCGTGAGCCCTTTAGGCAGGGTGCGTTTAGGTGGTACAGAGGCAACGCCTGATTACACCTATGCGGGCTGGTTTTCCATGCTGTTCGCAGCAGGGATGGGCATCGGTCTTATGTTCTACGGTGTGTCAGAACCGCTCTCCCATTATGCATCCTCTTTCGGCGGTACCGCTGTTGAAAATGGCGTGCGCACAGACTGGGCGCCGTTAGGTGCTGCAGCTGGCAACGCAGAAGAAGCGCGTAAGCTTGGCATGGCAGCAACGATTTACCACTGGGGCTTGCACCCATGGGCAATCTACGCGGTGTTGGCGTTAGGCTTGGCGCTGTTCTCGTTTAACAAAGGCTTGCCGCTGACCATGCGCTCTGTGTTCTACCCTTTATTTGGTGAACGTGTTTGGGGTTGGGTTGGCCATGTGATCGACATTCTGGCGGTTGTCGCGACCTTGTTTGGCTTGGCAACATCCTTGGGCTTTGGCGCATCGCAAGCGGCGTCTGGTCTTAACTTCTTATTTGGTATTCCGCTAGGCACGACGACCGAAATTGTTCTTGTGGTGTTCATCACCATGCTAGCGTTGGTTTCCGTGGCTGCGGGCTTGGACGCGGGTGTAAAACGTCTGTCTGAAATCAACATGATGCTGGCCATCTTGTTGCTATTGTTTGTGATTGTGGCGGGGCCGACAATTGCGATCATGACGGGCTTTTTCAGCAACCTTGGTGCGTACCTTGAGAACCTCCCTGCATTGGCGATGCCTTTCGGGCGGGAGGATGTCAACTTTACCCAAGGCTGGACGGCCTTCTACTGGGCGTGGTGGATATCTTGGTCGCCGTTTGTGGGCATGTTTATCGCCCGTGTATCCCGCGGTCGTACCGTGCGTGAGTTCATCATCTGTGTATTGCTTATCCCGTCAGCGGCGTGTGTGCTTTGGATGACCGCCTTTGGTGGAACCGCCATCGACCAAGTGGTGAATGATGGCTACACCGCAGTAACTGAAGCAGCATTGCCACTGCAATTGTTCGCAATGCTTGATGCGTTGCCGTTTGCACAAATCACGTCATTCATCGGTATCGTGTTGGTGGTGGTGTTCTTTGTCACATCATCTGATTCCGGCTCTTTGGTTATCGATACGATTTCTGCGGGCGGTAAAGTAGATGCACCCGTACCACAGCGTGTATTCTGGTGTACGTTCGAAGGATTGGTCGCGATTGTATTGCTGATGGGAGGCGGATTGGTGGCCCTGCAAGCGATGGCAGTCTCGACAGGCTTTCCCTTCACCATTGTGCTTTTGGTGTCTTGTGTTTCGCTAATCAAAGGGTTGATGTCTGAACCGAGAGATTAACGACGCAGGTGACCATAAACATAGCGAAACAGGTCTTTGTACTTGACGCTATAGAGAATGGGGCAGGCCAAGTGCCTGCCCCATTTTGTTCGTTTTGTTTAGATAGGTTGCCGTTTATAGTGTGCGGCTCTCTAACACCGAGATTGAGAATTAATGGAAGCGGAACAAATAGAAATCGCAGCGTTTCTCAAACAGTATGCGCCTTTTAATGAGATGCCTGAAGAAACGGTAGATACTGTTGCCAAGCAAATTGACATCTCTTATTACCGCGCGGGTACGCAGATTTTTGAATACGGCGAGCCGCTGAATGACCTGTGCGTTGTGCGCAGTGGTGCGGTTGAAATTTTTCGTCGAAAAGGGGAACTGTTCAACCGCTTGACCGAAGGCGGGATCTTTGGTCAGTGGGGCTTGATGATGAACCGCCGCGTTCGTTTTCCCGCAAAGGCGATTGAAGACAGCTTGGTGTATTTTATTCCTGCCGATCTGTTTGACGATTTGTGTGAGAACAATGAAACCTTCGGGGATTTCATGGAGATCGAAGATGGTTCGCGCTTGCGTCAAGCGGTTGAGAGCCATAAAGACAGCAACGATCTAACGACATCGAAAGTCACGGATTTGATCTTGCGTGACCCTGTGACCGTGGAATGTGAAGCCACCGCACAGGAAGCGGCACAAATCATGACGGAAGAAGGCGTTTCTTCGTTGCTCGTGATGTCGGTTGATATCGAAGAAGACGAGCGTGAACAGCAGCGCATTTTGGGTATTCTGACTGACCGTGATTTGCGCTCTCGCATTCTCGCCGAAGGCATGCCGTACGACACAAAAGTGTCAGAGATCTTAACGCCACAGGTGATCACGCTTGATCACAATGCCTATGTCTTTGAAGCCATGTTGTTGATGCTGCGAAACAACCTGCATCACTTGCCGATTTTGCGTCACCAAAAGCCGATTGGCGTGATTGCGCTATCTGACATCGTGCGTTATGAATCTCAGAGCAGTTTGGTGATCGTGAACAGTATTTTCCGTCAGCAATCTATCGAAGATCTCGAAGTCTTGTCGAAAGATGTGCCTGCGTGTTTTTCGCGCATGGTGCAAGAAGATGCGAACTCTCACATGATTGGCTCAGCCATGGCGGTGATCGGTCGCAGCTTTAAACAACGTTTGTTAGAACTTGGCGAAGAAGAATTTGGCCCGCCACCGGTGGGTTATTGCTTCTTGGCGCTGGGGTCGATGGCGCGTGATGAACAGCTGATTGTGACAGACCAAGACAACGCGATGATCTTGGACGATAAGTACGATCCTGCGGAGCACGAACCGTATTTTGCGAACTTGGCGAAGTTCGTCAGTGATGGCCTTGCGCGCTGTGGTTACAGCTATTGTACGGGTAACATCATGGCGACGAACCCCGAGTGGCGTAAAACCCGCACCGAGTGGGAAGCCACGTTTGCGGATTGGATCGATCAGCCGAATCCGAAATCATTGCTGAACAGCAACATCTTCTTTGATTTGGACGGCGTGTACGGTGCGACCAACTGGGCGGAGCAGCTCAAAGCGTTTGTCGGACGTCGTGCGCGTCGTAACAACCGCTTCCTTGCTTGCATGGCGCGAAATGCGTTGAACCGCACACCACCGTTGGGGTTCTTTAAAGATTTCGTGTTAGAGCAAGATGGTCGCCATAAGAATTCGATGAACTTGAAACGTCGTGGTACTGCGCCATTGGCGGATTTGATTCGTGTTCATGCGCTGGCGGTGGATTCACGTTCGCAAAACTCCTTTGAGCGCTTGGATGACATCATCGAAGCGGGTATTTTGCCGAAAGGCCGCGGCACAGATTTACGCGATGCGATGGAATTCATTTCCATGGTGCGTATTCGTCACCAAGCCTTGGATGTGGTCGGTGAGCAAGAGCCTGATAACAACATCGAACCTGAAAACCTGTCCGACTTTGAGCGTCGAAACTTGAAGGATGCATTCCAAATCCTCAGCAATGCGCAGAAGTTTTTGAAATACCGTTATCAACCCAGCCGCAGCAATTAGGTGACCCGTGCTATTTCTTGAACCCAACAAAGGGGCACCGCTGGTTCAGGCGGGCCCGGACTGGCCAACCGTTATCAAACGCTTGAAAGAGCGGGCGAAGGTGCCAGTGCTGGAACGCTTCTATGAAGCGGGCGTGGTCAGTGGCGATACGCCACTGTCGGACGTGCAGTTTGTGGCACTGGATCTCGAGACCACAGGGCTCGATCCGCAGAAAAACGACATTGTCAGCATTGGTTTGGTGCCATTTACCTTGTCACGCATTCACTGTAGCCAAGCGAAACACTGGATAGTAAAACCTCGTCGACCTTTGGAAGAAGAGTCGGTGTGCTTTCATGGTATTACGCATTCTGATGTGAGCGATGCTCCTGATCTTCAACGCGTGCTAGAAGAGGTGCTGTCTCATCTAGAAGGGAAGGTGGTGGTGGTGCATTACCGCCGTATTGAGCGTGAGTTCTTAGATGCCGCGATAAAACACCGACTGGGTGAAGGGCTTCTTTTCCCGATGATCGATACGTTGGAAGTGGAATCTTGGTATTACCGCAAACCCAGCAATAAGTTTTGGTCTTGGCTGCTGAAAAAACCGCTTACCTCGATCCGCCTTGCGGACAGTCGTCGCCGTTATAATCTGCCTTTTTACCAAGGGCATAACGCGCTGACAGATGCGGTCGCAACCGCAGAATTACTGCAAGCGCAGGTGGCACACCGTTTCCGTCCTGATTACCCTGTCAAAGCGCTGTGGCGATAAGCTGACATGCCGATACCTCCATGACGCTCTTTGTTCTGAAGGGCGTCATAGACGTATGAATATCCTTACTTTTAACTGCTTGAATCGCGCAAGGTCACGTTTTTTTCATTCAATCGGCGTAGATTGGTCAGTTGAAACACTGGGATTAAACCGCTGTGTTAGAGTCAAAGTATTCCCGCAGAGGGATGACCAGTATCTGTCCGGTCGTTCAGATATATACATTCGCTGCCGATAAAGGATGGCAAGATGATTGAAGAAAACAAAGTCGTAGTAATTGATTACACCGTGAAGGATGAAACAGGTCAGGTAATCGATACGTCTGAGGGTAAAGAGCCACTCGCCTATATTGCTGGCGCGGGCAATATTATTCCTGGTCTGGAAAACGCCCTTGTAGGTAAAGCCGAAGGTGAAGCATTCCAAGCAGAAGTTCACCCTCAAGATGCTTACGGTGATCGTAATGAAGCGTTGATCCAAAACGTTGAGAAGAGTGTTTTCCAAGGTGTTGAAGAGCTTGAAGTCGGCATGGTATTTAATGCTCAAGGCCCACAAGGCAACATTCAGGTTACTATCGTCGAAATCGACGGTGACGACGTGACCATTGATGGCAACCACCCACTGGCGGGCTTGGTTTTGCACTTTGAAGGTGTTGTGCGCGAAGTGCGTGATGCGACGCCAGAAGAGCTAGAGCACGGCCACGTGCATTAATCGTTTAACGGTTAGCACCCTTATTTAAAAGCGAGCCCTTGGCTCGCTTTTTTCGTTTTAGCACCGTGTTTGTATTGAAACGTTATTCGGAAGGGGTTTCTTGCGGATCATTGATGGTCAGAATTGCGTTGAATATCTTCGCATCATCAAAATGGCGCTCGCCAATAAAGGCGATGGCGTGTTGACCTTGTTGTCGCATCGCGCCGGGATTTCTAACCCCAAAAGGCCACAAAAACCACCGTTCGCCTCGGGCACTCTCAGCCAGAATACCATGCTGGTTGAATGGGCTAAGAACGTCGCCGTGTGGTGCTTTCAACGTAAACAAGGTATCCAGTGGTTGCGTATTGAGGCCTATAGCGGCGGGGATGTTACCAGTAAAACGAAGGTCTGTGATCATGTGTTGGCTGCCGGACAGTGACACATGCAGGCGATCCGAAGACGCCGGTTTCGCAAGGTGCTGTTGAATCGGTTTTTCGTTTTCGCTCTCGACGAAGGAAAGTGTCGGGCTAAGTGCATACACCATGTGAAAACACCCACATTGGTGAACGGAGTCCACAATCAAAGGTGTACCCTGTTTATCTAACGTCACGCGGATATTTACTGCATCAAACGCACCGCTATACGGGTCAAATGTGCTTTCTGCGGGTCTTGCTGAGAACCACAAGACGTAATTGAGTTGAAGTAGGGTGTCGCCATTAAACTGCGTATAGCTGATGTCTTGGTAAAGGGTAGGTGTGTTTGTGTTGATGGTAGGCGAGGCATCATCGTCAAGTTCAAGGGCTCCTGGCAAGTCCGCTTTCGACAGGGTTTCAACGGTAAAGACGGGCGCATAATGATTCAGAAGCTGGTTTGCTTCTGGCGCAGAGAGCATAGGCCAATTCAGCGCGGACTCACCTCGTGCTTGCTCCACCATTTTTTGAATGGTGAGGTGCGCATCGTCGCGCGCGTTCTTGTCATTCACGCGTACGTCATAGTGAAAAGGATGGGCAAGTGGGCGTGTGAATTCACGTTGGATATGTGCCTGCTCTTCTTCTATTTGGCCTTTCGCGACCAAACTGGCTAAGGGGTAGAACCCCACAACACGCTTCCACGGTTGATATGCGGATGGGATAACGACGGGCTCGGCGTCCATTTGCTGCCAAAAGGACGCACTCTCCAAGCTAGGTTGTACCAATTGTTCTTGGCATTGCAGGAGTGACTCGCGACGTTGTGGGGAAAGGCTGTTTTGCCATGCCAAGGCGGAGTGCAATTGCTTCGCTCCGAGCCCGTGTACATAGGCAAGCCATTGGCTTTTGCCTTCAAGGGTTGTTAACGACGCGGGTAAAGACGCGCTGAAGCGATCAAACGCCAAATGAGGAAATCGGACATCATAGTGAAAAGGTAAGAGGGAGGCGTGTGTGTTCTTTGCCTCTTGATAGAAGGCTTGCAGCTGTTTTTCACACTGCTGTGAGGGGATGTCGTCGTAGAGCGAAGGCGGCGTTGATAGACAGCCAGATAATGCGCCCAATAAACAAAGGATTATGAACCTTGATCCCACTTTGATTCTCCTGCTTAGGGTAATGTGCGACGTATTCAGTGTGACGAAAAAATGAGTAAATATGAAAACGGAAAAGCAAAAAATGCTAAGCGGCGAACTATATCGTGCAAGCGACCCGGAATTGGTGGCTGACAAAACACGTTGCCGTGAAGCGATGCAACGCTTCAACCAGAGTTTACCTGATACGGATCAGTGGAAAACCGCCAAGCGCGATTTGTTGCCAAATGCCTGCGAAACCCTCTATGCCGAACCGCCTTTTTATTGTGATTACGGCCAACACATCACCGTGGGTAAAGGCGTGTTCATGAACTTTAGCTGCACCATTTTGGATGTTGCGCCTGTGACCATTGGTGACAATGTCATGATGGCGAACAACGTTCAACTGCTGACCGCAACGCACCCATTGGATGTGCAGCGCCGCGTGGGCAATTTGGAAGAGTATGGTTTACCGATCACCATTGGTGAGAACAGCTGGATTGGTGGCGGGGTGATTGTGTTACCCGGTGTCGCGATCGGAAAGAACTGCGTGATTGGCGCGGGCAGTGTGGTGAACAAAAGTATTCCAGACAACAGCGTTGCAGTGGGGAATCCGTGTCGCGTGGTGAAAACCTTGTCGGAAGAAGAAGTAGCGTTGAATACCGTGGAATAGTATTTCATCCGCGAACCAGATCGCTTACTGGGTATTAGAAGGTAAGCGTTTCTAGTTCAATCAGCACTGCCATTGCGTGAGTGTTGGTTGTGCCGCAAATCTCTTTGTCTGCTTTAAATTGGCTGCATACTGCTGGACGGTCTGGTTGGCCGAAAATCTTGCACAGATTCTCATCGTTTAACTGAATGCAGCGCTCGCCGGCCGCTTTGCCATTTGGCATACCCGGAATTGGCGATGAAATGCTTGGCGCAATGCAACAGGCTCCACAGCCGAGTCGACACTCTACTTCTTGCTCTTTCATCCATCCCACTCAACACTCAAAAGAAGGCGCGCACAGTATCATTCGTTAGTGAGTAACGCAAAAGGTTGCCGTCACTCACGTGTAACTTATTGATCTTGTCTGATAGGTCTTGCACTTTCGTTAGTGGGTGGTATAAACACCGCCTCATGGCTACATCGTTATAGCTTCATCATTTTCTGGCAGGACACGCAATAATGACAACACCCTTCTGGCAACAAAAGACACTGACCGACATGACGGACACTGAGTGGGAATCACTCTGTGATGGTTGTGGTAAGTGCTGCCTTCACAAGCTGATTGATGAAGAAACAGAAGAGTTGTATTACACCAACGTGGCCTGCAGCTTGTTGGATGATAAAACCTGTTCGTGCAAAGACTATACGAACCGTTTCAGCTACGACGAAGACTGTTTGAAGCTATCTCGCGAGAAAATCGAAGAATTCTACTGGCTACCAGACACGTGTGCTTATCGCTTACTGGCTGAAAATAAGCCGCTTCCAGCATGGCATCCACTGATCACTGGCTCAAAAGAGGCCATGCACGCGGCGGATGAGTCTGTGCGTGAAAAAGTCGTTTATGAAATCGACGTTATCGATTGGGAAGACCACAT
>JBELME010000106.1:0-13004 GCA_042096095.1 Enterovibrio sp.
GAAACAACGTTACCAATCGACTTAGACATCTTACGGCCTTGACCATCAACGGTGAAACCGTGGGTCAACACTTGCTTGTAAGGTGCCGCATTTTTGATTGCAACAGACGTCATTAGCGATGACTGGAACCAGCCACGGTGTTGATCCGAGCCTTCCAAGTACATGTCAGCTTCTTGGCCGTTGAATTCCGCACGTTGATTTACAACTGCATAGTGCGTAGCACCTGAGTCAAACCAAACGTCTAGGGTATCCAGTACTTTTTCGTAGTTTTCAGCATCATCACCAAGCAACTCTGCGGTGTCGAGATCCCACCACGCTTGAATGCCTGACTGTTCAACTTTCTGCGCCACTTGTTCGATCAGTTCAACCGTGTTCGGGTGAAGATCAGACGTTTCTTTGTGAACGAACAGCGCAATTGGCACGCCCCACGTACGTTGACGGGAGATACACCAATCAGGGCGACCTTCAACCATCGACTCAATGCGGCTTTGACCCCATTCAGGGATCCACTGTACGTTTTTGATCTCTTCCAATGCTTTCGCACGCAAGCCAGCTTTCTCCATAGAGATAAACCACTGTGGCGTTGCACGGAAAATGATCGGCGTTTTATGGCGCCAGCAATGCGGGTAGCTGTGCTCGTACGCGTGGTGGTGCAATAAAGAACCATGTTCTTTCAGCACGTCAATCACGTTGTCGTTTGCTTTCAATACATGTTGACCGGCAAACAGTTCGGTATCAGGCAGGTAAACGCCGTTGCTACCCACTGGGTTCGCCACTTCTAGGCCGTACTTTTGACCTACCACGAAGTCTTCTTGACCATGGCCCGGTGCCGTGTGAACAACACCTGTACCTGATTCAGTCGTGACGTGATCGCCACAGATTACGGGCACATCGAAGCTGTAAAACGGGTGGTTGAAACGCAATAGCTCCAACGCGTCGCCTTGACAGAAACCCAGATTATGGAAATGTTCAATACCCGCACGATCCATCACTTGCTTCGCAAGCTCAGATGCCATGATCAAACGACGAGGCGTTTCGCCTTCCACTTGAACAAGTACATATTCCAGTGCATCAGAAACCGCCACTGCACGGTTTGCAGGCAGTGTCCAAGGCGTGGTGGTCCAGATAACAATAGACACGTCACCATGACCTTCGTGGCCTTCCGCCAAACCGAATTTTGCCAGTACAGCCGCTTCGTCTGTCGCGCGGAACATCACATCAATAGAAGGAGACACTTTGTTCTCGTATTCTACTTCTGCTTCTGCCAGTGCTGAACCACAGTCCGTACACCAGTGAACAGGTTTGAAACCTTTATGCAGGTGACCGTTATCTGCGATTTTACCCAACGCACGAATGATGTTCGCTTCGGTGTTGAAGTCCATGGTCAGGTATGGCTTATCCCACTCACCCAATACACCAAGACGTTTGAAATCTGCCTTTTGGCCTTCAACTTGCTTTGCTGCGTACTCACGACACTTCTGACGGAATTCAGCAGCAGACACTTTTTTGCCTGGCTTGCCAACTTTCTTCTCAACCATCAGTTCGATTGGCAGACCATGACAGTCCCAACCGGGTACGTAAGGTGCGTCAAAGTCCGACAATGTTTTGGACTTTATAATAATGTCTTTAAGAATCTTGTTTACTGAGTGACCAATATGGATGTTGCCATTTGCATACGGAGGGCCGTCATGCAAGATGAAAGATTTCTTGCCTTTTTTCGCTTTACGGATCTCGCCGTAAAGATCTTCATCGTACCAACGCTTGAGCATTTGCGGCTCACGTTGTGCAAGATTACCTCGCATCGGAAACGCGGTTTCCGGCAGGTTTAAGGTATCTTTAAAGTCACTCATTGATTGTTCATTCCGTATGGACGTTTTCGACATTATCTTGACCAGCCAGCCACGCACGCGCTGCCTGGGCATCAAGTTCAATTTGGGCTTTTAGTTCGTCTAGCGAACCAAATTTTTTCTCATCTCGCAGCTTATGAAGAAGCTGCACTTCAACATGCCGACCATAAAGGTCGCCAGCGAAGTCAAAAAGGTGCACTTCCAATTGTTGGCGTACACCGTTAACAGTGGGTCGCGTGCCTACGTTGGCAACACCACCTAACCATGTGTTCTCATCAATACCGCCAACCTTGACAACATACACGCCAGACACGGGTGTAACTCGTCGCTTTAAAGGTACATTTGCGGTAGGGAATCCGATGGTACGACCTAGCTTCTTACCGTGGGAAACACGCCCACTGATGCTATAAGGTCGCCCTAGCATCTGCTCCACTGCGTCTTGCTCGCCTCGCGACAATTCATCACGAATGGCAGTACTACTAACACGCTGCTCGGAGACACAAAAACTTTGCGTACTCACCACATCAAAATGTGCAGATTTTGCTTCTTGCTGCAGATAGACAAAATCGCCCTGACGCTTAGCGCCAAAGCGGAAGTCATCGCCGACTACGAGAAACTTAACACCCAATTGTTCAGCCAACAAGCGATGAACAAAGTCATAGGGCGTCATAGCAGCGAATTTTGCATTAAAATTCACCACAAGTAACCGCTCAACACCTAATTTCGCCAACTGCTTGTACTTGTCACGTAGGCGAGTCAAGCGTGCAGGCGCGCGATCGGCAGCAAACAGTTCTCTTGGTTGAGGTTCAAACAGCATAACCGTGGGCGGAACGCCCAACTCACGGGCCTTCTTTACCACTTGAATAAGCACTTGTTGGTGGCCTAAATGCACACCATCAAAGTTACCGATCGTCAGTACGCACCCTCGGTGTCTGTCTCGGATGTTATGAATGCCTCGGATCAATTCCATAATGGTAAAACTGCTTTCCCCTAAAAAAACCGACGGATTATATACTAGTTATGCGTAGCAATCAGCTTTCTGCTCGAAGTTGACGCGGTCTCACACCAGAAACGGCCAAAGACACAAGGTAAGTCACTGCACCCAAAGCAATTAAGCCAAATAGAATGTAGATACGTTCCCAAAGCCCCATCGCGAGCCAGTCAGTATTTTCTGGCATCAGCCAAAACACCAAGCCGCCCATCAATGACGCACCAATCACAAGGCGCAATGTAAAAAAGAGTGTTTCCCGACTCACGCGATACACACCTTGTTTATGAAGGCCTCTGTACAGCAAGCCCGCATTGACCAACGCTGACAACGCCGTTGCCATAGCCAGACCAACATAACCATAAAATGACGCGAAGATAAGGTTGAACACCATATTGCTAACCATAGCAATAATGCCATAGCGCACAGGGGTTTTCGTGTCTTGGCGAGCGTAATAGCCTGGCGCAAGCACTTTAATGAGCATGAAGTTCAGCAAGCCTGACGCGTAAGCCATTAGCGACAGCGCCGCAGCATCCACGTCTGACGGACTAAACTCGCCACGCATGAAGAGCACCATCAACATAGGTTTCGCCAACACCATCATGCCCACCATCGCAGGTAATCCCAGTAACAGCACCATGCGAATGCCCCAATCCATCGTACTTGCGAATTGACCGGATGATTGCTCAACGTGCTTTTTAGACAACGCCGGCAATATCACGGTGGCAATCGCAATGCCAAACAAACCCAACGGGAACTCTAAGAGACGGTCAGAGTAATACAACCAACTGATGGAACCCGTTGCAAGGAAGCTCGCTATAAAGGTATCAAGCAGCAAGTTAATTTGGCTGACGGACACACCAAACAGCGCGGGAATCATCAATGTGCGAATTTTCACCACACCAGGGTGAGACCAACCCCATTTAGGTTTAACCAACATGCCTTCGCGATAGAGAAAAGGAAACTGAAACGCAAACTGGATCAAACCACCGAGGAAAACACCAATACCGAGTCCAATTTCTGGCTGCTCTAAATTAGGGGCTATCCAAATGGCCGCCGAAATCATCGCAATATTGAGAAATACCGGCGTAAAAGAAGAAACCGCAAACCGCCCGAGCGTGTTCAGGATGGATCCTGCCAACGCCACAAAGGAAATAAACCAAAGATAAGGAAACGTGATTTTCAATATCAACGAGGCTAATTCAAACTTGTGCGCCGACGGGCCATCGTTGACCCAATCTAAAAACCAGCCAGCACCAAATAATGCTGTGATCACAGGCGAAGCAATCACCCCCACCAAGGTCACGATGGTCACTAACACTCCCAAGGTGCCTGATACGTAAGCAATTAGCTCACGGGTTTTGTTTTTATCATGACTGGCTTGATATTCGGCTAAAACTGGCACAAACGCCTGTGAAAACGCACCTTCGGCAAACAGACGACGTAAAAAGTTAGGGATTTTATTGGCAAAAAAGAAAACGTCAGCGGCGGCGCCCGCCCCCATTAGGTTTGCGATAACCACATCGCGCACCAGCCCCATCACGCGAGACACCATCGTCATAAAGCTGACAATCATTCCCGAGCGAAGCAATCGCTTTGACACGTATATCCCCTTAAAAATCTCGCTCTGTAAACGGTTTAGCCATGCTTTGCAGCAAAACCGGCAATAATCTGCGAGCCAAAAACGCTAGCCCTGTGATTATCGCGCATAAAGTGCTTACTTAACGATAAGAATGCTGATAGAATTTTACGCCATATTAACCGCGAAGTTCGCAACACGCCAACCCTAGCGAGTCTAGTGTTAGTGCGGCGGATATTTGCACAAATGAATTGACAACTCCGGTAAAACGAGGCATATTCCTCGGCCTTAAATTGTCACCGAATATAAGATTTGGGAGTTAGACCCTTGGCGAATATCAAATCTGCTAAGAAGCGTGCAATCCAATCTGAGAAGCGCCGCCAGCACAATGCAAGCCGTCGCTCAATGATGCGCACTTACATGAAAAAAACTATCGCAGCTATCGTAGCTGGTGATAAAGAAGCGGCTACTAAAGCGTTTGGCGAAATGCAACCTATCTTGGACCGCATGGCTACTAAAGGCCTGATCCACAAGAACAAGGCTGCTCGTCATAAAGCGAACCTAGTTGCTCAAATCAAAGCTCTTTAATAGCGCTTCGATTTGAAATAAAAAAACCGGCTTAAGGCCGGTTTTTTTATGCGTGTGATTTGAAGGAAGTGCTAGCTAAACGAATCTCCACACCTCATGACTCATCGGCGCTGGCTTATCTTTGCTCCACGACTCTCTCATGATTCCCATCGACTGAGCTCAACAAGATACCAGTCACAAACGCCTAAACATCGTGTTCACTCAATGACTGATCAGGTATAGATACTTTGTTTGTTAGCCGGAGGATATTTGCAATATAGCTGATGAAGCGTTGACATAATCGTTTGAACTTCAACACTTTTCAGTGAGTAGTAAACAGTTTGCGCCTCTTTGCGTGTTGCCACGAGCCCGTCACGACGAAGCCAAGCAAGGTGTTGCGATAACGCTGATTGACTAAGTTGTAATTTGTCACTGAGCATCCCAACTGATAACTCACCTTCCAACAAATAGCATAGAATGAAAAGTCGACGCTCATTGGCCATTGCTTTTAACAACTGTACCGCTTTTGGCCCCTGTTCTTGCATCTGTTTCAAATCCATACGTACTGCCTACTATCTTCCATCTAACGGGTTGTTTGATTTCGCTTAAGTTTAACACTGATCATTTTGTTAACAATGCCTAGCGTTTAAGAAAGACGTTAAAAACTAATGAAACAACTTACTAAAATCTGCTTCACATATTCTTTTTACTGCGGGATGCTGAATCATGCGCTCTGCAAAAATAACGTAATACTCCTCCTTCAACTCTTTCACTTTTGCAACTTCTTGCACATTTGGCAGTTCAAGTACATCTGCAGAATAAAATGTCGGGGCCACAAACATGGCACGATGATTTGATCCAAACGCCTTCATCAGCGCTGCATCGTCGAATTCCCCTAGAATGTCTGGCGTAATGCCTTGGCTATCAAACCAATGCATCAGTTTGCGTCCCATTGCTGTTCTCGTGCCAGGGATCAACAGTTTGTATTCTTCGATGACGGCTGGAAACGTCTCATCGATCAGTGAGTTAGAACAGAAGAAACTCATTACACTTTCACCCAACTTCACACTAAACAAACCGGGACTCTGGGTGGAGTCCACAGGGCAGTCCGACAAAATCATGTCTAGTTTGTGCTGACTGAGTTGCTCGAGCAAAAGTTCATGGGTCGATTCAAAACAACGTAAATGAATACTGTTGTCCTCAGGGACGGCCTTCAACAGCACCCTACTGACGAGGCTCTTCGATAGCGCGTCAGCAACACCTACATCGAACAATACGTTATCTTGCTGGCTATAGTTCACGATATCCAGCATCTCGTAGCTCAGGCCGAACATCTTGTCGGCGTATTTGTAGACTAACTGCCCAAGCTCTGTGGGCTCGACATTGCGTCCAACCCGTTTGGTGAGTCGCCCTTTCAGGCGTTCTTCTAACGCGCGAATTTGGCCAGTCACGGTTTGAGGCGTAAGAAACAAGGCTTCAGCCGCTTTAGTGACAGAGCCTTGCTTGCAGACCATCCAGAAATAGTACAAATGGTTATAGTTTAAATGTGACATATGACTTCAACGAAAAAGACGCCAGAGTTGCCCCAAGGTGGGATTCTGACGTCTTTGAGTGTAATGAGTGGAAAATTTAGCCTTTCTCGAGAGAAATAGGCGTGCGGTAACGCCCGCCGGCTCTTTGTTCTAGCGCTCGACTAAACCAGCTGTCTTTGTCAGCACTGCGCTCAACAAATACCGCCTTCTCTGTCTCACTGCTTTCGAGGTATCCACTTTCCATGCCGGCGATAAACGCTTGGCAAACATCGGTTGTGTTATCGTCAAAGCAATGCGAATAGTCGTCAGACGCTAACGCTGGTGTGGCGAGTAGCGCACCACTAATAATCAATACCCACTTTCTTTTCATCGCTTTCTTCCTCCACCTGACTCGATTTCGGCAATACAGCATTCAGTAAGGCATAACCTGCTAGGGCCGATAGCGTTGAACCAATCAAAATACCCAGTCGAGAGAACGTAATGTAGCTTTGATCGACGCCAACAAACGCCAACGACGAGATAAATATCGACATCGTAAAGCCAATCCCGCACAGCAGGGACACAGCAAAGATCTGTTTGAAGTTCACGCTTTCAGGAAGACGCGCAACCCCCATTTTCACCGACAACCAACTGAAGGTGAAAATACCCAGTGGTTTACCAACAAGTAGACCCAGTGCAATACCCAATGGCAATGTGTTCGTTAGGCTGTCAAAAGAGACACCTTCAAGCGACACACCTGCATTTGCAAATGCAAACAGCGGCAAGATAAGAAACGCGGCATACGGGTGAATCGCATGTTCCAGCGTCTTAAGGGGTGATTTGCCGTCCTTGCCCCCTTCGAGTGGGATAGCAAAGCCAAGTACCACTCCTGCAAGGGTGGCATGCACGCCAGATTTCAACACGCTGAACCACAAGATTGCGCCCACCAACATGTACCATTTCACCCCTGACACATTTTTACTGTTCATTAAGAACAATGCCATGGTTGATAGGAAGGCGACGGTCAAGGCGGTAACAGAAAGGTCACTGCTATAGAACAACGCAATGATCACGATGACACCCAAGTCATCAATGATGGCCAGTGCCAGCAAGAACACTTTCAGAGAAAGAGGAACACGCTTACCAAGCAACGCCATCACACCCAGTGCAAAAGCGATATCGGTAGCAGCAGGGATAGCCCAGCCACTTGCAGTAACAGGATCATTAGCATTGAATGCAAGATAAACCAGTGCCGGCGCAACCATACCACCCACGGCGGCAATGGCAGGGAAGATCGCTTTCTCTTTAGTATTGAGTGCGCCTTCGATAAGTTCTCGTTTGACTTCCAGTCCTATTAAAAGGAAGAAGATAGCCATCAAGCCGTCATTCACCCAATGCTCGATAGATAGACCTGCGACGTAACTGTAAAGCACGCTTTCATATACAGGTTGCAGCGGTGAGTTTGCGATGATGATTGCTAAAATAGCAGCAATGATCAGCACTAAACCACCGGCTGATTCCATCTTCATAAACTGACGAATGGCATCAGTCATTTAAAGCACTCCATTAAATAGTTATTCGATACTAGTCTAGGCGCCGACCAGCAATTATTAAAAATCGGTTCTTCGGAGATTAAACCTCGGAATTCCCGAGTAATTCAATAATTTTTGATGATTTTTTCGCAATATGGATTTCCCTATTGTCATAAATGCTGATTTTTTTGTTGTGATGTGAGCCTAATTTAGCGCGAATGCGCGAAAAATAACCGATCGCACACCCCATAAAAAAACACACTTAACCTACTGTTTATAAAAACATAAACACCCTTCTCACCCCTACCTCATTCCCTATGAGAATGATTGATTATGGGTAAGGCGCGAAACTGTAATATTAGTGAAATATTTCATGCCTACTATCGCCCTCAGATTCTTTCATTGACATAAATCTGACATACAACTGTCACGGAGATTTCTTTATGACCTCCCAAGCTTCTACTGCTGCACCGATTAACAGCTCTAAGAATTGGGTACGTTGGGCTAACCTGGCGCTAATGCTTTATGTTCTGCTTTTAGCAGTGTCTATGGTTGGTAGTGGTTTCAAGTGGGCTGCAGGCGAAGAGGCTAAAACCTTATTCGCATTCGCGTCTCACCCTGTTGCTGGTTTGATGATTGGTATCGTTGCTACTGCACTGATTCAATCTTCAAGCACAGTAACGTCTATTATCGTTGGTCTGGTAGCTGGTGGCTTACCTGTAGAGACCGCAATTCCTATGGTTATGGGTGCTAACATCGGTACCACCGTAACCAACACCTTGGTAAGCCTAGGACACGCACGTTGCAAAGACGAATTCCGTCGTGCATTTACCTGTGCAACCGTTCATGACTTCTTTAACTTGATGGCCGTTTCTATCTTCCTTCCTTTGGAAATGATGTTTGGCCTTCTTGATAAAATTTCTAGCTGGCTTGTTGCTCCATTGATGTTCGATGGCAGCCTAAGCATGAAAGGCATGGACTTCATGGGTCCATTGACGAAGCCTCTTGTTGCCAGCACTAAAAGCGCACTATCCGTGCTACCGGGTAACTGGGGTGGCGTTGCATTGATTATCTTGGGTATCGCATTGATTTTTGCGTCTATCACTCTGATGGGCAAACTGATGCGTAAACTGATGGTTGGTCGTGCAAAAGAGCTTCTACACAATGCAATCGGTCGTGGTCCAATCCACGGTATTGCATCAGGTACTTTGGTAACGATTCTGGTTCAGTCTTCTTCTACGACGACAAGCCTGATGGTTCCGCTGGTAGGTACAAACGTATTGAAAGTACGCGATGTTTACCCATTCACACTTGGCGCAAACATCGGTACCTGTATCACAGCTCTGCTTGCAGCGACAGCGGTAACGGGTCCAAACGCAGTATTTGCTCTGCAAATCGCATTAGTTCACCTAACGTTCAACATCCTAGCGACACTGCTCATCTTTGGTACGCCGTTCTTGCGCGAAATCCCATTGAAGTGTGCGGAGATGCTTGGTGAAGCTGCAGCGAAGACGAAGCTTGCTGTGGTTGCATACCTTGGCCTTGTGTTCATTGCGATTCCATCTGTTGTGATGCTAGCAACACAATAAGTACTCAGACAGATACGAAAAACGCCCGCATTTAGCGGGCGTTTTAGTTTCTAGCGAAACGCTTTTGCGTTGCGTTCTCTCGTCTCTCGTCTCTCGTCTCCAAGCATTTCTCCAAACAGACCCCGTTTTTCCCACGTCACCTTGATTATCTTCAACCATAAAAAAACCGGGGAATCCCCGGCATCTATGGCACTGACATCAAACGCAACGATTAAATTGCGATAGGTGCTCGAATAGCAGCTTGCGCTTCATAACCGTCAATCTCAAAGTCTTCCAGTTTGTAATCGAAGATAGAGTCAGGCTTGCGCTTGATGGTCAATGTTGGAATTGTTCCAGGCGTGCGATTAAGCTGCTCGTAGACGATATCATCCGTTAGGTGATTACCGTATAGGTGAACGTCACCAAAGGTGTGTACGAAGTCACCCACGTCCAGATCACACTGCTGCGCGATCATGTGCGTAAGCAGCGCGTAGCTTGCAATGTTGAACGGCACACCAAGGAAGTAATCCGCACTGCGCTGGTAAAGCTGGCAAGAAAGCTTTCCATCAGCAACATAGAACTGGAACAAACAGTGGCAAGGTGCCAAGGCCATGCGGCCTTGCTCGACGTTTGCTTGCGGCGCGATGCTTTCATCAGGCAAGTCTGCAGGGTTCCAAGCCGTAATGATGTGCCTACGAGAGTTTGGTTTGGTTTTGATTTGCTCGATAAGATCAGCGATTTGATCAACCGTAGAGCCATCTGGGCATGCCCATGAACGCCATTGCGCACCGTATACAGGACCAAGATCGCCGGCTTCTGTTGCCCACTCATCCCAAATCGAAACCTTGTTGTCTTGCAGGTATTTGATATTGGTTTCGCCATTCAAAAACCAAAGCAGTTCATGAATGATGGCGCGGGTATACAGTTTCTTTGTCGTAAGAAGCGGAAAACCTTCACTAAGGTCAAAGCGCAATTGACGACCAAATACAGAACGCGTTCCCACACCCGTGCGATCGCCTCTATCACTCCCGTTGTCGATGATATCCTGCATTAAATCAAGATATTGCTTCATGGCATTTCCTTTCGTTACCCCGCACGCCTTCCGGCGTGACAATTATGATTTGTAAAATAAAGAAAACCGCAGACAGGGCTGCGGCTTAAATATTGACATTATGCAGACTGAGAAACACTCTGGCGGCGGTAAGCCCACAGTATCATCAGCGCACCAAGGATGATCATTGGCGACGACAAAATCTGACCCATGCTGATCCAATCTCCGAACAGCCCCAGGTGTGCATCTGGCTCACGATAGAATTCCACGATGAAACGGAATGTACCGTACCCCATCAGGAACAAGCCTGATACCGCTCCCGCAGGACGTGGCTTATTGATGAACAAGTTGAGAATAAAGAAGAGCACAACGCCCTCAAGGGCAAATTCATACAGCTGGGAAGGGTGGCGAGCCAGTGGCCCGCCAGTTGGGAACACCATGCCCCATGCAACATCCGTTGAACGTCCCCACAGCTCACCATTCATGAAATTACCGAGGCGACCGGCACCAAGGCCAAACGGCACAAGCGGCGCGATGAAATCGGAAACAGTAAAGAAAGTGCGCTTAGTGCGGTATGCATACCACGCCATCGCCGTGATCACGCCCAACAAGCCGCCATGGAAAGACATGCCACCTGTCCATACTTTAAATAGGAAGAGTGGATCAGCCAAGAAGGTATCAAACTGGTAGAACAAAACGTAGCCAATGCGGCCACCAAGTATTACGCCAAGAAAGCCAGCGAAAAGTAAGTCACCCACTTCATCACGCGTCCAACCACTTCCCGGCTTATCGGCGCGACGGTTTGCTAGCCATAATGCAAACGCAAAGCCCGCGAGGTACATCAAACCATACCAGCGCACGGCAACAGGGCCGATTTCAATCAAAACAGGATCTATTTGGGGAAATGTCAGTGACATTAGCTTGTCTTCCTTAGCTTAAAAACATACTCGCCCCAACAAGGAGCAAAAATACTGCAAACACGCGCTTTATGATGGGTGTAGGTAACCGCGATGCTAACTTGGCACCATAACGTGTTGTGAATACAGAGGTGCTTACGATACCAATCAACGCAGGTAAGTAAACATATCCGACACTGTATTCTGGCAAAGATTCCGGTTGTGATAGACCAAAAAAGATAAAACCCGTCATCCCTGACAACGCTAAAAACACACCGCATAAGGATGCCGTACCGATGGCTTTGCGCATTTCAACGCCATGATAATTCAAATACGGCACGGTTAGCGACCCCCCACCAATACCGGCAAGGCTTGATGTCACACCAATAAGACCGCCGCTCAACACATTCTTGCCCACAGAAGGTAAGGGTTTTTCAGCCCTAACACGCAACGAAAACACCATTTGTAGCGCAAGCAGCAGTACAATCACACCGAAAATACGGGGTAAATACTCTGTTGGCATTTTATCTGCAATGCCACTTCCCATCAGTCCACCGACCAAAATCCCTGGCAACAACGTTTTGATGACGGAGGGCTGAACATTACCGAGCCGATAATGAGAGAGCGCTGAAGAGGAAGAAGTCATAACAATACTGGCTAACGAAGTTGCTAACGCCATTGGCATGATCAAAGAAGGCGATATTCCCGCCCAAGGTAACAACACCGACAAAGCTGGAACGATCAATAAGCCGCCACCGATACCCAGCAAGCCCGCCAACAATCCCACGCAGCAGCCTAACATGAGGCACACCGCGAACAGCCACAAGGTGGCATCTAACATGTATGTATTCCTATTTACCGACCCGAATGAGGCCACCTAGGTTGTAATGCTCGAGAAAGTCTTCTGACGCTGAGCGAATATCGCTCGCCAGAGAAAGACCGAGCATCGCGTTGACGTGGTTTTGCAACGCGTCAGAGGGGAGATGACGAAGTACATATTTAATTTTTGCAACACTGCGCGTGTTCATACTTAATTGGCGATAGCCCATCCCAACAAGCAAGGTCGCACCTATCGGATCACCAGCAAACTCACCACAGACACTGACAGGCAAATTTAACCGTTTAGCTTGAGTAAGTATTTGGACGAGCACCGCTAACACCGACGGATGAAATGTATCATACACATCTGCGACTCGGGCGTTATTTCTATCCACGGCCAACAGGTATTGGGTTAAATCATTCGTGCCGACGGAAAGAAAATCAATATGGGGCGCGACCGCATCAAACTGATACAGTACAGACGGCACTTCCACCATGATCCCTAAACGTGGACGACGAAGCACGTCGCCTTCCGCTTCAGCAATTTCCGTCACTTCCTCAAACGCGCGCTCAATCAGCGTTTTAGCTTCTAGCAGCTCAGACAAGCCGGAGATCATCGGCAATAGAATGGCAAGGTTCTCTCGAC
>JBELME010000107.1:0-12860 GCA_042096095.1 Enterovibrio sp.
CGACATAGACGTCGCCAATGTCAGTGTCTTGTGTGATCGCAGCGGCAGAGGCCAGCGCTGGAAAAAGTAGAGCCAATAAAGTCCAGTGTTTCATCTTTCAATCCTTTAATGATCACTTCGAAATCGAAGTGGTTAGCGCATTATTTTTCTCATGGCCATGTGAAAAAAGTTTTCAAGATAAGAGACGGTGCGCTTGAACTTTTAGATGCAGGGTGGGTGAAAAAGAGTAGAAAGAGGCGTGAGTGAGATGGTTTGAAAGCCGAAGTAAAAAGCCCAAGCCTCTTTCATTGAGTGCTGAGCTTTCTAATCTTGGTAAGAGATGGTGAGGTTACTTTACTTGGGTGTCGCGTTTAATGACGCGCGAATAAAACCATTGTGTTGTTCAAGGCGCGCTTTTGCTTCTGATGCATCAATCTCTGCCAATAGCATCAAGATGGCGGTTTTACAGTGGCGATGACAGGCATTGAGTGCAGCTTCTGCCTCTTCTGGGCTTGCATCTGTTGCTTCCACCACAATGTTCACTTGACGCTGAACCAGTTTTGCGTTGGTGGCTTCCACATCGACCATCAAGTTGCCATATACTTTGCCGCTGCGAATCATCGCGCCGCTGGTGAGCATGTTAAGCACCAACTTCTGCGCCGTGCCCGCTTTCATGCGTGAAGAGCCTGTGACCACTTCAGGGCCAACGATGGGAGTGATGGCGATATCAGCTTCATCCACCATCGCACACTGCGGATTACACGCAATGGCAATCACGGTCCCGCCCACCGTTTTTGCATAGCGCATACCGCCCAACACATAAGGTGTTCTGCCGCTTGCGGCAATGCCGACCACCACGTCGTTGCTTGTTAAAACCAGGTCTTCAAGGTTTCGTTGACCCAACTCGGCGTTGTCTTCAGCGTTTTCGACAGCTTTCAAAATCGCCGGGTGCCCACCCGCAATTAAGCCGACAACCATCTCGGGTTTTGTGCCATAAGTAGGCGGGCATTCGCTGGCGTCTAAAATACCGAGTCGGCCAGATGTGCCCGCCCCCATGTAAATCAAACGGCCTTGGTTTTCGAAGGCTTTGGTGATGGCATCAACCGCGAGGGCAATGTTGGGAAGTTGCGTTTCCACGGCGAGCGCAACCTTTTGATCTTCCTGATTGATCACCTTGAGCATGTCCAGCGTCGATAAAGTGTCGATGTGTGCACTGGCGGCATTTCGGCTTTCGGTCACCAAGCGGGTTAAATCAATCTTCATTGTGGATCTCTCGTCATCATGATGGTGACCAGTATTCCTTATTGGGCTAGGAAACCACAACGATTTTTTCCTCAATTCACAAAGCTGAAATGCAAGAGACTGTGCCTGATTTGGTCGCGCTTGCCCCACAACATATCCACTATTCAAGCTGCAATCCAGAGACCTTGTATGAAGATATTCAAGCAATGCCGTCTTACGCGGTAAACGTCTGCAATGGTTCGATATGCTCCCTTACACTGAGCATGCTGAAGTGATGGTGTTGTTAGAAAAATAATAAAGAAGAGGTAGGGTATATATTCAAGCGCTTTAAGTGTCAGAAAACATTGAGTCTACAATAGAGGCGACAAGTTGTTTTTAAAGCCATTTTCTTCTTAATTGAAATAAAAAAGGCCATGAATATATCGAGTTTATTCATGGTCTTTTTAGATTCCAATTTTCTATACAAAAAATAGTGTTCAAGCAAAGGGGGGCTTAGTCATTTTTGCCGCCACAGCGCATGTTAAATAAAGATAGTAACCTTAGTTGTTGATAATTTTAGACATATCAAGTTCGTTATTATTTATTCATAAATGGTTACTTATTTAGGCTTCTTGTTGCGAGTCATATCACTTACATCTTATTTCATGTTCAACGTCATTCATATATTACTAAAAAGGTGAATCGTATTTGCGATTCCATATTTTTGGTTGTGAACTTAGGAAAAATAATGAATAAGAAACGGACGATCACATTGGCAATTAGCGCTGCTATTGCTTTTTCAGGGGCTGCATCAGCAGCTGATAGATATTATGAAAACCGTTGGCTCTTACCTGGAGACCCGCTTCTAGCGCACCAATGGAACCTATTGAATAATGGCCAAGCGGCATTTTCTGCCGAAGGTGGCCGCTCTGGTTACGATTTAAACTTGTGGCAGACGCACTTATTTGGCTATCAAGGTCAGGGTGTCACTGTCGCGGTGGTGGATGACGGACTTGAAATTGCTCACCCCGATCTCGCGAGAAACGTAAAACCGGGTTCTTGGGATCTGGTGAATAACGATGATGATCCGACGCCTTGGGATCCGAATGCGTCTCACGGCACCTCAGTGGCTGGGATCATTGCGGCCGTGGGGAATAATGGCGAAGGAGTACGTGGCGTAGCACCGCAAGCGGGCTTGAAAGGCTACAACTACTTAGAAGAGCAATCACTACAAAGTTGGTTGATTGCACACGGCGCTGATGCACGTTCAAGTGATGCGCGTGTGTTTAACCAAAGCTATGGAGGAAACGTTCTCTTTAGCATGCCTTACGATTTAGAAAACGACTTATCACTCGCCCTCCAAGATTCGGTTTACCAAGAACAAAGTACAACGGTACATCAGGGGCGTGGTGCTCTGTATGTCAAATCTGCGGGTAATGGTTTTGGTCGAACGGGCATTACTCTGGGTGAGACCACATACCGCATTCAACCGAAAGATTTCGACACGGCTGATGTACCCAATGAAGGCCTACCTTGGCAAAACAGCAACCTCTCTGCGAATAATTCAAACTACTGGAACATGACCGTGAGTGCGCTTAACGCTGATGGCGAGCTTGCGTCTTACTCATCCGTTGGCAGCAATGTCTTTCTGACATCTCCAGCTGGTGAGTTTGGTCGAGACAAGCCCGCGCATGTCACCACAGACTTAACGGGCTGTGATCGTGGTTATAACACCATCGAAAAAGCAGATCGTAATGGGCTACATGGCGGCACAGCGGAGGATCCAAACTGTAACTACAACGGTGTTATGAATGGTACGTCTTCTGCCGCGCCAAACGCATCGGGTGCTGCGGCGTTGCTGATGACTGTTCGCCCTGATCTTTCTCAGCGCGATATTCGCCACCTTCTCGCGACGACAGCAAGTAAGGTTGATCCTACGCACAATGACACACTGATTAGCTATGTCACATCGTCGGGGGTTACGCGCACCGTGACAGGCTTTGAAGGTTGGTCAACCAATGCGGCGGGTTATGATTTCAGTCCTTACTTCGGTTTTGGATTGATTGATGTGGACAAAGCCATGTTTGAAGCGCGTTTGCATCAGCCACTCCCGCCACTTCAACTAACGGAATGGAAAGCCAGCGAAGCCAATGTTGTGGTGCCTGATGCGGGTGATGACGCCGTGGGCGATAGTATCGTTGTAGCAGATAATATGATTGTTGAATCTGTGCAGGTGAAAGTCGACATTGACCACGAACGTACCACGGATTTGCTGATTGAATTGGTATCCCCTTCGGGCACAAGCAGCGTGTTGATGTCACCTCGAAACAGCATGATTGGACGCTCTTTCCTTATCGGATTAGGCCAGCAACCTGGCGATGAAAGCCGTGGTTACCGCGATCATCTTATGCTTAGCCACAAGTTTTATGGCGAGCAAGCCTCAGGAGAATGGCATCTGCGAGTGACGGACACCAGCAGTGCGTTTGATTATTGGGTACTGAAAAACCGTTCTGATGAATCTGAGATTTATTACTTTGGTAATGAGAACAACAGTGTACCTGGCGTGATTAATGATTGGTCGATACGCCTAATCGGTCATCAAGGATAAGAAGGAGAGCACAATGAAAGCGAAAACGATTTTATTTACTGCGGCATTGTTGTCTGCGCCAGTACTCGCAAACACGGTATCGCCGTCTGACTTGGGTTTATCAACACCACAAGGCGAAGCCGTTGTGATTAATGGTAAAACCTTCTACAAAGATGCACCTCAGGCGTTTTCTTTGCGTGCCCTGTTCGGTTTTGAAGATGCCCCAGACGTGTATGCAGGTGAAACCTTGAGAGACTCGACAGGCTTGGTTTCCCATACAACCAGCGGGTTAATACTCATCAAAGCAGACAAAGAAACGGCGCAATCTGCTGCAAAGCAAGAAGGATTAACCTTGGTGTCGCATGTCGGTAGTATTGCAGTATTAAAAGCCGATAACGATACGGAACTCACTGAGTTGGTAGCGCAATTAGACGCGCAGGGTTTGAAAGCTCAGTTAGAGCTGTTTAACTCGACATTACAACCTGAGTAAAGCACCTCACTAACGTCATACTTATGATAAGGCCACCTCTTCATCGTGAAAGTTTACGTTGAAGTGGTGGCTTTTTTTCTTCAGGAAGTCTTGAATGATAATCTCGATTACTTAAGCGAGGGGGTTATTAGCCCACTCCTTTTCGTTTTGGAAGTCATCGACTAGTTGCGGAAGTAATCGATCACCTGAATCTCATGTGGCTTTGCATCGCCTGGCAGCGTGACGTCAAACTGGTAAGGTGACAATCGATTGATCGCCTCTTCAGATTGCCTGAAAACGTCGATGCCTTCTAACTTTTTAAACGGCTGATCTGAGCCGTAATACATGCTAAGAGTGACTGTTTTTGGCTGGTTTGTTGCAAGTTCAAATCGGCATATACCCGTGGGGCAAACAATATCGAACTGCGTGTCTGAGTGTTGCACTATCTGCTTAATGCCTTGAATGGGCGTTGCTGAGGTGCTGTCCTTGCCGTTCAGAAGGCTATGCTGGCTACAACCCACCAAAAGCGAGCTGCCAAGTAGTGCCATGGATAGCATGATTTTCTCGGTCATTTTGTTCTTATCCTCTTTCCTGCTCAACGCAAAACTTGCTCGAATAGCGCATTCAAATTGCTAGTCATTCCACGTGCAAATTTCACATTCACATCGTGCTCAACGCGCATTGTTTTTCTCTGCACGCTCTAGTGTGCATTCTTATGCTCTCATTGACCAACAAAATAGACTGTTTTATCGACAATAATGCTGTTTAACATGATGATTTATCTTTATTTTTTTGATGTTTTTATCTGCAATAATCTCACTAATGTGGAAGTGGTATCGCCAATGAGAAAAAACGCCTTGCACCAAGATCAATGAATTGCATATTGCTGGCTGCGACTTCTTGATAACTAGATGAAAATTGGATCTGAATCACATAATTCTAAGTAGAACGATCAGGGACAATTTATGAAATTAACACTTTTGTCATTGCTTATAGGAAGTGCGTTAGTCAGCCAACCAACATTTGCAGAAAACATCACGTTAGCGGCGTTGGGCGAGCAAACTCGTGCTTCGCTGGAACACATGCAGTTGTTGGCGCAAAACCCCGCCAACGTTGTTGAACGAGATGGCCGTCGTTTTCTGACATACCAAGGAAAAGAATACGGGTTGAATCACGAAAACTACCCCAAGTTTCCGCTGAATGACTCCCATGGCGAATTCAGCACGGCGTTTCCGTTTGTGGATGGTGATTGGGAATATGTGCCCTATAACGGTGGCTTTTATCTGATGCACCATGAATGGGGGGTAATGAACGCGAATGACACGGGCTGTTATGTTGAATACATTCCCGCTGCGCGCGGCTCGAAAGACGATGAAGGCAATTACATTTGGGAGAGTGATTTGATTCTCCGCACTGTCCTGTCTGACTGCGGTACACAAACCCTACCTGATATTACAGAACTTAACGCTGCGTCTGTGTCTGACCTAGGCGTAGAGCTGGCTTGGAAAGCAACGAGTGAGGACGCGGAATATAACATCGCACTCACGACATACCCTGAGAATGCATCGTCCATCACGTTTAACTACAAAGCGACGGGTTCCCACTTTTACATTGGCGATCTTGAACCGGACACGGAATACGACGCAGTGCTAACAGGCTGTAATGCCTTGAGCTGTGACACTGAACAGTTGACCTTCAATACCTTGCCTGCGCGCCTCAGTTTCAACGATAGCCGTGACGCGCAAAACCACCTTCAAGGCAACCTACGTGCACACGTGAACGTTGCGCAAACACACACCAGTGTGATGCCAACAGGTAACGACGACATTCGCCATCCGAACCTTGTCATGTCACGTGAAGCACAGTTACTGGTAACCCCAGCGCAATATGGCATTCACCAATTGTGGGTCGATGTCGCCGTTGACGGTGTCAACATGGGACGTTTCCCTATGCAGCCACCAAGTGCCTTGGCAGACACGGATCAGATCAAAACCGATCGTAGCAAAGTGGTGTTCTCTCAACATGCATGGAGCTTCCCACTGAGCTGGGAATGGATGAAGCCGGGCTTATCCCTGCGTTTCAGCGATAACCGTGGCCGCGAAGGCGATCTCACCAGCGACAGCTTGGTCTTTGGTGGCGCACCTGAGATGGTGATCCAAAACATCGATATCGGCATGCTCGTGGAACCGCGTGACCGCTATGACATGATTCAGCAAATGCCAAAGTTGGCCACGGATTATTTCCAGAAGATCCCCGTTTCCAAGCTGGTGATGGCAGATTACACCCCAGTCCACTTGAAAAAAGTCACCCTACCAAACGGCAAGGTGTATACCAAAGCCAGTGAGTATGAAACGCCGGGATGGCACGGTGGTGACATGCGTGAATACGTCGGTAAGCGCCTATTTTCTATCGGTATCAATAACGCTAACTTCGGCGTAACCGATAAAGCGGGTGGAAACGCAAGCTGGCCGCGTCCATTTAGCCACATCACCTCGCACAACAGCCGCGGACGATACTTGGCGAAAGATGCAGAAACCGGCGTTGTTACCTCTAAAGTTGTACAACACGGCGGAAGCGGTGGTGGCGGCATTGTGACGCTCGATGCAACACGCGGGAATGAATGGTCTCACGAATTAGGCCATAACTATGGCCGAGGACACCATCCTCAGGGCTACTCCATCCATGATATGGAATCCGGTTGGGGTTGGGATGCACGCTACAAGCGCTTTATCGGTAACCTGCACTGGACCGATACACCGATCACGATGGAGAATGAAAACAGCGGTGAAATCGTCCCTCCGTTTGCTGGCGAATTCCGCTTTATGCGAGAAGCGATGGGCGGCGGTGAATACGCAAAAACGGGCCTAATCAGCCACTATACGCTTGAGCACCCTATTGCATCACGTGTCACACAGGATTGGTTCAACCAATCAAACAACCTAGACATGAACAGCACCACTGGCTTTTCGCAGTGGGATCACACCTCGCAGCAATATGTTGAGGTAGATTCAGACTTTACCAAGCCTGAATCAAAAGGTGTTCCAGTGATCACTGTGTTGGGTATTTACGACCCTGCAGAGCAGAACGCAAGCCAGATCTATCCGTTGATCTACTCAAACTATGGCAACCTGTTTGAGCTTCCTGCACCGAGCTATATCGAAACGCAATTAGAAGGTTGGCAATCGGTGAGCCACCTGAGCCAATCTGATCGTCTAAGCACGGAATGGCAAACCCTGAAAATTGATAACGCGCAGTTGCCTGTTTGTCAGTTCAGTTATACCAACGCAAACGGCGAGCAAGCCAACTTCGTCGGTCATGAAGATGCTAACGACAAGGTGTGCCGCACGGCGCCTGAAATGTATTGGGCGGTTAACGGGCAACGCGAAAACCCTGTTTCTCCGTTAATGGATTATCAGTTGCTCTCGGCCAAAGGTGAGCACCTTGGCGCTGTCACCTATACTCCTACCGCTGCCTTGGGTGAACAAACGCTGTGTAGCTTAGATAAATCAGGCACTTCTCATGATGGCGCTGGATTCATTGCCGACGGGAAATGTCAGCAAATTGATGACGTAAAACACGTCAATGGCGCAAGATGGTCATATGCTGCTCACCAGGGTGGCATTGCGCAATATACGTTGCAGTCCCAAAAACAGTGTGAGTTGGCGGTTGAAGGCGAGAGTGGTTCAGTACAACGTATTGCGCTAGCAAGCACTCGCTATAGCAGCGGTGAAAGCAACAAGTTCCACATTAACTTGCCAATGGATAACCACCCTAAACGTATCACCCTAAGCTGTTCACAAGCCGATGGTGTCGTCAGTATGCTGGATAGCCAAGAGACGCCGCGCAACCCTGCGGTCAATGATTTGGTCGGCCCTGTGATCATTGGTCAAGAGAATGGTTATGATGCATTTGAATCTGCCTTGCCACCAAGCTGGTTCGCTCACACAGAGACCTTTGACCCTGCAGACCTGTCGAAAGCAGACCGAAACAATCTGGCGACATTGCGTTTGGGTAATGATTATCCGTATGTTTGTCGCTTCCCAATGACCGTGAGTGGCGTTGAAAAAACGCTGCACGGTTATGTTGAAGACCTCGGCAACGGTGAATTCCAATGTACGGGTGGGGATGACATTACGGTAAGAGATGCAGACGGTGAACGCCCGATGCTCTCTGCTGTTAACCAGTTTGAATGGCTGTCATTGAACAACCCTGCCGGGATTGGTGAACGCGTCAAAGCCAAAGCGGGTAGCGATGCGAATCTATGCAGCTTAACCAGCGGTGGAGAATTCTACGGTGCAGGCTTTGTGAACGAAGGCGGCCAATGTGTTCAAGAGCCTAAAGTGTATTGGTCAAACGGTAACCGTTGGGTTTTCTCAAGCCGACATGGTGCTTACAGTTACCAATAGTGTTTGTCGCTCATTTCTATCGATAAGCGATAAGCAATAACTCGCTTCCCGCCCTCTGGCTGTTTTCGTTGTCAGTGGGCGGGATGTTTTCCCCTTCACGTAAATTGAACCTTGCGAACCTTCCCTCTTGCCTGCTTCATTTCTTCAATCGCAACGTGCTCATTTTTTCATAACAAAATATTATTCATTTTATAAAAATCGATAATTTCAAATGCCGAGTGATCATGCGTATTCTCACCGCTATTAAGTAATAGGAGTCCGACATGACCAATGCATTGTTTCAACCGATCCAACTCGGTTCGCTTTCTCTTAAAAACCGGATTGTGATGCCTCCAATGACCCGCTCACGCGCCAGCCAACCGGGTAATGTCGCCAATGACATCATGGCAACCTACTACGCACAACGCGCCACTGCTGGCTTGATCGTTGCTGAAGGCACACAAATTTCTGAAATGGGGCAAGGTTATGCGTGGACACCTGGCATTTACAGCCAAGAACATATCGCAGGGTGGCGTAAAGTCACCGATGCCGTGCATAAAAAAGACGGTGTGATTTTCGCTCAGCTTTGGCACGTTGGCCGCGTGACGCACCCTGATAACATCGGTGGGCAGCAACCTATTTCATCTTCTGCATTGAAAGCAGAAAACGTGAAAGTGTTCATCGACAATGGCACAGACGCGCCGGGTTTTTTGGATGTGGTTGAACCGCGTGAAATGTCGAAAGACGACATCAAACACGTCATTGCTGAATACCGCCAAGCAGCGCTGAACGCATTAGAAGCTGGATTTGATGGCATTGAACTGCATGCCGCCAATGGCTACTTGATCAATCAGTTTATCGACTCTGAAGCCAACAACCGCACTGACGAATACGGTGGCAGTATCGAAAACCGTTTGCGCTTCCTAAAAGAAGTGGTTGAAGCCATGACAGGTGCGATTGGAGCTGATCGCGTTGGTGTGCGCCTTGCACCCTTTACATCGCTGAATGGCACGGTTGATAGCACGCCAGTGGAGACCTATGTCGCAGCGGCAGCGTTGTTGAACAGTTTGAACGTTGTTTACATTCACATCGCAGAAGTGGATTGGGATGACGCACCAGAAACACCCGCCGTGTTTAAACATGCCATGCGTGAAGTGTATAAGGGCGTGTTGATCTACGCAGGTCGCTACAATGGTGAGAAAGGTGAACAAGCCATTCTAGAGGGTGAGGCTGACATGATTGGTTTTGGTCGCCCATTTGTGGCGAACCCTGACTTGCCTGAGCGCATGAAAAATGGGTACCCGTTAGCGCAGCATGATCCAAGTACCTTGTTCGGAGGGGCTGAAAAAGGATTGTTGGATTACCCAAGCTACCAAGCAGGCTAACGACCCTGAGCATGACATTTTTCAAAGGCGCTGTTTCCGACAGCGGCTTTTTTGTGCATCCAAGTTGTGTCTTGCTAGTGAGTTATCGGCGAAGAAAGGCGCGTATTGATGGAGAGCAGATGATCGCATTTCGTCTTGAACCACGTAATCGGTGAGCGGCGTTATCGTCACTTTCTTCACCCACATCCATCGTTTGCCAACACCTTTTACGATGATGGCTCGCAGTTTAAGACAAAGGTAGATTTGAAGCGCGTGGATTATTCATCTAGACTGAATGGAAACGTTTACATGGCCTGTTTACACTTTAAATGTTGGCGAACAGACACGTTCTTGTGAATCGCACCCTAACGTATACGCAAGTGGCTAGCAGTGAGGAAACACTGCCGCGCGGTTGAATACAAATGCCACGAAATTCGCTTAAAGGATTGAGAGCTGACATGGATAACACTGAATTTAATCCCGTCGATCACCCACATCGCCGTTATAACCCGCTGACGGGTCAATGGGTGCTGGTGTCTCCACACCGTGCAAAGCGTCCTTGGAGTGGTCAGGACGAGAAGCCTTCGACAGAGGTTCTACCCGCATACAGCGAAAGCTGTTTCTTGTGCCCTGGGAATACCCGTGTGTCGGGTGATGAAAACCCAAACTATGAAGGGACATTTGTGTTTAGCAATGATTTTGCTGCATTGATGCCCGACTCCCCAAATGCCCCCAAACCGACCAATCCATTGTTTCAAGCGCAAGGCGTGAGAGGGCTGAGCCGCGTGATTTGTTTTTCCCCCGATCACAGTAAAACCCTGCCTGAATTACCTTTGTCCGCGATTCGCGGCGTGATTGAAACATGGAACGCGCAAATAGAAGAGTTGGGTCAAACCTATGTTTGGGTGCAAGCGTTTGAAAACAAGGGCGAAGCCATGGGGTGTTCACAACCGCACCCTCACGGTCAAATCTGGGCAAACAGTTTTCTACCAAACGAAATCGAGCGAAAAGACAAATACCTGCGCGATTATTATCTCCAGCATGAGCGAAACTTGCTGGTGGATTATGCGGAAGCGGAAATGTGTGACGGCGCGAGAACCGTGGTAGATACGGAGCACTGGCTGGCGGTTGTACCGTATTGGGCGGCGTGGCCGTTTGAAACCATGCTGCTGCCTAAAACGCACATTCGTCGGATGGAAGAACTGACGTATGAGCAACGCGATGATCTCGCCTTGGCCATCAAAAAACTGACAACCTACTACGATAACCTGTTTCAGTGCCCGTTCCCGTATTCGATGGGGTGGCATTACGCGCCATTTTTTGATGCGGGTACAGACATCGAACATTGGCAATTGCATGCGCTTTTTTACCCGCCACTTCTTCGCAGTGCATCGGTGCGCAAATTTATGGTGGGCTATGAAATGTTGGCAGAAACGCAGCGAGATTTAACTGCAGAACAAGCGGCAGAGCGCCTGCGAGCCTTGAGCGACGTGCACTACAAAACTCACATGGATTGAAGAGTAACGTGTTATTCACGCTGTTAAGCAGGATGCTAACGAGAGATAACCTTATGAAGAACATTATTCAAAACGCCAATAACGCGTTTCAACAGGCATTTAGCTATAACGCCACGCACGCCATTCAAGCGCCAGGACGCGTGAACTTGATTGGTGAGCACACAGATTACAACGATGGCTTCGTGTTGCCTTGCGCCATCAATTACCAAACCGTGGTTGCAGCTGCAAAACGTGATGACAACCAAATACGCGTTGTCGCGGTGGACTTCGGTCATGAAGAGGATCTGTTTCCCCTCGATGAGAAAATCGCCTTCCTGCCGGAGAAGATGTGGGCTAACTATATCCGTGGTGTGGTGGTTTGCCTTCAACAACGCGGTTATGACATTGGTGGTGTTGATTTAGCGGTGACGGGTAATGTGCCGCAAGGGGCGGGGCTTAGTTCATCGGCATCCCTTGAAGTGGTGATCGGCCAAACCTTCAAAGCATTGTTCCAGTTGAATGTCACGCAGGCAGACATCGCCTTAATCGGCCAGCAGGCAGAAAATGACTTCGTGGGTTGCAACTGCGGCATCATGGACCAATTGATTTCCGCTGAAGGGCTTGAAAACCACGCCTTGCTCATTGATTGCCGCTCGCTTGATACCTTGCCGGTTTCTATGCCTAAAGACATTGCCGTGGTGATCATCAATTCGAACAAAAAACGCGGCTTGGTGGACAGCGAATACAACACACGTCGATTGCAGTGTGAATCGGCTGCCCGTTTTTTTGGTGTGCTGGCATTGCGTGATGTGACCCTTGAAACATTTGAAGACAACGCTGAGCACCTGAATGAAAAAGTCGCGCGTCGTGCTCGTCATGTGATCACCGAAAATCAACGCACCTTAGAGGCTGCAGATGCCCTTCGCCGTGGTGACTTGCAGACAATGGGGGCGTTGATGGAAGCATCACATGCGTCAATGCGTGATGACTTTGAAATCACGGTGAAAGAAGTGGATACCTTGGTCGACATCGTCAAATCCGTGATTGGTAAAGACGGTGGTGTGCGCATGACGGGTGGAGGTTTTGGTGGGTGTATCGTCGCGTTAGTCACGCCATCTCATGTTGACGCCATCCGTGAGGCTGTTGATGCGCAATATGAAGCATTAACGGGCTTGAAGGCCGATATTTATGTGTGCCACGCGGAAACAGGGGCGGGAGTAGTGAAAGACGCCGCGATGGTGTAGCGTCTAGACCGCCGTACTATTAGAGGAAGAGGGATTGCGCCTCTCCCTCAACACGTCATGCTTTTCTCGCTTCTCGCTTCTCGCTTCTCGCTTCTCGCTTCTCGCTTCTCGCTTC
>JBELME010000108.1:0-12724 GCA_042096095.1 Enterovibrio sp.
GCCGTATCGATCTGGGTCGCCTTGCCAGCCTTTACTGGGGTGAGAACGAGGATGACACAGATCTAGAGAGCTTTCTTGCGAGTGCTGTCGCGGACTTGCCAAAGGGCAATGCATTAGACGCACCAAGAGATGTTGTACTCTATGGTTTTGGTCGTATTGGACGCCTTGTGACGCGTCTTATGATCGAAAAAAGTGGCCCAGGTTACCCGCTTCGCTTACGTGCCATTGTTGTACGTGGCGGACGTGAGGGGGATCTGGAGAAACGTGCGAGCTTGCTGCGCCGCGATTCCGTGCATGGTCCCTTCAATGGTTCCATCCTTGTTGATGAAGCGCGAAATGCCCTGATTGTGAACGGCAACTACATCCAAGTGATTTACGCCAATCATCCTTCAGAGGTTGATTACACGGCGTACGGCATTGAAAACGCCGTGGTAGTAGATAATACGGGCATGTGGCGTGACACTGACGGTCTCGGCCAGCACCTCACGGCGAAAGGTGCAGGTAAAGTGTTGCTGACTGCGCCGGGTAAAGGTGACATTAAGAATATCGTCTACGGCGTTAACCAAGACGATATTGACGATGCTGACACCATCATTTCAGCGGCGAGTTGTACCACGAACGCCATCACGCCTGTGCTTAAAGCGATGCACGATCGCTACGGCGTAGAATCAGGGCATATTGAAACGGTTCACTCGTTCACCAATGACCAAAACCTGATTGATAACTTCCATCACGGCGATCGCCGTGGTCGTGCTGCCTCATTGAACATGGTGTTAACGTCCACCGGTGCTGCAACCGCCGTTGCGAAAGCCTTGCCTGCACTGAAAGGCAAGCTCACGGGTAACTCGATTCGCGTACCAACACCAAATGTGTCGATGGCGATTGCTAACCTTAACCTTGGCGCCGATGTAGAGCGTGAGTCTCTTAACGCCTTTTTACGTGATACGGCGCTTGTGTCACCGCTGGCAGGTCAAGTTGATTACACGCAATCGACGGAAATCGTGTCGTCGGACATTGTTGGTTCTCGCTATGCGGGTGTGGTGGACAGCGAAGCCACCATTGCGGATGGCAACCGTTGTGTACTGTATATCTGGTATGACAATGAGTTTGGTTACAGCTGTCAGGTAATTCATTGCATTGAGCACATGGCTGGCCTGCGCTATCCAATGGTGCCGACACCGCAAGAATCGTAACGATTTTTGTCGTGGATCAGGCAAATTAAAAAACGGCTCTCAGGAGCCGTTTTCTGATCGGCGAAACCTGTATCAAACAAGAGTAAAACTGAACGAATCATGGGCATAAGCCATTAGGGAGCTGCTTCTCTCCGGGTGATGCGCTATACCTGAGAGGAGGCAGACAAGGAGTGGGAATGCCAGAGCTGTTAAACCGCATTGATCGACTTTATCGCGCAGAGTCCGCCAAGGTGCTGGCGGCGTTAACGCGTATCTTTGGTGTCGAGAATATCGAGTTGGCAGAAGACACCATGCAAGAAGCTTTTGGTAAAGCATTGAAGCATTGGAAAGTGCATGGCGAGCCGGAAAATCCCGAAGGCTGGTTGATGCAAACCGCGAAGAACCATGCAATTGATGTGATCCGCGCGAACAAGAACAAACACCGCTTTGCCGACGACCTATCCCAATTCCTCGAAAGTGAGTGCACACTTACTCGAACCATAGAACGAGAATTCAGTGAAGAGGCGATCAAAGATGACACGCTTCGCATGATTTTCTGGTGTTGTCACCCTCACCTCAAGCCAGAAAACCAACTGCCTTTGATCTTGAAACTCTTGTGTGGTTTTAGCCTGTCGGCCATTTCCCGTGCGTTGTTGGTGCCTGAAGAAACCATTAAAAAGCGCCTGCATCGCACTCGAAATCAGCTTAAACAATCCCCCTTTAAACAGCCTTCGCCCGCGCACATTGAGCAAGCGCTGGACACGGTTCATGTGTCTTTGTATCTCTTGTTCAACGAAGGCGTGTATTGCTCTGATGGTAAGAAAGCCATTGATATCGACTTCTGCCGAGAAGCAATGGCTTTGGTGGGCACGCTGGTGGAAGCGCCACACATCGCCAATCGAGAGACCTTGGCCTTGTATGCGCTGATGCATTTTCACATGGCGCGCCTTGCCGCAAGAACGGATGCGAATGGCAATCCTGTTCCTTTGGATTTGCAAGAACGTGGGTTGTGGGAACGAGACACTGTGCGCATGGGCCAGCAATTCATCACGCTTGCTACGCTGAATATGCCAGAGACATTGCAAGATGCTGGGCGCTTTTGCTGCGAAGCATTGATTGCTCAAGAGCACTGTATCGCAGAGACGTTTGAATTGACCAACTGGAAGAAGGTTGAGGCTTACTATGCGCGGCTCATTGATGTGTCTGCATCGCCAGTTGCCAAACTCAATAAGGCCATCGCGATCGCCTACCAAGGGCAAGAAAAGCGGGCGCTTCAACGCGTTGCGGCTATTCAAGCAAAGCATGGCATGGAACATTCCCATTTGCCGTTCGCTATTTTGGCTCACATTCACGCTAAATCAGGTAACAGAGCAAAGGCCCATCAATTAGCAGAAGAAGCACAAAAAAGAGGAGGCACTCAACAAGAGCAGCAACTGATGCTTGCTCAAATCGAACGCCTCCTCGCCGGTTAACAGAGGGATGTTAACTGACGGATGTTAACGGATTAGCTTTTAGCCCATTTGAACCACTTCGCGCACTTCAAGCGTTACGCCAGGCGATTGGAAGATAGGACAGGTTTTTCCAAGCTCGGTTGCCGCTTCTAGGTTTGCTGCGCGAACAATGGAGTAGCCACTCACAAGTTCTTTGAATTCGGCGGCAGCAATATCCGTCACGACCATATCAGGCGTGACACGTTTGCCATCAAAATGTAGCGGTGAGCCCCCAGTCACAAGCTCCCCTGCTTCCTGCAGTTTGGTCATCCAGTCTTCCCAGCACTTCATCACTGCAGCCATATCTTCAGAGGAAGTGTGCTGCATCCATTCTGGGTCACCACCTTGGTAGATAAACATAAATTCTTTCATCTTCGTCTCTCCATATCATGAATTGTTGTTGTGAGATTTGATCTCGTATAGACAACGTTTGACGGTGACCAAACGGGGACATTTATTTTTAAAAGATAAGCGATTCAAAAGGGAGAAGACGTACCAATCTCGATAAATCAACATCTTATGCTCGCGTTGCGAGGAGGGGGAATTAAAAGAGGAACATAGGAAAAGATGAAGCGCGACGTTAAAGAATAATGTGTGGGATATATCGCGCAACGTCTTGGGTGATCAAACTGGCGTCTTCGCGAATGGAAATGCCCGCCGCGCGATCGTTGACGAGCCAACTGCCGATTAAGGTGTAGCTGTCCCCAAACTTAGGGAGCGGCTGGTATTGCTGAACAATCGCCTGTGTTGATGCGTAAGGGCCGTCAGTTTTGACGAACGACTTGCCGTCTCGGATGATTTCGATGTTTGCGCCTTCGCGTGAGAACAAAGGCTTGATCACGAAGTCGGTTAATGAAGAGGCCTTTGGGTCGTCAGCGAAATAGGCAGGCAGCAAATTCGGATGGTTTGGCTGCATTTGCCAAAGCATGGGCAGCAGGGCTTTGTTGGAAAGCACAGACTTCCACATAGGCTCTAACCAATTGACGGTAGACGTTTTAAGGTGCGTGGCGTATTCCTCGTCAAACATAAACTCCCAAGGGTAGAGCTTAAACATCCAACGGATAGGGCGATCGCCGAGGTCGATAAATTCACCGAGGGTATTAACGCCAATGTCTTCCACAAATACAAAGGCTGTGTGCAATCCTGCTTCAATGGCGCAATCTTCAAGGTATTGCACCGTGGCTCTGTCTTCTTCCGTGTCTTTGCAGCAACTGAAATGCAGCGTTTGCCCCGGTTGTCGACGCGAAAGATCGGCAAAGCGTTCGATGATGAAGTCTTGCAAGATATTGAACTGATCGGCGTTTCGATGAATGCGGCCACTGTCGACCACATCTTCTAACCACACCCATTGCCAAAACCCTGTCTCGAAGAGAGAAGTGGGCGTATCTGCATTGTTCTCATAAAGTTTGGCTGGGTTGACGCCGTCATACGCAAAATCAAGGCGAGCATACAGCGAAGGATCGCGTCGACGCCAAGAGTTTGCGACCAAATCCCACATGTTTTCAGAGATGCCAAAACGCTGCAATAACGCATCGTCTCGCACCACTTTTTCCACCACGTCTAAACACATTTGGTGGATTTCTTCCGTCGGTTTCTCTAAATCTTCCTCAATTTGCTTGAGGTTAAATTGGTAATACGCCGTTTCGTCCCAATACGGGGCGTCATACATGGAGTGAAAACCAAACCCATATTTCTTGGCGAGTTCGCGCCAATGAGGACGTTCAGAGATATCCCGACGGAACATGTGTTATCCGCCTCGGCTCGATGAGCGTGATAACGATGACACGGATTTACCGAAGCCGCCACGTGACATCACTTGACCGACGGTGCCGCCTTTACGGTTAATCGTGCTCGAACTGACGTTCACCGCCTTGTTCGCCACGTTGCCGTAGGATTTTCCATCGCCAGAAAAGAACTTACCGCGGTAACGATAAAGCGGTTGTGAGTAGTAGCGCTTTTTCTTGCGCTTGAAGTAATCGTCATCCAACCCGCGAGCGAAAAAATACCCCGCAAACGCAGGAATGAAAAACGATGAGTAGCGCTGACAACCGTCCAAAAAGTCCATTTCACATTCTTGTTGGTTATAATAACGCGGCGCGGATTCAGCGGCGTCGCGTAAGGCTTCTTGATACGCGATTTCGCACTCTTCCATTTGTTCAGGAAATGAATTCCCACATTGGCGTGGGTTTTCGAACACAAAGCCTTCAGTTTCAGGTTCAAAAAAACACCCAGAAATGCCACCAACGAACGCGAAAGGGATCACTTTTGCGGCCTTGTTCATGGCTGAACGTTTAACGTTATTGCTGCGCTTGGAGCGAGTAGGTTGTTGCTCGGTATTGTGCTGCGACATGGTGTCTCTCCCGAATTAATAGGTCAGACACGCGGCATTCAAAATGCCAATGGACACAGAGACGACTGCTAGCACGATACCGGCAGGCAATTCGTCGTTTTCGATGCGCTTGGTCAGCTCTTTGAGCAGCAAAAAGCGCACGATCGCGAAAGCAATGAACTGCGCGATCATGGCAATCACACCCCACACCATAAAATCGATGATGTTGACGGAGTTCTGCGCCGCCCCTGCAATGGCGAGACAGTAACCTAAGAATGCGCCGCCCAGCGCAACAGCAGCAGTGACGCTTTTGTCATCTTTGATCAACGACCATTCATCGTATGGCGTGATGCGCACATAGATAAATTTGAAAATGAGAACGAAGGCAATTGAGGTCGCGAAGTAGATCAGAAAGTTAGGAAGGCCGGAAAGTAGCCCTGCTAGCATGTCCATAGTGAGTCCCTGTTAGTAATTCGATGAAGCGCCATCCTTGAGGTTCCATCACCCAGCATTTGCTGAGGATAGCGCGTGACTACTCTTTCGAAATTCGTGATCGGCATGTGTTCTAAAGATTAAATAATGCGTTGATTAAGATATAAAAAGCGTAGGCGATGGAGGCCGCTATTTAAAGCGGGTCCATGCCAAGGCTTGTTATTTTGAGGTGTGCATTTCTTGCGCGTGACGCTGCAATGCTTCCAGCGCTTTGATCAGGTCGCGGTAGTGGGTTGCACTCAGGCTATCGAGAATGTCGGCTTTCCACTCGAGCGCACGAGGGACAGCCCGCTCGGAGAGTGCTAGTCCACGCTTCCTTTTTCGTTTTATTAGAAACATCATGTCTTGGGGTGTTAGAACCCTTTCTTCATATGGCGATGGCTGGATTGCACCGTGTTCACCATTTTTGTGAAGGCTTTATCCTTTGCGCGTTTTTGCGCCATGGTCGCCGAGTTGCGAGCATCTTCCTCTTGCAGTTTGAGGTAATTGTTCAAACGGCGTTCGTCGATCTCTCCGGTTTTCAAGGCTGCACGAATAGCACAGCCGGGTTCGTTACCATGGTGGCAGTCGCCAAATCGACATTGCGTTTCAAGTTCTTTGATTTCGGCAAACAGGGTGTTGAGCCCGTCTTCACTATCAAAGATCTTCAATTCGCGCATTCCCGGCGTGTCGAGTAATACAGCGCCTGAAGGCAAACAGTGCAGGCTCCTTGCTGTCGTGGTGTGGCGACCTTTACTATCACTTTCACGAATACCGCCGGTTGCTTGCACGGCATCCCCTAACAATGTGTTCACCAAGGTGGATTTACCCACGCCAGATGACCCCATCACGACCAACGTTTTTCCCGGCTTTAGCCAAGGACTAATGGTGCTCGTGGTGTGTTCGTCGAGGGCGTTTATCGCTTCAACCGCCAAAAAAGGCGCCAATGCTTCGACAGAACGAAGGGTATCATTCACATCGAACGCGTTGCCGTCTGTATCAAGGCTACTTTCTGCAAGGTCTCGCTTGGTTAAGACCACCACAGGTTCAACGGATGCATCTGCACACATCGCCAAATAGCGTTCGATGCGGTTCAGGTTGAAGTCATGATCCAAGGCGCATACCACAAACGCGGTGTCGATGTTGGCGGCAATCAACTGTTCAATCACTTTCGTGCCTGCGCCTTTGCGCGCAAACAAAGATTGGCGATCGAGCCGGCGAATGAACTGACCGTCATCATCCAATAAAAGCCAATCACCAACCGTCATACTGGGAAACGAGGGGCGGATTTCAAGCGATTCGATGCCCGATTCGCTGATCAATACATAGTGGCTACGGTGATGCTCTGCAATTCTGGCGATACGACAATTTTCGTAATCTTCCAGAGTCAGTTGTTGTTGAAATACAGGTTGCCAGCCAAGTTGGCTCAATGTTTTTAAAGATGTCATTGCTTTTCCCTACGCACAGAGAGTCGCTCTGTGTGTTTGAGTAACAGAGTGTTGTAGGGTCGAATCAATTTGGAAAGACCCCGGTCGAGATTCACCGGGCAAAGGAAGGGGGTCGCTGAGGGCGTAAACGCGGTTTTACCGATCGTTTAAAATGCGCTGCTTAGCGTACGGTTCCTGCCGGGTGGGTCATTGCTACAATCATCTTGTTCCTCCTGGTTGCGTTACTTTATTGGTGCTGGTTCGTTCGGCGCTTTGCCGTCAATTGCGCGAATTTATCATGAGTTTCTTTTCCCTGTAAAGAGTATTGATATAACAGCTGCACCCATGCAGTTTTATCGGGGAGAGAAATAAATATCGGACAAGATGGGCAGGAGTATTGAATAGGGATGTATCTAATAAAAACGTCGCCTATTGCCATGTGGGCGCTTGAGGGATTAACGATAGGCGACGTGATAACGCCTATTGGGCGTTGGTGTTTTGGTCCAGAAGTTTTCGCAGTTGATTACCTTTGTTGAGCTCGATTTTATATGCTGCCAACAGGGTAGAAAGATCGCTCAGTTTTACGGTGCAGTTATCTGCCTTATCTATGGTGTTTGTTGCATCTTTATTGAGGCGTTTCAGTGTCTCGCGCATCGCATAAGTATCGGTTGTGATCGACATTATTTTGCCTCCTTTCTTAATAGGTCGGTGACTATTTAAGCAGATGTTCCGGCACGTGAGCAATTGAGATTTCCTGCTAGTAACTGAGAATCATTGATAGCGTGAATGAAAAAGATCACCTTTTGTGTCGATAAAGTGAAATGCCCAGAAAATCCCCCTTTAGTTCGCTCACAGTAAAATTAATTAGTTACCTCGATATTTAATACTAAGGCGTCGAAAAGGCATCTCGTGCTTGGTTGTTGAAAATTAAGTGAGCGGTCGTGTTTATCGGTTAGACATTTTGCGAGTGATGTCGAAAAAGACTGGCCGAGAGAGAGGGGGAAATAAATCGAAACAAGGGATATGTCCTCCGATATGTGGATACAATATTGCTTCAGAGACATTGAACACTGTGCTGTTTGGGTAGAAACGTTAGGCAGAAGTTCGCGCCTTTCGTTATGATGAAAAACATAATGTCAGCACGGAGTGACACATGTTCCGGTATCCCCAAACTCGCAAAGACGACACCGTAGACACTTACTTTTCCACCCCCATTCCAGATCCTTATCGCTGGCTAGAAGATGATTTAAGCGATGAAACGGCCGATTGGGTCGATGCCCAAAACGCCGTGACCTTTGATTACCTTCGCGCGATCGCATGCCGTGAAGAAATTGGCTCGCGTTTGATCCACGCGAACAACTACGTGAAGCAATCGAGCCCGTTCGTGCGTGGCGATTACACCTATTTCTATCGCAATGACGGCTTGCAAGATCATGCGATTCTTTACCGTTCAAACACACACAGTGACAACACAGACGCGGCTGAACCTGAGGTGTTTCTTGACCCCAACACCTGGAGTGGTGAAGGCACCACGTCGCTCGATCGTTTGCAGTTTTCTCGTGATGATTCGCTGGTGGTGTACTCTACCTCTGAAGGCGGCAGTGATTGGCGCACTGTGTATGTGATTGATGCGGCGTCGGGCAACGCACTGGGTGACACCATAGAGAACGTGAAGTTTTCAGGTATCTCATGGCGTGGTAGTGAAGGCTTTTACTATTCGACTTATGACAAGCCAGAAGGCAGTGAACTGTCAGCACGTACTGAACATCATAAACTCTATTTCCACCGCATTGGCACGGCGCAATGTGATGATGAATTAGTCTTTGGTGGCGAAGGTGACCCGCAATACCGCTATGTTGGCGGTTACATGACGGAAGATGATCGCTTCTTGGTGATCAGCGGCGCGAATGCCACGTCGGGTAACATGCTTTATGTGCAAGACCTAAACGCGGGCACGCCATTAACCTGTTTAACGCAGGATGATTCGTTCGACAGCGACGTGATTGAGCATCACGACGGCACACTCATTCTATACACCAACCTCGATGCACCGATGGGACGTATTGTCTCAGTCGATGCCGCCACACCGACACAAGCCCATTGGCAAGATTTGATCCCTGAAACCGAACATGAACTCAGCATTGGCACTGGGTGTGGGTATTTGTTTGTCAGTTACTTGGTCGATGTGCAAACCCAAGTGACCCAATATCGCCTTTCTGGCGAGAAAGTACGGGACATCCAGCTCCATGATATCGGCAGCGCATCGGGCTTCAGTGCGCGCGCACAAGACACGGATTTGTTCTTTAGCTTTACCAATTACACCACGGCGAGTGCCATCTATCGTTACGATCCTGAACATGGCGATGTCACTCTGTTCCGCAAGAGTGAATGTGTCATCGATAGCGCTCAGTTGGAATCTAAGCAGGTGTTTTATACCTCTAAAGATGGCACGAAAGTGCCGATGACTATCTGCTACCGTAAAGGTATTACGCTGGATGGCAGTCATCCGACGATTCTGTATGGCTATGGCGGTTTCAATATCAGCCTTGAGCCTGCGTTCAACCCCAATGTGGCGACATGGATTGAGCTTGGCGGCATTTATGCCGTGGCGAACCTTCGTGGTGGCGGCGAATACGGGAAAGCGTGGCACGATGCCGGCACACAGCAGCAAAAGCAGAATGTGTTTGATGATTTCATCGTAGCCGCGGAATACCTGATTGATGCGAAATACACATCGCCCGATAAACTCGCGATCCGTGGTGGCTCAAACGGTGGTCTGCTGGTGGGTGCATGCATGACGCAGCGACCTGAACTGTTCCGCGTCGCGCTCCCTGCCGTTGGCGTGCTCGACATGCTGCGTTACCACACCTTCACCTCAGGCGAAGGCTGGGCCTATGACTTTGGTACGTCAGCCCAAAGCCAAGACATGTTCGAGTATCTACTGGGCTATTCGCCTGTTCACAACGTGAAAGAGGGTGTGGCGTATCCATCCACCTTGGTCACTACCGCAGACCATGACGATCGCGTTGTCCCCGCGCATTCCTACAAGTTCATCGCTGAACTTCAAGCCAAACATGCCGGTGACAACCCTGTGTTGATTCGTATTGATGTGAATGCAGGCCATGGCGTTGGGATGCCTACTCATAAAGTGCTGGATTTGAATGCGGATGTGTATGCGTTCTGTTTCGACCAAATGGGTGTTGAACCGCGCTTTGACTGACGTTATCGGTTAGCGAAAGTTTGTTAAAAGAAGACCGAAAAAAACGCGCCAACAGGGCGCGTTTTTTATTGAGGAAAGCGGAATGCTTTGATGGATATGGATCTGCACGAATGAGTGAAACAACAAAACACGACAATTTCTGCAGATTCTAGGAAAACAGGCATCTTCTATTTTTATGAGTGAGTATGATTTCCGCTCAAAAAAAAAGATAAAACTCAGCAACTAAACCAGCGCGACTGGTATTTGGGGATACAAAGGTTTGACTATGGAAAATACTTGGCAAGAGACCACGCTGGCACGTGGCGATCTATCGTTGATTTTGATGCCCAGCATTGGTGGGCGTCTTATGGATGTGGTGTACAAGGGACACTCGCTATTGTTTACCAACCCTGATTTGAAGGGCATTCATGCAGATTCAGTGACAGGTGAGTTAAACACCTTCCCGACGCGGGCTAAGCATGTCCCTTTTCCGTTATGGGGCGGTGAGAAAACATGGCTTGCACCAGAACGTTATTGGCAGGATAAGGGCCCGATTCCTGTGCTGGACTCAGCGGCATACCACCTTGAATACGTAGGTTCGCATTCCGTGAAAATGACCAGTCCTAAAAATAGCGATGGATTGGTGATTACCAGAACGGTGTCTTTGTCTGAAACCGTGGAAGGGCAGTTTGAAATACATCATCAGATCACCAATCAAGGCGTAGACGAGGTCAAGGTTGGGTGTTGGTCAGTAATGATATTGCAGCGCAATGCCACCATTGCTTATAAGCAATGGTGGCATCAAAGGCAGAGACGTACTTCGGCGAGCCCGCGAACAATCTGCAAACGGCAGGACGTCATGGGGTGGTGGTTTGCAACGATGATAACGAATTTAAAGTCGGTGTTCATCCTGATTCCTCGACAGCGTTGGCGTATTGCCCCATTGAAAATACCTCGAAAGGTTTGTTGCTCACTTCTTTTGTTGAAGCGCTGACAGATGCGACTGACTATGCGCATGGGAATGCCTTTGAAGTCTACAACTCCGCTGCGTACCCTTATTGCGAATTGGAATGGCATGGGAAAGTAAGAACACTCGCGCCACATGATGCCGCCACCCTAGTCACGACATTTTGTGTGACGGAATCTGATGAAGTGGCGTTCGAGATGCTGCTATCGTAACGTCGTAACCCGAATAAGAAAACGCGCCATCGTGGCGCGTTTTCTTTCTATTTGAAGGGAGCAATTATTGGGTGATATGCCCTTGCTCAATGAGCGATACCATTGCAATCCACGCCGCTTTTGAGGTCACAGATTCATCCGCTGCCCCTAAGTAAGCCAACTCTTCAATTTCTGAATCTGCAACTAGCTCGCCTGTGTAATCGGCGAAGTAGCAGGTTAATTGCACAGACACACCATCCGCTTTGCCATCAGCAGGGCCAGTAAAGGTGTCAACATACTTGAGGTTTTCTGGCACCAAATCAACAGACAGTTCTTCTTTGATTTCGCGAATCAGCGCTTGCTCGTCCGTTTCACCTTGTTCGCGTTTTCCACCTGGCAGGTAGAACAGCGTTTTCCCTTTAGAACGTACCGCCAGAAGTTTGCCGTCTTTGATGGTCAGCCAAGCCAGTTTATCAATCAGTTTCATCGTTGCTTTCTTTTGTTATTGATCGTTGTAGGGGACAGATTATGCCACGGCGTGCGAGAACTGTCAGAGTGATAATGCCAGACGGTATCACGGAACCCCTCGAACGTATGCTGGCGCTCAAGAGGTGCATGTGTGAGAGCAAATCGCGGAATCACATAAAGAAGTAATACACCCAAAAGAAGAGTGATGCGCCGAATGCTATTTTCGCCGTGGTTGAGGCGCGAGCGATGGCGACAATCAATATTTTCGGAGAAAAGACAATCGCAAAAATCCAAAAGCCGATACCGCGCTTTTTCTTCTCTGAATTCGCAGCTTCGCTATTCTGCGTGTCTGCTTTCGAATCTGTTGGTGTGCCGCTGTGACGTTTTTGTTGGCCGTTTTTCGTACACGCTCGTCGCAATATGAAAATCGTTTTGCAATAAGATGCCGCTGCCATTGCCGAACACTGTGTTCCTACCTAGTTTACTCTATGAAAATAAACAACTATTTACGATTTTATAACCTTGGCCTGTTATATGCTCATGTCTATATACGGAATATCATCAAGTAAAAGAAGAGACAGAAAAAATATAGGGTTAAGTCGTTTTCGATAGGGATTGAGAGTGAGTTGAGGTGCTATTTATGATCTGTATGAATGAATTTGGTGAGCTACTGCAATGCTATGAAGATAAGCAATGTCCCGTCGAAGGTTCTGTGTATGTTGAATACCTTGACGGTGAAAAAAAGGGTAATTACTACATAGAACTAGAGCCGGAAACGCTGGTGAAGGTTTACCTTCATTAGACAGCACTATTAGACCGATATATTGCCTGTGTTTAGGATGTTGTAGGTGCAACGGTCAAGTAGACATATCGAATGAATAGCGCGTATGTGACGCAAGTAAAGGAGCACTTATGTGCTTCTTTTATATTATTTACGTTTATTCACAGGGGCCTAGTGCCAGGGCGAGATTACGTGTGTTCATATTTTGCTCAATCCCTTCACGCCTGCG
>JBELME010000109.1:0-12404 GCA_042096095.1 Enterovibrio sp.
GTTCGAATAGCGCGCGTTCTTTTTCTCGTATTCACAACTTTCCATGCCTTATATAAAGTATTACTTGCGCTTGAGTGTATGAGTAGCTGGATGAAAGTTGCAGGTGTGGAGCGTATAAATTTGATGAAGATTACAAACATTTTTTTGAGCGAGGATTTAGGTAACATTTTTATGCAAGCGGTGTGGTATCTTTGCATCTAACCACTAGGTCAAGAAGCGGGATTTCGCTTTGAAGACAAGGGGGTTACGATTATTGAACCTCATAGATATCTACACCCCTCAGTATATTCAGGTTTACTACATGCTCTCTACTCACAAAGCCCTCATGGTGCAAGGTACAACGTCCGACGCGGGAAAAAGTGTTTTAGTTTCTGGTCTAGGGCGTGTGCTCGCTCGTCGTGGCATTTCTGTTGCGCCTTTTAAATCGCAAAACATGGCGCTAAACAGCGCTGTGACAAAAGATGGCGGGGAAATAGGCAGGGCGCAGGCTTTTCAAGCGTTTGCATGTGGTGTTGAACCGACCGTTCACATGAACCCCATTTTGCTGAAACCAAACTCCGATTGTGCAGCGCAAATCATTTTACAGGGTAAGGCAACCGAATCTATGGATGCGATTGGCTTTCAGTCCTACAAAGAATTTGCGATGACACCTGTGATGGCGTCTTTTTGCCTCCTACAAAGCCAATTCGACACAATATTGATTGAAGGTGCGGGCAGTCCCGCCGAAGTGAATTTGCGCGCCAATGACATCGCAAACATGGGGTTTGCTGAAGTGGCAGATGTGCCTGTGATCATTGTTGCTGACATCGACCGTGGTGGGGTGTTCGCACACCTAACTGGCACGTTAGATTGTTTGTCTCAGTCAGAACAAGATCGTGTGATTGGTTTTGTCATCAATCGATTCCGTGGCGACATTAAGCTGCTAGAGCCTGGCTTAGATTGGCTAGAGGAGAAAACGGGTAAGCCCGCGATTGGTGTGATTCCTTACCTACAGGGTTTGATGCTGGATGCTGAAGATGCCATTGATACTGTGCAGTCAGAGGACAAAGAATCCGAGTTGTTCAATATCGTGGTGCCTGTGTATCCACGCGTCAGTAACCACACAGATTTTGATGCGTTAAGAATGCACCCTCAGGTTAACCTTCAATTTGTTCGTCTGGGAGACCCACTGCCCGCTGCAGATTTGATCGTGCTACCGGGTAGCAAGAGTGTGATCAGTGATTTCGCGTCGTTGCGCGCTTACGGCTGGGATAAGCAAATTGCCAAGCATATTCGCTATGGCGGTAAGATTGCGGGGATTTGTGGTGGCTATCAAATGCTAGGACAACGTATTGCAGATCATTATGGCATTGAAGGTGAGCCAGCCTCAGTAGATGGGTTGGGGTACTTGCAGTGTGAAACCACGATAGAGAAAGAAAAGGTACACAGGCAGAAAACTGGAACATTAACCTTGTTGGGACAAGAGGCGGCCGTAAAAGGTTATGAGATCCATATGGGTGTGTCGGTGACCCGTGGACAATCGCCCATTTCATACAAAGATGGGAGCAGTGGCGACTTGGCCTTCGATGGTTTGGTTAGCGAAGATGACGTGGTGCTAGGCACTTATTGGCACGGTGTGTTTGACTCGCCAAATGCATGCGCATTGCTTCTTCATTGGGCGGGCTTGGAAAACGCCAAACAATCAAACTTAGGTGCACTTCGAGAGAAGAGTATTGACGCATTAGCAGATGCGCTAGAGGCGAGTTTAGATCTTGAACTGCTCTTCCCTGGGCTTAAACCGCTTCCACTGAATACATGACTAAATTTAATTAATGCATTGATTATAAATATATAAATGTTCCATTGCTCATATTTTGAACTCACTGTTAGCACATAAATCATGTCAGTCAATATACTGTACCAATAAATATTTTTAAAATACTGTAAAATTAGGTTTGCACTTGCGTTGGATTGGCGATAAGTTAACGGCATATGAAGGAAGCATTCGTTGTTTTGAACAGACGAAATGACGGCAAGAAATGAAAAAGGGTGAAATATGAGCATGTATCAAACAGACGACGTTCGCATTAGCAAAATCAAAGAACTTTTGCCGCCAGTCGCGATCCTAGAAAAATTCCCGGCAACAGATAACGCGTCAGAAACCGTGTTTAATGCTCGCCAATCCATCCATAACATTCTTAACGACCAAGATGATCGTTTACTGATTGTTATCGGCCCATGTTCAATCCATGATCCTGAAGCGGCTGTTGAGTACGCAAAGAAACTGATGCCTTTGCGCGAAAAACTGAAAGGCCAGCTTGAAATTGTTATGCGTGTTTACTTTGAAAAACCGCGTACCACTGTGGGTTGGAAAGGCCTTATCAACGACCCGTACATGGATGACAGCTTCAAATTGAACGATGGTCTTCGCATTGGTCGTAAACTGTTGTTGGACATCACTGACATGGGTCTTCCAACAGCAGGTGAGTTCCTCGATATGATCACGCCGCAATACATGGGTGATTTGATCAGCTGGGGTGCAATCGGCGCACGTACTACTGAATCTCAGGTTCACCGTGAACTGGCATCAGGTCTTTCTTGTCCTGTTGGTTTTAAAAACGGTACTGATGGCAACATCAAGATCGCAACAGACGCGATTCGCTCAGCAGAGTCACCGCACCACTTCTTGTCTGTGACGAAATACGGTCATTCGGCGATTGTAGAAACAGCAGGTAATGAAGATTGCCATATCATTCTGCGCGGCGGTAAAGAACCTAACTATTCAGCTGAACATGTTTCTGCGATTCTGGAGCAGCTTGATTCTGCGAAATTGCGTAAGAAGCTCATGATTGATTTCAGCCATGCGAACAGCAGTAAAGATTATAAGCGTCAAGCGGTTGTTGCTGATGACGTAGCAAACCAAGTTGCTGGTGGTAACGACGCTATCTTCGGTGTGATGATTGAAAGTCACCTTGTTGAAGGTCGTCAAGATTTGGTTGATGGAAAAGCGCCTGTATACGGTCAGAGTATTACGGATGCCTGTATTGGCTGGGAAACAACAGAACACGTTCTACAGCGTCTTGCGGATGCAGTAGAAGAGCGTCGAGCAGCAAAATAGCATGTAAAGACAATAGATCGTATTCGAAGCCTGCAGCGCATTGCTGCAGGCTTTTTTTATGTCTAAAAATCTATGAAAGCACTTTCTTTATGTTAGGCATAATGAAGGTGACAAAAGTACGTGTTAGTCAAACTTGCAGGGAGGACAGCTTGGTTTCTAGCGCTTGTTAGCGTATGAAGTACGGTGGATTATTGAGTGTGAAATCACGAGTCGATAAAACGATCTTTTCACGTGGGTGACAATAAAATGACGATACCGCCAATAACCCGTAAAAATAAGTGTAACCTGTGTCACTGAAATGAAAGATGCCGAAAATTTATCAATATTTGGTTGAATATTGTGTAACTCGGTCATAATTTGCATTTATTTTGAAACATTTGTTCGCTATCAAATAAAGGTGCCAAAGAAAGCGCTTTCTTTTTTGGTTTTTAGAGGTATCTGTTGTTTGGTTTCCATTTGAAGTCACTCGCACTAGACCGTTAGTATCATGACACGTTTTCACATATGGTTAACAAATGAGTTATGTCACAAATTGAAGCAACCGCAAATCATGACACGGAAAGTCGTACTCAAGTTCCTGTAAAACAAAAAGGGGCGTATGGGGCAGGGACTTTAACCCTCAACTTGCTGCCCGGCGCACTGGGTGTGTTTTCCTTCTTTTTGATCACCGCTTTTGGCATCGACCCGTTTCTGGCCGGTCTGCTGGGTGGTCTTCCTCGACTATTTGATGCCCTAACAGATCCAATCATGGGCTTTATTACGGACAATACCAATTCACGATGGGGGCGCAGAAGACCCTATATCGTTGTTGGTGCAATCTTGAGTGGCGTATTCTTTGCGTTACTTTGGCAACTCGACCCTGAAGCATCACAAGCGTATAACTTTTGGTATTTCCTCATTTTCTCGCTGATCTTCACCATTGGTAACACCATGTTCGCAACGCCTTTCGTTGCACTGGGTTATGAAATGACCTCTGACTACAACGAGCGCACACGTTTGATGGCGTTCGCTCAGACTATGGGGCAAATTGCTTGGATGATTGTACCTTGGTTCTGGGTGTTGATTGCTGATCCCGATTTGTTTGAAAACCAAGCGGAAGGCGTTCGTACATTGTCGTTGTATGTTGCCGGCGCGTGTATCGTATTAGGTATCCTTCCTGGATTGTTCTGTAAGGGCATTGATTCGAACAAAATGGAAAACCGTGCAGAAATTTCGTTCGCAACCATATGGACAAACTTAGCGGTGGTTTTCTCTGGCATTAAGAAAGTGTTTAAAAACGGCCCATTCGTTAGATTGTGTGGCGCAACGTTCCTCGTCTTTAACGGTTTCCAGCTTGTTGCTTCGTTCAGCTTCTTCATTATCGTGTTCCACATGTTTGATGGTGACTATGGTGCAACGGGTAGCTGGCCTGCATGGTTCTCAACCATCAGTGCGATAACGACGGCGTTCTTGGTCATTCCAATTATCACTTGGATGGCGAACAAGTGGGGTAAGCGCAACGCTTTCGTTATCTCAACCATGATCTCTATTGTGGGTTATGCGCTGAAGTGGTGGGGCTTCGATCCATCAAACCCTTGGATGATCTTCATGCCGATTCCATTGATGTCATTCGGTATCGGTGGTCTGTTTACGCTGATGATGAGTATGACCGCGGATGTGTGTGACATGGACGAACTGGATAACGGTATGCCACGTCGCGAAGGTACATTTGGTGCTATCTACTGGCTAATGGTCAAACTGGGTCAGGCACTTGCGCTTATCCTCGGTGGTCTTGTGATCAAGATGGTGGGCTTCGATCCTGGCGCAGCAAGTCAATCTGCTGAAACCATGATCAACTTGCGTCTAGCGGACATTCTCATTCCAGCATCAACAGCTGCACTTGCCATCCTTGTTATGTGGAAATATGACCTGACGGAAGAGAAAGCGCGTGCGATCAAAGCTAAGCTGGTTTCACTTCGTGGTGAGTTGTAAGCGCACATACTAATTAGCTCGAATTCGGTGCTAAACATAAAAACGGCTCACCTCGATGAGCCGTTTTTTTATCGCTAATCAAAGGGTGTTGCGTATAAGTGCGGCCAACAAAAACAATGGGTATAAACGCTCATGGAAAATAGAGGCTATCTCAGGCCATTCATGTCTCTAATGATCTGTTCGAATATTTTGCTCGAGATATCGATGAGAGTATCAGGGAAATCATAATGTGGATCGTGCAAAGGTGGATGTTCAGTGCCACTGCCAAGGCCAAAAAAAGCCGAAGGCCATCGCGCAGAATATGCCGAAAAGTCTTCTGACCAACGCATAGGCTCTTTCAAGTCAGCAAAATGAAAGCCAATGTCCTTGCAGGCCTGCTTTAGTAACATATTGGCTTCGCTGTGATTGATGGTCGCGTTGAAGTTATCGTCCCATGCAATATTAAGTGTTAACCCGTCGCGTTCGGCATACAGTTTCGCTTTTTCTTCTAGGCTGTCGCACAACTGCTGAAAGCATTTATTGCTGTCACTGCGCAGTGTCACCATGAGTTGTCCTGATTCAGGCGTTGTGCCAAATGCGGGGTGACCTAGGTCTACATGGACAAGGGTTGCTAGTGTTAGGCCACCTAAGGCTCCGGGGAGTACTTCGATGTCTTGCATGAGCGCCCTGATCGCAAAAGTAGGGTTTATCGCACTTTCGGGGTAGGCGGCATGCGCTGTTTTGCCTTTAAAGGTGAGGGACAATCCTGTTGAGGCGCAGGCAAATGTGTTTTCTCTACACAGTATTTGTCCCAATGGATATCCCGGTACATTATGGTAACCAAAGGCATAATCTATCCGTCCTTTCTCCCACTTATCATCTTCCAACATTGCGAGCGCACCTTGACCATTCTCTTCTGAGGGCTGGAAAATCAGCGTCACAGTGCCGCGCTGCAACGTAAACAATGACAACCTATATGCTAGCGCCATCAGGCTCGCAGAGTGCCCGTCATGGCCGCACGCGTGCATGATGCCGTCATGCTCAGAGCTATGCTGGTGGACGGCGATTTCGTTGATGGGAAGCGCATCCGTGTCGGCGCGAAAAAGCAGGTGAGGGCCCGGTAATCCGCTGTCTATTTTAACCACCACACCGTGTCCGCCGACTCCTTCAATGGGTGAATAACCAAATGTTCGTAGGGTTTTCACGAGGAGTTCATGCGTTCTTTTTTCAGCGCCTGAAAGCTCAGGAGATCGATGAAGTTGGTGGCGGAATAGAATCGGATTAAACATAGCGACCCTCGCGGTTATAAAAATTAGCCCACTACCATACGCGCGCAGATAAGGTGTTTTTGTGACATAGGTCTTATCTGAAAGGTGAAAGCGCAAGAGGTATGAAAACTGTAACAGTTGTGGCGATGAGAGGGCGTATTTAGCACTGATTTTAAAGGAAATGGGTGGTTGAAAAAGCAAAATAAAAAGGCGGATAAACTATCCGCCTGAAAAATCTAATAAAGTGAGTAGATTACGTTGCGGGTTACTTGCGAACGCCTTCAACGTGAAGCTCTAGGTCAACAAAGCTTGATGCACCAACCACTGGGATGTCGAAGTCAGCCAACTCTAGGCGTGTCGTACCTTCAAAACCTGCACGGTAACCGCCCCATGGGTCATCACCTGCGCCGATGAAGTTAGCAGCAATGGCAATGGGTTTCGTTTTGCCGTGTAGCGTCAAATCACCATTGATTGTGAGTGTTCCGTCTGCGTTTTCGGCTACAGAGGTACTTTTAAACGATGCTGAAGAAAACTTTGATGCATTGATAAAGTCATCACTGCGTAAGTGCTTGTCACGCTCAGCATGGTTTGAGTCGAGACTGGTTGTATCAATTGTCACTTGAATTTCTGATGCCGTTACATTCGCTGGGTCGTAGGAAAACTCGCCACTGAAATCGTTAAAGCGACCTTTGATAAAGCTGTAACCCAAGTGAGGAACTTTGAAGTTTACTGACGCGTGCGCGCCTTTTGTGTCGATAACGTAGTCATCAGCCATCGCAAAAGTTGGTGACAAAGTGGCAGCTGCAAGTCCTAGAGCTAATAGTGTTTTCTTCATAATGTCTTGTCTCCGATCATTTTCCGTAATGTATTGTCTTTATTGATGACATGGTGCTTTATGGCCGCGGCTGCATGTAAAATGGCTAAGCCAATGAGCGTGAATGCAGCGTAGTAATGAACTGCACCCGCGATGTCAGATTGATTTGGAAATAGCTCGCCCATTGATGGTGCTGAGAAGACATTAAAGACTTCGATTGCGCGACCATCAGAGGTAGAGATGAGGTAACCTGAAACAAAAATCACGAACAGAAGAAGGTAAATCACGTGGTGGGCAGCATGTGCTGCTTTTCTTTCTAGCGGTTTTCCTTCGATTTCTGGTGTGCCTTTAACAATGCGCCAGACCAGTCTGAATACAGTTAGAGCAGCCAAGCAAATACCAATGGATTTGTGCCAGAAAGGGGCTGTTTTATACCAGCTACTGTAATACGTCAGATCAACCATCCACCAACCCACAGCAAAAAGTCCGACAACGACAAGTGCTGTTAGCCAGTGAATAACGCGCAACGTTAAATTGTAATGTGAAGGCCTATTCATTCCTTTTTGTTTCCGAAGTGTTGTTGTTGATGTGAATTATAATTAATCGTGGCGCGAGCATAACCAGCCACGATTGAACAACTTGTTCGAAAAAATAGAACGAACTCACCGCTAGCTGTCCAATTATACTGAACAGCTAGCCGTTTTATTACGGCTTTTGCCAACTTAAACTGAGTGACACTGAGTCCGCAAACCTTAGAGCATGGGGCTTGTCGATGGTGACACGTGAGTATGTCACCCAATGATGCTCGGTTGTGATGTCTAGAACACTAGAAACTAATTTTTCGAGCAACAGGAAGCGACCGTTTTCAACATGATCGATAATGTTTTTGGTGATCACCTTGTAATTTAGCGCGTCTTCAACGTTGTCGTTCATACAGGCTTTTTCGCCAGGGTAGTGAATTTCTATGTTGATTACGACGTCCTGCTTCTTCTGTTGTTCTTCGTCATTGAACCCAATATAGGTGCGAAGACGTAAGTTGGTAATTGTAATGATGGCGTTTTGCATAATCGATATCCGTTTTAAAGGTGAATTACTTGAGCGCGCGACCGCCGTCTAAGTTGACACTTTGACCCGTCATATATGCGCTTTGTAAGATGAAATCTACGGCGTTTACTACTTCACGTTCGCCAGGAGCGATGCCCATTAAAGATTTCGAAAGGGCTTTCCTTTTATAGTCTTCAGAATCGTCCGCATTAAACATGATAAGAGCGGGAGCGATGCTGTTCACTTTCACGCGAGGTGCCAGCTTTTGTGCAAACGATAAGGTGAGGTTTTCCAATGCCGCTTTACTCGCAGCATAGGCAATGTGTTTAGCACTTCCTTTACGCACCACATAGTCGGTGAAGTGAATGATATCTGCGCTTCCCGTCTGGCCGCCTGAACTTGAGCCTTGTAGAAAGGGGTGTAATGCCAAGTTCAGCAAATAAGGTGTTTTCACATGAATTTGCATCATCTGATCAAGCAACGCGGGATAGTCATCAGTTTGGCTTTCCGCATTCCAGTCTGAAGCGTTATGAATTAATGCGCGGATTTGAACGCCTAACCCTGCGATATGATTTGCGAATGAGGTAATGCCTTCATTGGTTGAAAAGTCCGCGTGGATACATTCAACGCCACGTTCCCTCAGTTCAGAAATCGCTTTGTGTTCAGTGCGGTAGGACACCACGACATGATATTGATGGTTTGAAAAATGCTGAGCAAGGGCCAATCCAACGCGCTGGCCTGCACCTGTGATCAAAATGGTCTCTTGAGCCATATAAAAGAATTCCGACGATAAACAGCAAGACAAAGTACGCATGGGCGAAAAGAAAGATCATTTTCTTGCTGTGTTTGAATGAAAATCATACGTTTAGATGATATTAGCAGAACGAATTAAGGGTAGACGATGCAGAAAACAGTATTGGTGGCTGGCTCACATGGAACGATTGGCCGTGCAATTCTCGACACACTTCGGTGCCAGGGCTATCACGTCATTAGCATTAGCCGTCACGGTCATTCTACGAACGCTCATCTATGTACTGATATGACGAACCATGCAAACGTGGAAACCATTACCCATTTTCTTAGTCCGCATTTCGCGACCTTAGTTGGCGTTATTCAGTGCGCTGGTGTGCTGCACAACGACACGCATCAACCTGAGAAAAACGTGATGCAATTGGATTCGGTTTGGCTACAAGAATCGATGCGCATTAATGTGCTTCCTTCCGTTGTGCTTGCTCAGGCGGTATCGCCTTTGTTAATCCGAAAATCCTCGGTGCGTTGGATATCGCTAAGCGCAAAAGTAGGAAGTATTGAAGACAATGGTTTAGGCGGCTGGTACAGCTACCGCATGTCAAAAGCCGCATTGAATATGTTCATTAAAAATCTTGCCATTGAATGGGGGCGGAAATCGCCAGAAAGTAGCGTGATTGCCATGCACCCCGGAACAACCCCCAGTGACTTGTCTGAACCGTTTACGAAAAATTGGCCCCTAGAAAAGCTCTATTCCCCCGAGACGACAGCATCACGTATTGTGAGTCTGTTTAACGCCATAACCGCCAGTGACAGTGGCCAGCTGTATCACCATGACCATTCTGTCATCCCATGGTAAGACGACACGTTCTTTAGAACGGTCAATATAAGGGAAGTTTGTCGTTAAGGAACTTATACCCAAACAACCTGAAGATGCAGGATTTAGCGAGGTTTACTGACGTTATGATCTAGGCGTCTCTTTGCCGATGTAGTGATCTCCATCAAAAAGGGATAACACCGAGCATGGCGTCAATAAACTCGCCCGAAGGGAGGCCCTCAGTGCGTCCACTTCATCGTTAAATTCCTGTGAAATAGAATGACTATTCCTACAAAAATTTGCCTTGAATTGAACGCACTGATGGCCTCTGACATCGCGTATCTTCAGGTTGTTTGGGTATAGATGTAGCCGTTAGTTTTTAACGAGAAGCGAGGGCGTTGAATATCGTCTAACTTGCCAGAATTTGGAGGCCCAATATGGATTGTCGAGACGAGAGATAATCACACCTTTTGACGACGATGCGTGCATGAATTGCTTCTCACCCACGTAGATCCCGACATGAAAACGCTGTGGTCCTGTTTTGAAAAACACCAAATCGCCATGCTTCGCTGCATTTAACGTTATTTTGTCGCCCAATTTGACTTGCTGGCGCGTTGTTCTTGGTAAAGCGTGTTGAAATACGGTGCGATACGTGATCTGGGTAAAGGCTGAACAATCAATGCCTTTTTTATTTACACCGCCCCATTGGTAAGGCGTGCCTTGCCACTCTTCATAGTAAGCGCTGAGTGCGACGTTAGTGGGAGATTCCATGCTGCCAAACGCCGCGAGGGTATCAGGGCGTGGCGTTGTGTAGTGATGAGAATTGGGATCTTGCTCGGTCGATGATGTGGATTCACACCCAGAAAGCACCAAGCCTGCCATTGCGATAGTAGCAGTGAACAGTCGGCGTTGATAATTCGGAGAGAAACACATAGAAATATCGACTAGCTAGTCCAAATAATATGAAAAGTCTAAAAGTGCAAATGACGATGCGCAAGAGTCTGCATTCAGCGGTAGGCTTAATGTCTCATCTTTGAACCGTATTTTTGCAACTTTCTACGCCGCGGTCTGATTTCTACGCAGATACCACTCAGTAATATAGTCTGAAAGCGCCAAAACGGCGGGCTCACTCGCGCCGGGCTTGAGGCATAGTCCGCTGGCGATGGATGTTTCAAGGTTATCGTTATTTAGCCAGTCGAGAAGATCCATCTTGTCTGTTACAGAGCAAGCAGCAATGAGAGAGACCGCCATGCCAGACTCAATTGCGGCATTTAGCCCATGGAAATCTGCAGCAGATAGCACGACTTGGTAGGGCATACCTGCACGATCGAGTAACTCCAATGCAAGCCTTCCCCAACGACAATCACTTTCAATCGCGATAGGGATAGGGCGATCTTTACAGAAAATGACATGCTTACTTTTTGCCCAAACCAGTTTCTCTGTAAATAAAGGGGTCGCTGGATAGGTATTGTCATGGATATTGATTAACGCCAAGTCCAATCTGCCATCGACTACTTGTCTTAGTAACCGCTGGCTGCTGTTGCTTTGAACGGAAAGCTGGAGATTTGGGTATCTCTCGGAAAATCCATTGAGAATACGGCGAAATACAAGGTTTACGTAGTCGTCACAGACACCTAACTTCACCACACCATTCATATCAGGGCAGTGAAAATGGGCGAGTGCTTCATCATTGAGTTGAAGCATTTGTCTGGCATAGCTCACTAGCGTTAATCCGTGTGTGGTGAGTTCATGGCGTCTTCCTCTCTTTTGGAAGAGTGCTACACCGGAAACTTCTTCCAATTTTTTCATCTGCATACTCACCGCCGACTGTGTTCGGTGGACACTATTGGCAGCCGCAGCAAAGTTACCGCAATCAACGATGGCGACGAGTGTTCTTAGTTGGTCTAGATCGAAGTTTGTCATTACTTCAACTCCTTTGAAGTATTGGGCAAAAACTATTGGCTTTTCTGAATTATTAAATTGGTTAAAAATGCATCTGTCAAGCAAGAGGTCTAAAAGCGATAAGCGGGGTGAAGCATGAAAATCAATAGCGCAAAAAACTCACATGTAACAGGTTCTGAGAGCAAAACACCGTTTGAGCAATTTAAGCATAACGCTTTCGCCAAGGTGGTTCATGCCGTGTGGTTGTTATGGCGAAAGCATGAGTTAATCACGTCTCTTGAGCGCAGAAAAGATGATGCCCAATTTTTGAAAGATGTTGGCTTAACACAAAAAGATGTTGAGCGAGAAATCGTGAAGCTGAGAGGGGAGAAACCTTTTTAATCTGCGTTCATGGCTACTGAGTTCGAGTCCATTTGCAGGTAATTTCTGCACATCTAACCGCAATGAGCATTCATTTGCGGTTTTCTTTTATCCAAAAGAAAGCAGGGCAATGGTTGCCGCATCATCAAATTACGAGATGTAAGCGATAGAGTGGGTGCTCATTCTGCCCGTTGATTCTGGTCACCTGTAGGCGTTTGAATCATTTATCGCACTAAATTCTAGGCAATGAGACAGATTCAAAACCTTCGTTTAGTTAACATAATCGTCATTAATTTTGGCGTGATTGTTTCGAGCATTTGAAATAGCGTCGATAAATCAATGTGTAAAAATTCTTATATCGTGTTTTGCGAAAGAAAAAGATCCTGACTATTCTTTTAATAAGAT
>JBELME010000110.1:0-12249 GCA_042096095.1 Enterovibrio sp.
ATAGGAATAGGACACCGTCGCGCAGCCTTCTGCCAGCAAATGGTTGTCAGACAAAAACGACATCCAATTTAGCCAGTCCTCACCGCCCATGACCTTGACGGTTTCATCGATCTCTTGCTCGGTGGCGGGAGGCAGCGTCATCAAATCTAAAGATTGGTTTTCGAGGTTGATTGAGTAGCCAGAGACTGTCTTGCCAACGGGTTTGATGGCAGAGCGCCAGAACTCCCCCGTTTCTGGGTTAGGTCTCACGCCTGTAGCGAGCGAATACACAACCATGTCGACCTTTCCGCCGAATTGGTGATGAATGGTATCGGCGACCTGTTGGCGAACATCGTTGGAAAAGGCATCGCCAATGATATTGCTGGTGGTTAAGCCGGACGCATCAGCCTCTTGCTTAACAAACACATTGTTATACCAGCCCGCGCTTCCTACCCCTTTTTCAGAAGGGCCACGCTCAAAAGACACGCCAATGGTGGATGCAGCTGCAGGGCCAAACATCAAAGCGATGCGAGATGCCAGCCCAAATCCCGACGAGGCCCCCAAGATAAGTACACGCTTTGGTGTGTTGTCTTTGGTGGCAATCGCATTGGTTTGGACAAGTGCGCGAACTGTTTCAATTTGATCTCTTACAGATGCTTGGCAACCGTAAGGATGGCAATTACGCGCGACAACGCCCTGGATTTGAGGCTGGATGATCATCAGTGCAGACGCTCAGCAAGGTACGCTTCGTAGTCTGGAATTTCAGTGTCTACGTCTTCGCTCATCATTGGTGAGCTGATCATAAAACGTGCTGATGCGCGGTTAATGGCGACAGGAATGTTCCACACTGCCGCGATGCGAAGCAGCGCTTTCACGTCTGGGTCGTGTGGTACGGCGCTGAGTGGGTCCCAGAAGAACACCAACATGTCGATTTTCTTCTCACAAATCAGCGAGCCGAGTTGTTGGTCACCGCCCATTGGGCCGCTCATCAGAGACGTCATTTCTAGTCCTGTCTCTTTCGAGATGATGTTACCTGTTGTGCCTGTGGCATATAAGATGTGCTGTGCGAGTAACTCTTTGTTTTCTTTTACCCAGCGCAGAAGCTCTGATTTACAGTGGTCGTGCGCAACGAGTGCAATGTGTTTTTGTTTTTTGACGCTACGAGTCGTTGACTTCATGTCTATATTCTTTCTTCTAGTGTGTTATTAACAGTATTGTGATCACTTTGACTGGAATGAGCGACAGGCGAATCTTCATTTCCTGACATTGATCGTCTATTAACAAGCTACATTATTAACTGTACGGCATGTTTTAACGATGAATGTGGAGATTTTTCTTCATGTGAATAACGAAACGCTACGCACCATGGTTCGTGTTTTTTTCACCAAAGCCAAGGTAAAGCGATGGGTCGGTCGCCGTTTCAAGCCAGTGTTTAATAAAACCTGCAACCACCTCGTGACTATTGATATCAAGTTGCGGGATATAGTTAGAAACGCAAAGGGGTGAGGGGCTGTCAGTGGCTATAGCGATGATGTCCCTATCGTGTTCACATAACAAGGGTTTTTCGTGGCTTGGTCGATGGACTTCAATTTTTGTCAGGCTTGCATCACGAAACCCTTCGACCAAAACGATGTCCAATTTGTTGAGGTCAAGTTGAGCGAGGCATTCTTTTAGCTCAGGCTCGCGGTCTTCATCGTCATGGTATTCAAAGAACAGCATATGGCGAGAAGAGGTGGCGAGTAACAGTTGATCGGAACCGGCATAGCGAAGGCGATAGCTGTCTTTCCTTGGCGAGTCTGGTTCGATGTTGTGATGGCTGTGTTTTAACAGTCCAACACGCAACCCTGAGCGTTTGAGTAGTGGGATGACTCCTTCTAACAGGGTCGTTTTGCCTGAGCCGCTGAATCCGGCGAAGCCAATAACAGGTTTGAGCATGGTCTGTGTTGCCTTAAATGAAAGCGGTTATTCCAAAAAGTGATAAACGCCGAATTTATGGTGATGCCCGACAAAGTTAAGACGGTCACCTTGGTAAAGAATCACTACATTTAGCAGTAGTAGTACCGTTGTTGCATATGGTTATGCCTGAAAGAGGACAGGTGCGGACAACTTGAAGAGAAAATGACAGGGCAGCTAACGGATGGTCACCGTTGTCATTTCTTGGTTGGATCCGCCGTAGCCTCAGGCGTCTCTTGAATACACTAGATTATCACGGAGCGATAATATGTGGGTTACTCTCGATTTTGAAGCGTCGGGATTGTCAGACGAGTCATATCCGATAGAAGTTGGTTACAGCTTACCCGATGGAAACAGTATTAGTTTGATCATTAACCCGGATTCGTCCCCAGAGGGATGGCAGTACTGGGATGAATTCGCGGAAAAGGAAATCCACGGCATTAGCCGCCAGCACTTGGTCACGCAAGGCGTTTCGGTGTCAGATGTTTGCACGCATTTGAACAATGCACTGTGTTATTACGATGACGTGCTTTGCGATAGCCAGTGGGATTTGTTTTGGCTTGGGCGGTTATACAAAGCGGCACACATGCGACCAACCTTCACGTTGACAGAAGTGGGGCATTGGTTGCGTGACAAAGAGGGCGCTTGCCGGGAAGATTTCCTGTCGGCGCTGGATGCACTTGGGCCAGCACCACACCGAGCAGAGCCTGACGCGCAAAATATTCGTCGCGCGCTTTCTTCGGTATTGAAAGAAAAAGTACACGTTTCTTCTTAGGTCTTTGACGCCCTGTTTCTTGATTGCCCTATCTTGGCAAAAGAAGCAGCGAGTAAATCGGCCATGGGTGAGTGACCACGAAAAATGGCAAGGCGATATGCCTTGTCCGCGGTGAATACGCTACTATCAGCGTATTCACTCTTTTTGGTCGCCTTCACTTACATGTCTTCTTCCTTTTCTTCCTCTCTCGTATTGTCATCCGATACTGAAAACAAAGGTGCAAACGCATACCGCTTTGCGACGTTTAATGTTGCCATGTCTGCTGACAACGCCGGTGGCATGCTTGAGGCACTCAAAGATACCTCTGACGCTCGGACTTCTGCGCGATGTAAAAACCTCGCGGCCATTATTCAACATGTTCGCCCCGACGTGCTTTTGTTGTGTGAATTTGACCACCTTGGTGGAGGTGGTGATGACGGTATGTTGGCGTACTTTCTTGAGCATTTCCTTGGTAAATCCCAGCAGGGCGAATCACCGATACATTACCCCCACTGCTACTTACCCCCAACAAACACAGGGCTCGCTATTCAGCAAGGTACAGATGTGTCTAAAGCGCCTCAAAAAGCGCACGGCTTTGGGCGTCATCATGGGCAATATGGGTTCGTGGTATTGAGTCGGTATCCGATAGACACTGACAATATTCGTAGTTGGCAATCTCTGCGATGGGCAGACATGCCAAACCATCGCATGCCGAAGCACTTCTTCGATAAAGACACAGAATCTGCGCTGCGTTTATCTTCAAAGAACCACGTTGTTGTGCCTATTCACCTCGAGGGGAAAATCATCCATGTGGTTGCCTGTCACCCCACACCACCCGTTTTTGATGGGAAAGAGCGCAGAAACTTACGCAGAAACGCGGATGAACTTCGTTTTGTGAGCGACATCATTGAGAATGCGGCGTATTTGGTGGATGACGCAGGGCAAACGGGTGGTTTAGGGGAAGAAGATACCTTTGTTGTGATGGGGGATCTCAATGCTGATCCCACCAACGGCGATGGTGATAAGAAAGTGATTCAAGGGTTGCTAACGCACCCAAGCATTAAGCCTTTGATCACCCAGACCGCTTCTCCTGAAAATAACCATCTACCGCGGCATATTCCAACCAGTGATGGGGCGATTGAATCGCTTGCAGGGTCTAATACGAAACACAAATCCCGCGCAACACATGCAAGAGGGCTGCGACTTGATTATGTGTTGCCATCTAATGATCTGGTTGCGGTGGATGGCGGGGTGTTTTGGCCGAGTTCGTCCTCAGACACATACCGTTTTATTTCTGATAACAGTGGGCGTGTGGTTTCCTCTGCATCCTCCGATCATCGGTTAGTTTGGCTGGATTTAGCGCTAAATCATGGCGAAACACGCTGATTTTTAGTGATTTCCATACGGCAAATGCTTTGGGTGTGTGAATATGTTCAAGATTTCATCTATTGAGACGCGATATACAGTGCTCGAAATGTAGCTTAAATGTTAATGTTAACAATTCGGTGAAATATTGGACCTCTATTGACGGAGTAGCAAGGATGAAAGTAATCACCACATTAGCCGCAGCAGTCGCGCTTGGCATCGTGTCAGCATCAGCACACGCAGCAGCCTTTAAGCCTTCAGTCATTTTTGACATGGGTGGTAAGTTCGACAAATCATTCAACCAAGCCGCATACACCGGTGCAGAAGCCTTTAAGCAAGACACGGGTGTGAGCTATGGCGAGTTTGAAATCACCAACGAAGCACAGCGTGAGCAAGCAATGTTGCGTATGGCACAACGCGGTTTTAGCCCGATTGTTGCCGTTGGTTTCCAACAAGCGCCGATCGTAGAGAAAGTTGCAAAACAATTCCCGAAAACACAATTCGTTATCATTGATGCCGTGGTTGACCTACCTAACGTGCGTTCAGTGGTCTTCAAAGAGCATGAAGGTTCGTTCCTTGTGGGCGCGCTGGCTGTCATGAAAAGTGAGTCTGACAAAGTCGGCTTCGTTGGCGGCATGGACATCCCTCTGATCCGCAAATTTGCATGTGGTTATGAGCAAGGGGCGAAATTTCAAAGCGCAGACGCCGACGTTATTCAGAACATGACAGGCTCAACACCTGCTGCATGGAACAACCCAACCAAAGGCGCAGAGCTGGCAAAATCTCAGTTCGATAAAGGCGTTGATGTGGTGTATGCCGCAGCGGGTGGTACAGGCGTTGGTGTTTACCAAGCTGCCGTTGATGAAAGCCAATACGCGATTGGCGTGGATTCAAACCAAAACTACTTGCACCCTGGCGTGATGCTGACGTCCATGGTTAAGCGTGTTGACGTGGCGGTTCAAGACGCGTTTAGCGATGCGAAAGCGGGCGAGTTCACACCGGGCCTTCAAGCGCTAGGCTTGAAAGAAGGCGGTGTTGACTGGGCGTTGGACGAGTACAACAAATCACTCGTCACGCCAGAAATGGAAGCACGCGTGAAGCAAATCCGGGATGACATCATCGCGGGTAAGATTGTGGTTCACGATTACTTCAGCACGGATTCTTGTGAGTATTAATCGCTAAAAGTTCGCCCCCTGAACGTGCTTTATTGCTTGTCAGGGGGCGATTTGCTTTGTGCCGCAAAATCGGTGAAGCAATGCGAGAAATGTGCCTGATAGATCTGATTCGTGCTCACCACGGATAACGCGCATTCTGTCGCTTCGCCCTGACGTACCATTCTTAATGCCAAGGAGCAGGCATGACACATCCCGCAATCCAACTGCGTGGAATCAACAAACGGTTTGGCGCGGTTCACGCAAATAAAGACATCGATCTATTGGTGATGCCAGGCACCATTCACGGCATTGTTGGAGAAAACGGTGCTGGTAAGTCGACCTTAATGTCGATCCTCTATGGCTTCTATCAAGCCGATTCCGGCAACATTGAAGTCAACGGTGAAACCGTCAATATCCGCAATTCACAAGATGCGATCTCTCATGGCATCGGCATGGTTCACCAGCACTTCATGTTGGTGGAAACCTTCTCTGTACTCGAAAACGTGATGCTTGGCGCAGAAGGCCACAGCATGCTGAATGTGGCGACGAAAACGGCCCGTACTGCGTTGGAAAAAATCGAGGAAGATTACGGTCTAACGGTTGATCTCGATGCCATTGTGGGAGAACTGGCGGTTGGCCTTCAACAACGTGTCGAAATCCTCAAAGCCTTCTATCGCGGCGCGCGCATTCTTATTTTGGATGAGCCGACAGGGGTTCTTACGCCGCAAGAAACAGAACAATTTTTCGATATTCTCAACACCCTGAAAGCGCAGGGTGTCACCATTATTCTTATCACGCACAAGCTAAAAGAGATCATGGCGATCACGGATTCTGTGTCCGTGATGCGTCAAGGCACCATGGTTGCGCACCGTGAAACAGCGAACACCAATGTGGATGAACTCGCCGAGTTGATGGTGGGGCGCAAAGTGTTATTGATTGTGGATAAAAGCGATGCTACACCGGGGGATACGCGTCTGTCTGTGCAAGATGTGTCGTGGAAAGACAGCCGCGGTGTCGAGCGACTGAAATCCCTGAATTTTGAATTGCGTGCTGGCGAGATCTTGGGTGTCGCGGGCGTGTCTGGCAATGGGCAATCTGAACTCTTGTCCGTGCTTTCTGGCGTGATGGTGCCGCAGCATGGCGAATTTTCTGTATCGACCAGCAAAGGAAAAACACTGTTTACGCCAACGGTGAAACGTGACGCTGCAAAAATGCGTGCGCTAGGTGTGGGACACATTCCGGAAGATCGCATCCGCCAAGGGTTGGTCAAGGCAATGCCTGCGTCTGAAAGCGCGATTTTGGGCTTTCAACATGACATTGCTTACGGTAAAGGTTTACTGAACCCTGCGGCGATTGAAGACGCGACGCGACACATGATGACGCAATACGATGTGCGCCCTGCTGACCCGCATTTAAAATCTGCCAACTTCTCTGGCGGTAACCAGCAAAAACTCATTATCGCTCGAGAGATGTTGCGCGAACCAGACGTGCTCTTGGTAGGGCAGCCAACGCGTGGTGTGGATATCGGCGCGATTGAATTTATTCACCGCAACTTGATTGAAGCGCGTGATAAAGGCGCGGCGATTTTGCTGGTTTCAACCGAATTAGAAGAAATCATGTCGCTGTCTGATCGCATCATTGTGCTGGTGGACGGTGAGATCACGGGTGACGTGATTGCGAAAGACATTGATGAACGCGATCTGGGTAAATTGATGGCGAACGCGGCACAGCAGGAGGGCGAGGAATGAGCCAACCACAAGAAGGCGCCCCAACGTGGGTGAAAACATTTTTAGTTCCTCTGATTCAGCTTACCGTCGCGCTCGTCATTTCAAGCTTGGTGGTGTTGCTGGTTGGAGAAAGCCCGACAGCAGCCTTTAGCGTGATGATTCAAGGGGCGACCAACCTTGAATACGGTGGCCTTAACAATACCTTGTATTACGCAACCAACTTTGTGTTTACTGGCCTTGCTGTTGCCGTCGCTTTCCATGCGGGTTTATTCAATATCGGTGGTGAAGGGCAGGCTTACATTGCGGGTTTAGGCATCGGTATTCTCATGCTGGTGCTGGATGATACGCTCTCTGTTTGGTTGATGGCGCCTCTCGCTATTATTGTTTCGGCGGCATTTGGTGCGCTTTGGGGGGCGATTCCGGGTTATTTGCAAGCCAAGCGTGGCTCTCACATTGTGGTGACCACCATTATGTTCAACTTCATCGCATTCTCTGTCATGGGGTACGCTTTGGTTGAGCACATTGCCAAGTACGGCGGTAACTCAACGGATTCCCGTTATTTCAACCCAGAAGCGGTGTTCCCCAAGCTCTATGAGCTGGCAAGCAGTTGGGGCTATGAACTGCCATTTTCGCTGCTCAATCCTTCCATTATTCTCGCGTTAATCGTCGCCTATCTTGTGTGGTTGATGCTGTTTAGAACCCGCCTTGGTTATGCCATTCGCGTGGTGGGTCAAAATGCTGACGCGGCGGAATATGCGGGTATCGATGCCAAGAAGATCATCATTATTGCAATGACAATATCTGGTGCGTTGGCAGGCTTGATGGCCGTCAATGAAGTTTTTGGTGCGCAAAACCGCTTGATACTGAACTTCACGGGCGGCTTTGGTTTTATTGGTATCGCCGTGGCCTTGATGGGGCGTAATCACCCCTTCGGCATCATTGTGGCGGCGTTGCTTTTTGGTGCGCTTTACCAAGGGGGCACTGAGCTGCAGTTTGAGATGCCAAGCTTGAACCCAGAGCTGATCATGGTGATTCAAGGCTTAGTGATTTTCTTCACGGGGGCGTTGGACAGAATGATCCGCAAACCGGTAGAAGGTTTCTTCTCTCGCCGCCGTTCGAATGACAAGGAGGCAGCAAATGGAACTGTTTAACTGGCTACTCTCCTCTGCTGACTCGACACTTCGCCTTGCGGTACCGCTTATTTTTGCGGCAATGGCAGGGATTTTCTCTGAGCGTGCTGGCGTGGTTGATATTGGCCTCGAAGGGAAAATGCTGTTTTCCGCGTTTGTCGCGGCGGCGGTTTCTTATGTGACGGGAAACCCATGGCTTGGCTTATTCGCGGCTGTTTTAGGATCGATGCTGCTGGCGTTGGTGCACGGTTATGCTTCGATCACCCAAAAAGGTGACCAAATCATCTCTGGTCTGGCGGTGAATTTCTTTGCCTCAGGGATGACGATAACCCTCGGTCACGCCTGGTTTGAGCGCGGCGGTCAAACGCCGACCTTGCACAGCGAACAACGTTTTCTGCCTTCTGAGCTACCTGGCGCAGAATGGCTTGGTGACACTGTTCCATACCTAGGGCCTTTGTACCGTGATGTGATTTCAGGGCATAACATTCTCGTCTATCTGGCGTTTGTCGCTGCGATTTTGACGTGGTGGGTATTGTTCCGTACACGCTTTGGCTTGCGCTTACGTGCTGTGGGCGAAGAGCCGAATGCGATTGATACGGCGGGTATTTCTGTTGTTTGGTTACGCTATCGGGCGGTGCTGATTGCAGGCTTACTTTGTGGCCTTGCTGGGGCGTATTTGTCGACTGCGCAAAATGCTGCGTTTGGCAAAGAAATGACCGCAGGGCAGGGTTACATCGCGTTGGCTGCCGTTATATTCGGTAAATGGCAACCACGTAATGCGCTGTTGGCGTGTTTACTGTTTGGCTTCCTATCGGCGCTGGAAACGCGCATGCAAGGTGTCGATATTCCGCTTATTGGTGTGCTTCCCACACAGGTGTTCTCGGCATTGCCTTACGTGTTAACGGTGGTGTTGTTGGCAGGCTTTATCGGTAAAGCGGTTGCGCCGAAAGCGATTGGGCGGCCTTACGAGAAAGAGCGATAACACCCGAAGGGGTGACTTAAATAAAAAAGCGAGGGCAGATGCCCTCGTTTTTTTATGATCTGTTAGTGGTCGAGCTTTCTCGAAAACTTCTGACCAATGACAAAACCACAGCCAAAAATTGCAGCAAAAACCAAGACTGACAACACATACGCCAGCATTTCTGGTGCGCCAAGACCCCAAGCGAATGTAAATGCCACGCCCATAAAGGCATCATTCAACCATTCTGAATAAGGCGCATTGCTGGTTTGACCCATCAAGGCGATAAACGCAAGTAGAAGGATTAGCCCTACTTTAATGCCCACAAGTGTTGAGGTGCGCATACATAGCTCCGAATTTTATTTGGGGGCAGTATACGCCAGCACAACATTGTTAGAGAAACAGCTTTTCAATTTGTTTTTGTTAACGCGTTGTATTGATCAAGATTACAAGCACTGAGCGAGCGCGCCTTTTTTGGTCGCAGCCATGACACAGCCACGCGCGCTGTCATCCGCCGCTTTACATTGGCTCATGAGTTCACCTGCACTCGGTGCCATTGCACCTAGCACTTTCTGTGCATGTTTTACTACCTCACCGCATTTACTCTCAGGCACTGGGTCGTGGCCAGAACATGCGATAAGGCCGAAAGAAAGGAGAGACGTACAAAGGATTTTCGTTGCGGTCTTAGCAAGTTGCATATCATTTTCCTCATTGGGTCAATTTCTACTAGCTAAGCGTAGGAGAGGAATTCCTTTGTTGCGACATCTGTGCTTTTGGAGATACAAAAAAGAGGCGCATTAAGCACCTCTTTTTAAGGAAGAACACACATCTCGCAATGTTCGGGTTCTCTCATTACCCGCTCCGCGATCAGGTGCTACCTAGTCACCGATGAACCCGCCCGTTTGATGCTGCCATAGCTGAGCATAAATGCCGCCACTGGCGATCAGTTCTTGGTGTGTGCCTTCTTCGGCGATTTCACCGTTATCAAGCACGATCAAACGGTCCATTGCAGCAATCGTCGACAAACGGTGTGCAATGGCAATCACGGTTTTGCCTTCCATCAACTGATACAAACTTTCTTGAATGGCCGCTTCGACTTCTGAATCTAGTGCGGAGGTGGCTTCATCCAAGATCAGAATCGGGGCATCTTTCAGCAGTACGCGGGAAATCGCGACGCGTTGACGCTGACCTCCTGACAATTTCACACCACGCTCACCCACTTGGGAGTCATAGCCTGTGTTGCCGTGTGGGTCTGACAAGGTTTCGATGAATTCATGGGCTTGTGCGCGTCGGCTGGCGTCGCGCATTGCCTCTTCACCCGCATCTGGGTTGCCATAGAGAATGTTATCGCGGATCGAGCGGTGCAATAACGACGTATCCTGTGTCACCATGCCTATATTGGCGCGAAGCGAATCTTGGGTGACGTCAGAAATACTCTGTCCATCAATGCGAATATTGCCGCCTTCAACATCGTGGAAGCGCATCAGAAGGTTCACTAAGGTAGATTTGCCGGCACCAGAGCGGCCTACCAACCCCACTTTTTCACCCGGTTTGATGTTGAGGTTCAACTTCTCAATCACGCCTTTGCCTTCACCGTAGTGGAAGCGCACATCATCAAATGAGATTTCACCTTTTGGCACGTTCAGCACTGGTGCGTTTACTTTATCGCTGACTTCAACGGGTTTAGCCAAGGTGGTCATGCCATCTACCACCGTACCGATGTTTTCGAACAACGAGCCGATTTCCCACATGATCCATTTCGACATGCCGTTAATACGAAGCGCCAAACTGACGGCTATCGCAATTGCCCCCACGCTAATTGCAGAACCTAACCAAAGCCAAATTGAGATAGCAGCAATAGAAAACACCAAGGTATAGTTGATGATCTCAACCGCGATGTTAAAACCTGTTGCTAATCGCATTTGGCGGTGCACGGTATCAAGGAAGGTATTCATGCCTTCTTCTGCGTATTCCGTCTCTCGATCAGTGTGTGAAAACAGTTTAACGGTCGCGATGTTGGTGTAGCTGTCGACAATGCGTCCTGTCATGAGTGAGCGGGCATCGGCTTGCTCTGTAGATACCGCTTTCAAGCGAGGCACGAAGTACATTTGAATACCGATATACGCCAACAGCCAAATCAAGAGTGGGATCATCAAGCGAATGTCGGCTTGCCCAACCATGACCAACATGGACGAGAAGTAGACACTGATGTAAACCGCGACATCCAACAACTTCATAACAGTTTCGCGGATGGAAAGCGCTGTTTGCATCACTTTGGTCGCGACGCGGCCTGCAAAATCATTTTGGTAGAAGCTAATGCTTTGCTTGAGCAAATAGCGGTGCGCTAACCAACGAATCGACATGGGATAGTTGCCAAGCAGCGACTGGTGCAACACGAGAGAATGCAGCGTGACGAGCAACGGCATGCCGACAAGAACGAGTAAGCCCATGCCAATAAGGGTTGAGCCTTCTTGCTCTAAAAAGGTCTCTGGGTTTTGGCTGGTGAGCCAGTCCACCATTTTCCCCATAAAACCGAACAGAGACACTTCCGCCACGGCGATCAACGCGGTCAACACCGACATTGCGATCAGTGGACGTTCAAACCCCTTTGTGTAGTGACGACAAAACGCCAGCAAGCTGTTGGGAGGTTGTTCCGTTTCAGATTGAGGGAACGCGGCGGTGACCCGTTCAAAAAGTTTATAAATCATGGAACCTTCACGAAAAGAAGAAAGAAGAAACAACATGTTGTTGCTAGCAGATCTGTGCCTATGATACGACGCAACGGAACAAAAGAGCAGCGCGTTTGTATGAAAAATCTTACTGCATAGGATCAATACCCCTAAACTGTTTTCGGGTGTCAGGATATTTAATGGGATGTATTAAGTCCTGTGAATTACGAGAAATCAGAAGCCTTTCTTCATGCGGTTCAACTAGGGTAACAACACGATGTGAAACAGATGAACTGAATCACAACAACCGTGAGAAAGTAACCCATGTATGCGAATTGTCATAAGTGTGGGGGAGAGCCTGCGTTGAAGCATGGCTTTTCTTTAGCCTCTCGAGGTACGCGAAGCGCCATGTTGGAAAGGCAACATAACGCCAAGGTTCCTTATCATAATCAGCATGAAAGCGACGCATCAATAGCGACCTGCTTTCAATCATCGTTGGGTCGGCGGCAGGGCGCGAGCATACTTTGTTCAATTTATAAGCCAAAGAATACACGTGCCCG
>JBELME010000111.1:0-12184 GCA_042096095.1 Enterovibrio sp.
CAGGACCTTGGGGGCACGCAACTGTGGTTGAGTGCAGGTGACAGGAAAGAACCGCACGGGCCTTATGCCGACACGCTGTCTTTATTGGCATCTGATCATCTATTGCATGACGGATTTACGGGCTTCGGCTTTGCGGCGCATCCAGAAGGACACCCTTTGGTGGATGCGCATACCATGAAGCAGGCGCTCGAATTCAAATGTGATTATGCAAAACGAAACGGGCTGTCATGTTGGGTGGTCACACAGTTTTCATTCGATAACGCAGCGCTGACGCGTTGGTTGGATGAATTCCAAGTGATGGACTTGGGTGTTCCCGTTTTCTTGGGTCTCGCAGGGCCAACCAAAATGAAAAACTTACTTGCATATGCCGCGCAATGTGGCGTAGCAACATCAGCCAAAATGCTGACGAAATACAGCAGTGTGGCTAGGTTGTTGCGCCCATGGAAACCCACAGAGGTGTTTGATGCGTTGGCTCAGTATCAAGCAACACATCTCAACTCTCCCTTAAAAGGCGTGCATCTTTTTCCGTTTGGTGGGCTTAAGCAATCAAGCGAATGGATAACAGCGCAGAAGGTGTTGATGAATGAGGAAAATCGTTAGCTGTCGTTAACGGCAGTTATCGACATTGCCACTCAAAGAGCTGGCTGGAATAGAGGTTATTTCTGTTCCAGCCAGTCTCTTTTTCGTCGATCTGGTTTTAGCCAATCATGATGAAAAAGCCGTTTAGCGAGACTGAACGAGTTCTTGTTCCCCCCTAGACTCTCTGTCCATTTACTGTCTTTTTTCTCTCTTTCGCGTTCATTTCTTGTCGCTTTCTTCTGCGAGAGTGCCGCTCTCTTAATCTAGATTAAGTTTTGCCTGCCATGTTCTCTGTACTATCCGCGTGAATCCGTGCCCATGCTTAATGGGTCACTCGCGTAAAACGATTTTAATGAGGATGAGACTTGAGTTCTTTGTTTGCAGAAACCCGCATCGGCACCATGACACTTAAAAACCGCTTCGTGAGAAGTGCGACGTGGGAAAATATGGCGACAGAAGATGGCCATATGACAGATAAGCTTTACGCCATCTATGAAGAGCTCGCTCAAGGTAAGATCGGCCTGATCGTGACCGGTTACGCTAACATCGTTGAAGAAGAAAAGCCAAACGCGGGCATGATGGGCATGTATAACGACTCGTTTATCGAGGAATACAAAAAGCTCACTCAAATGGTTCATGACAACGATTCTAACATCGTGATGCAATTGGCGTATGGTGGCACGAAAACCACGCATGACCTTGGCGAACGCGTGATTTATGTACCAAGTGAAGTACCAGAAAAAGGGACGCAAACACTTGGCAAAGCCATGACAAAAGATGACATTGATTACATTGTTGATGCGTTTGCCAAAGCATCACTAAGAGCACAGCAATCGGGCTTTGATGGCTTAGAAATCCACGCAGCCCACACGTACTTAATCAACCAGTTCTTAAGCCCTTATTACAACCAACGTGAAGACGAATATGGCGGTAGCTTAGAGAATCGCATGCGATTCTTGCTAGAAATCTACGCGGCAACGCGCACGCTAGTCGGCGACGATTTCCCTATCTTGGTGAAGCTCACCGCTTCTGAGTTTTTTGAGGGCGGCGCAACCTTCGATGAAACCCGCTTAGTGTGTAAAAAGCTCGAAGAAGTGGGCGTTGATGCCATTGTCATGTCTGGCAACATTCCTGGTAAAGCCGACACCATGATTGGCGAATCACACGATGGCTTTACGATTCAAGCAGAAGGCTACTTTCATGAATACGGCCATGCGATCAGCCAAGATGTGAACATCCCTGTGATCACCGTGGGTGGCCTCACCGACGTTGATGCCATTGAAGCCATCGCGAACAACACGGGTATTGAATACTTCGCCCTGTCACGCCCTTTGCTCTCTGAGCCGCACCTTGTGAAGCGCTGGAAAGAAGGCGATCGAAGCCCCGTAGAATGCGAGAGATGTTCGAAGTGTCGTACCAAGCGCGGTAACTTCTGCGTCGTGAACAAAGACAGAAAAGTCCAGCTTGCGCGTATGTAATCGCGTGAGTTGGATTCGTTGTTCTGATTCAGATCGGGTTTTAGCAAGAACAACTTCGCGCCTAGATAGACAATCCAGCTAATTCACCACGAAAAAGTCTGGCAGGAATAAGAGGTGACTCTTGTTCCTGCCAGACCTGTTTTAGCCAGCAATTGTTGGCATGCCTAAAAGTGCAAAGGCGATGCTACCACGAAGAACTATTTACACTGGCTCAGGCTGTTTACCATAGCTTCAATCAGTACTTGATAGTGCTTGCTCCCCTCCGGAATACTTGCGCCCAACGGATCCATCACACCAATAGTGGTAATACTGGTGCCTTCAAACACATTCTTTACCAAACCTGGGTTGTATTGAGGTTCAGTAAACACGCAGTTCACATTGAGTTTTTGAACCGTCTCTCTGATTTCCTTGATGCGTTTTGGGCTTGGATCTTCAGCATCCCCTAACGAGATGGCCCCTGTTGCTGAAACATTGAATCGCTTTTCAAAGTACTGATACGCATCGTGGAAAACGATGAACTTTACGTCTCCGAGTTTGCTTACCTTAGCATTGGTGTCTGCAATAAGTGCATTGAGTGATGCGGTCGCTTCAGCGGCATTCTTTTTATACGTTGATGCATTATCAGGGTCAGCGGCAGACAGTGTTTCCTGAATCACAGCTACCCATGCTTTTGCGTTTTCAGGGTCAAGCCATGCGTGTGGGTCATTACCGTGGTGATCGTGTCCATGGTGACCGCCTTCGTCTTTGTGCGCGTCGTGGTCGTCATGGTCTTTATGCTCGTCATGATGTTTTTCATCATCATGATGCTCGTCGTCATGTTTGTCGTGATGATCGTCATCATGGTGCTCATCACCATGGTCGCTATGGGCTTCAAATGTCGCACCTTCACGGTATTCATGCGTCTGGGTTTGTTCTAGCGCGAGCATTTCCACTTTCTGTGCAGAGCCAGCCACGTTGTCCAAGGCTTTCTCAAGCCACGGCGTTAAGCCCTCGCCCATCCAAAAAACCACATCGGCATTCGACAGGGCTTTTGCTTGTGAAGGACGCAGCGTGTATTCATGAGGTGATGCTTCAGCAGGAATCAATAGATCAGGTTCGCCAACGCCGTCCATGACTTGGCTAACCAGAGAGTGAAGTGGTGCGATATCAACGGCAACATTTGGCGTTGCTTGAACGTGAAAAGACATGCCTAAGCCTAGCGCGGCATAAGCAAACAGTGAGTGACGCATGAATTTCTCCCTTTCATTGAGTCAAAAAAACTCAAAAATTCGTAGGTGGCAAACCCACGTGAGTAGCAAACTGACGTGAGTAGAAAACTTAATTGTTATGTTATAACATTACAAACATAACAGGCGTCACCCCTCGGATCTAGCGCTGTTTTCTTTTCAGGTCGTAATAAGGAAATGCCTCAATGTTGATTGAGTGCCAAAACGTGTCCGTTCTTCTTGGGCAACGAAACATTCTACGCAACATTAACCTTTCGGTGCATGCTGGCGAAATCATTACTCTCGTTGGCCCCAACGGCGCTGGCAAGAGCACATTGTTCAAAACTCTCATTGGTGCACTGTCTCCAAGCACTGGTGAAATACACAAAGCCAGTGACTTGCGTATTGGTTATGTCCCTCAGCGTCTATACATCGATGAGACCCTGCCCATCACGGTGTCGCGCTTTATGAACTTACCACGCACACATTCTCATGACGTCGTGGCACAAGCACTGGCGGATGCCGGTGTCGCTGGCTTGGATAAACAGCAAGTGATGAGCCTCTCCGGCGGGCAATTCCAACGTGTGTTGCTAGCGCGCGCCTTGCTTGGCGAACCGAATTTGTTGTTGCTCGATGAAGCAACTCAAGGGTTAGACCATCGTGGAACCGCAGACTTTTACCGACAAATCGCCAAGGTTAGAGAAACACGCGGCTGCGCGATTGTGATGATCAGCCATGAGCTGCACGTCGTGATGAAGCAAACCGATTGGGTGATTTGCCTCAATGGCCACATCTGTTGCCAAGGCGAGCCCGATGTCATCAGTGATTCACACGAATACCGCGCATTGTTTGGTCTTGATTCGCATGACGACATGGCATTGAACCTGCGTGAAGCCCGCCGCCAACATGCTACGGGAACGTTCTAGATGTTTGATGACTTTTTAATTCGCGCAATGCTCGCCAGTGTCGGTGTCGCACTGGCTGCCGCCCCATTAGGCTGCTTCGTGGTGTGGCGCCGCATGGCGTATTTTGGTGATGCAACGGCACACGCTGCCGTGCTGGGCGTGGCACTTTCTCTTACGCTATCCACCCCCATTTTTGCGGGAGTGTTGATCGTTTCACTGTTAATGGCAATGACGGTTTCAAGCCTGAGTGGGCGTGGCTTTGCCATGGATACTTTACTTGGTGTGATGGCACACTCTTCTTTGGCGATAGGTCTTGTCGCCGTTTCTTTTCTTTCTGGCGTTAGAATTGACCTGATGTCGTATCTATTCGGCGATATTCTCGCCGTCGGCCCCACGGATCTTTGGTTGATTTGGGGCGGCGCAGCAATGGTGTTGGCGCTCATCGCTTACCGTTGGTCTGGGCTACTTCTGTCTACATTAAACCCCGACCTTGCACTGGCGAGCGGCTTTAATCCTAAACGCGAGCAATTCATCCTTACCCTCTCTCTCGCAATAGTCGTCGCCGTTGCCATTAAAGTCGTCGGTGTGCTTCTCATCGCAGCCATGCTGATTGTGCCCGCCGCAACCGCACGTCCATTAAGCCGAACGCCTGAAGTCATGGCGGTGATGGCAGCGCTTATCGCGGTATGTGCCAGCCTCATCGGTCTGCGCAGTTCCTACGTGTTTGACACACCCACAGGCGCAACCATTGTGTGTGTTTGCACCGCTCTGTTTATGGTCACCAATATCGCCGCAAAGTTATTTGTGCAAGGTCGCGAAAGGTTTGCTTCATCTAAAGAAAATTAGGGAGAATCACTTGCTGAGAAAAAAACCATCAGGCCACTACCCGAACGTGTCTGAAAAAGCATTTATTGATCCTACAGCCATCATCTGTGGTCACGTCATCATTGAAGAAAATGTGTTTGTCGGCCCCTACGCGGTGATCCGCGCGGATGAGGTCGATGAAACGGGTGAGATGCAGCCCATCCACATTCAAAAGGACTCAAATATTCAAGATGGCGTCGTCATCCATTCGAAAAGTGGCGCAGCCGTGTCCATCGGCAAACAGAGCTCCATTGCGCATCGTTCCATCATTCACGGTCCCTGTACGATCGGCGACGATGTCTTTATTGGGTTTAACAGCGTGATGTTTCGTACCACGATTGGCGATGGTTGTGTTATTCGTCATAACTGCGTGGTCGATGGAACCGACCTTCCGCCGGCCTACCATGTTCCACCAATGACCAACATTGGTCCTGGGTTCGATCTCAATTCGATCGAGAAAGTCCCGCCTGAATACGCCAGCTTTTCAGAATCCGTAGTGTCAGCAAACAATACCTTGGTTGAAGGCTATAAGAGGTTAGCGAATGAATTCTAATACCGCACCGATACTCGCCGTTCCCACAAACATCATTACCGGTTTTTTGGGCGTAGGTAAAACCTCGGCAATTTTGCATTTATTGAAAAGCAAGCCTGTAGACGAACGCTGGGCTGTGTTGGTGAATGAGTTTGGCGAAATTGGCGTCGATGGTAGCTTGTTTGAAGGGACACATTCCAAGCAACAAGGTGTGTTTATTCGGGAAGTGCCTGGTGGCTGCATGTGTTGTGCATCGGGGCTACCCATGCAAATCGCCCTCTCTCAGCTTCTTTCTGAGGCAAGACCTGATCGCTTGTTGATTGAACCAACAGGCCTCGGTCACCCTAAAGAAGTGCTGGAAGTGCTGACATCCGAGTATTACCAAGAAGTGCTCGCGCTTCAAAAAACACTCACCTTGGTGGATGCGAGAACCCTTTCAGAAGAACGATTTACAAACCATGCCACGTTTAATCAGCAGATCGCGATGGCAGATTTAATCGTCGGCAATAAAGTTGACTTATACCGTGAGGGCGACACAGCGAAACTGGCCAACTACGTCAAAGAACACGCTGCACCGCACACTGAGATTGTGTTAACCCAAAACGGCGACATCCCGTTTTCTCTGCTGTCTGGCCCAAGCGCGAATCACCTGCTCAACCCGCACGGTCACCATCACCATCACCATCATCACCACAAACAAGACAAACCATTGGCATCTGAGCTGCCGCTCCCTGAATCCGGTTTTCTTAAAGCAGAAAACAAAGATGAAGGGTATTCCAGTATCGGTTGGCGCTTTTCTGCGAGCAAAGTCTTCGACTACCAAAAACTCTCAACGTTTTTATCGACCATTCGTGCGGTGAGAATGAAAGCGGTCTTTATTACGGACACGGGCGTGTTTGGTTACAACCTGACCCTTGACGCACTGAATGAAATGGAATTAGATGATGCAATGGAAAGCCGCATCGAAGTGATTTCTGATTGCCAACAAGATGACTTTGAGCCAAATTTGCTGTCCTGTGTGCTTGGCTAATAACACCCACTAAACCCAAAAGGGCTGACGTATCAGCCCTTTTCCCTTCTTTATCCCTCTTTGTTGAGCCTTTAAGACAACATACACTTTGGAAATTTTTTCGTTGCGGTATGCTGGTTTTATCGGCCAACAAACGGGACGTTTTGCCATGTTTTTTCGTGTTTTAAGCTTATTGATCGCTGTCGGCGTTGTCGCGCTTATTGCGACACCCGATGCGCCCGATTCACTGCGTTGGATGGTATGGGTGTATCTGCTCGTGATGTGTGGCATTGGCATGATTGCGATGAACGGCCCACGCATTCACCAATGGCTGGAAGAAAAAGAAGCGGAGTTGAAATCGCGGTTTAAGCGTTAGCGAACGTAATAGCGCTAGAGGAACGTAAAAAGGGTTGGCAATGCCAACCCTTTTTCACTCTATCATCGCGCAAAAAAGTGCGTGAATCGCTTACAGTCGTTTCAGCCAGATTTCAGCGGCTGATGGTTTGCGATCTTTGTTTTTGCTCTTTTTCTTGCCGCTGCCCGCAGGTTTTGCCATCGGTTTAGCTACGTTCGCGAGGGCTTCTGCCACTGACACATCCACTTCAAAGCCTGCGACTTCTTCACGCTCAAGACGAATTTTGTTCTTCTTCTCGATGATGCTGAAGTGGTGGTAATCATCATGGTCGATCAGCGACAGCGCCAAACCGACTTCACCCGCACGGCCACTTCGACCGATGCGGTGCATGTAATCTGCCGGGCTGCGTGGTAAATCAAAGTTGATCACCACAGGCAGTTTTTCGATATCCAGACCACGCGCGGCAATGTCGGTAGCGATAAGCACGTCGATTTCGCCGGATTTAAAGCCATCCAGCACGCGCGTACGTGAACCTTGGCCTTTGTCGCCGTGGAACACTTCCGCCTTAATACCGCGCTTTGCCAGTTTATCTGCCAAGTGCTCACAGTGCTTTTTCGCATTCACGAAAATCAATGCTTGTCGCCATGCGTTCTGTTGAATCAAATGCGCAAGAACGGCCGTTTTCTCACCTTGGTTGACGGTGAAAACACGTTGAACCAATGTGCTTGCATCAGCACTTTGCAATTGAAGTTCGACAGGGTTGTTCAGCAACGCGTGAGCAAGCGAGGTGACTTCTTCTGGGAAGGTTGCTGAGAACAATAGCGTTTGTTTTTGCTTTGGTAACAAAGCCAACAGCGCAGAAAGCTCTTCGGTAAAACCAAGGCTTAGCATGCGGTCAGCTTCATCAAGCACCAGGGTTTTCACGCGATCAAGCTTAATCGCATTGCTTGAAATCAGATCCAGCAGACGACCCGGAGTTGCCACCAGCACATCTGTGCCGCCACGCAATGCCAACATTTGTGTATTGGCAGAAACGCCACCAAATACCGCCACGGTTTTTACCGCGCCATTGAAATGCACAGAGTAAGATTTAATGCTGTCTGCAACCTGCTTCGCCAGCTCGCGAGTAGGAACCAGGACCAAGCCAGTGACATAGTTGCTTTTGCCGCCTTTTGACATGCTGCCTTGTTGCTCAAAAATATGCTGCAACATTGGCAGTGCAAAGGTCGCCGTTTTACCTGAACCGGTATTCGCCCCAGCAATGAGGTCGCGCCACGCAAGTGCACTTGGGATCGCTTGTGCTTGAATAGGCGTTGGCTGCTGGTATTCCAACTCGGTTAAACGTGCTAACAGAGGTGAAATAAGGCCGAGTTCAGTAAAGGTGGCTGGCGTCTTTGCAGTAGTCATTAAGATAAAAGGCTCAAAGCTAAAAATGATAGCCGAACATTTTAGTGTATTTCGCCCCTACTCAGTTAGTGATATTGATCACTATCGGTCTTTCATCCACTGTGCGGATTTGGCTCTCGGGCTAGAACACGCGTGATCCAAGGATTGAAGAAATCAAAATCAAATGGGAAAACAAGGTATTAGCAACAAAATCGTATGACACTTGTGCCCAACACTGATCAGAGCATTACTTTTTCTGATTTGTCCTAACGAAGAGCGGAAAAACATCGCTGGGGGAAAATTAAAGCACTTGGGTCACACAGTGCTTCGTTAGCGATTCATAGGCTGTCTGCATGTCTGTCAGAAATGCATCGGAATTCTCAAACGCTTCCAGTGGCTCACCCACCACCACGTCACAATTGAAAGGCACAAACATCGCTGTGCCTTTGGGCAGGGACAACCCAAGACCGCGCATCACCACGGACAGTACCGTACACTTGTCATACTCCCTGACCAAATGGTAAATGCCCTTTTTCAGCCCGCTCATCACTTCTGGCTCACCGCGGCTGCCTTCAGGAAACACTAACAAAATATCGTTATCACGCAGTGCACGGTGGCACTCATCAAAGAGTTTGTCTTTATTCGCCCCTGAGTTCATTCGCTTGATCGGAATAATGCCAATCACGTTCAGCGAGAGCCAAGCGACAAAACGGTTCGAGAGAAAGTAGTCTGCGGCAGCCACAGGACGCACTTTGTGCACTTGGCTAATCGGAAACAACGCGAGCAACACCAGCGTATCAAGATGGCTATTGTGGTTGGCGGCAAGCACTGCTGGGCCACTCACGGGGAGCTTGTCTCTGTTAATGACATTGAGGCCAAGCGCAATGAACACCAATGGCTTTACGATCAGCAGCACAAACAACACTTTGAGTACTTTCGGCAACATAATCAATAATATAAGTAATAGATATAATGAAAAAACAGTGGCGCTGTAAACATCAAGCTATCCATGCGATCAAGAATACCGCCATGCCCAGGGATGAGATGACCCGTGTCTTTGATTTTCAAATCCCGCTTCACGGAAGAAATGACCAAGTCCCCAATGAATCCGCTTAACGAAATGATCAACCCTGCGACCATGCCTTCTAACGGCGTAAGCGGCGTCAAATACGGTGCTGCAAAATAGGAAAGCACGACGATGGTAATACCGCCGCCGACAAATCCTCCCCACGTTTTGTTCGGGCTAACTTTTGGGATGATCTTCCGCTTCCCAAAACTCTTCCCGCACACGTACTGGCTCACATCATTGAGTTGCGTGAAGATCAAAAGGAAAAACAGCATACCGAGCGATCCCGCATCGGGGTTTTTGCTCGGAAGCACCAGTAAATATGCCATGTGGCTGAGGCAAAATACCGTCAACATCATTGACCAGTGAATGACCCCCGCAGAGCGAATAAATCCGTTCGTATCACCAATTAACACCGCCACCATCGGCAGATAAAGAAACATGTAGACGGGAATGAAGATGATAAACATCCCGTACCATTCAATGGATAGCTAGTGAAGCGGAATGGAAAGATACGCCCAGAAAATGACCCGTCGGTCAGCTAAGCGTATTGGCACAATCGAAAGAAACTCTTTCAACGCCATAAAACTCAGAAAACCGAAGAAAACAATTGTGTACTGAAGGGGCAAGAAAAGCGCGATAAAGATAATGCCCACCATCCACCACCAGGAGCGGATCCTGAGCTTTAATTCCAGAAAATCCCCGTCGGGCGTGGTGCGCGATTTCCATAGATACACTGCCGTGCCCGCAACAAGCGCGGCGAAAACAGAGACCATCACATGCTGAGAATGAGGAAGAATCGAGGTCATTGTTTATCCCCATCTTTCAATGCTGCACCTTCCACGTCCTGATAGATGAACACCAAACGTCGCCAGCATGTCACTAAGCTGCCTAGCAGCATGACAACAAGCGCCAATTCGATGATGTTGACAGGAAGATCTGCAAAAAAGCCTGTCAGATTCTGAAGAAAGAGCACCAGGAGTGCGCCCGTTAACAACGCCATGCGATGTTACTTCGCCATGGGGCCACGAAAATCCGCCTTGGTCCCCATACTGACACCCAACACGCGAATATACGCCGTGAGAACAGCGACCAGCGCACAGGCCCACGCCAAATACATCCCGCTTTCATGCTGCGTGGCAAAGCCTACGCCGATGATGAGTAAAGGGTCGGCAATACGGTCAGGCACATCATTGAACAGCTCACCGGATGCGGTACTTTTGCCGCCTTCAATGGCTACCATGCCGTCGAACAAATTACACAGCAGACGCCCCTGAATACACACTGCCGCCACCAGTAAAAGCACACTTGATGCGAAAAAAATGGTACCCAAGCATTGCCGCAAATCCCAATGCGGCAAACACAATGCTCATAAGCGAAATCTGATTCGGCGTAATATCGCGATTGTTAATCCGTACCGCAATGCGTTGCGTGAGAGCACTCTGTCGCGCCGCTAACGGACGACGACTCTCGTCATTGATTTTAGGGTCCATCCATCCTCTCGACATAATCCATTAATTTAACGATATCTTAGCGTTAAATCTTTATTTCACATACGGCGTTAGACGCGTTTTTGCATATAATGTCAAAAATGCGAATCACCTATTTTTTTAAAACGAAAACAAAAGATTGCATCATCAACTGACGGATTCAGCATTCCGCTTCAAAGCATTCGGCCAGTTTCTTCACACCTTGGCGAATATCTTCTAAAGAACTGTTACCAAAACCCGCCACCAGCGTGCGGTGCATCCAATCTGGCACTTCATCCACCGTCTCAGCATCGCAGTAAAATACCAGTGTACGGATCGTGACACCCTTTTCTTCTAGCAATGCTTTGGCTTCGAGCGCGGTGAATCCGCCTTGCCATCGGAACGTGACATGCAGCCCTGCGGCTTGGCTGATGACCTCCATGCGATCGCCAAAATGTTCATGCAATGCCTGAACAAATACCCGCTGCTTTTCTTGGTACAAGGTGCGCATTTTTCGGATGTGGCGGAGGTAATCCCCCTCGGCAATAAACTCAGCCAGCACTTCTTCAATGTGCATGGCAGTGTCTCCACCAATGGCATCTTTCACACTCAGACACTTTTCAACCAGTGACGCTGGCACCACCATGTAACCGACCCGAATGGCAGGAAGCAGCGTTTTGCTGAAGGTGCCGACATAAATGACATTCGCGGCGTCACCATGAAACTTGGTCGCGAGCCCCTGTAAGGAAGGATAAGGACGGTTAGCGAATTGAAACTCGCTGTCGTAGTCATCTTCAATGATCCATCTTGCCTTTTTGCCGTCGGTTTTCTGCGCCGCCCACTCAATGCATCGCATACGATCATTGGTGTTTAAGCTCGTGCCCATGGGGTATTGATTGCTCGGCGTGAGGTACACCGCTTTACCATCAAACTGATCGAGCAATGAAATATCGACGCCGGTTTTTGCATCGACAGGCAAATAAGACACGTCAATCTTGCTGCGATCGAGCACCTTGCGCATTTGTGCGTAGCCGGGGTTTTCCATCATCACCTTCTCACCCGCATCAAGAATGGCGTTAATGGCGATATACAGCGCTTGTTGTGCGCCCACGGTAATGATGATGCGCTGCGGTGACGCATCCACTGAACGGCTAAATGACAGGTAGTCACTCAGGGCTTGGCGAAGCGCAAGATTGCCCTGAATGTCATTCTGCCCACCAAGGTGCGCGCGTTGAAAGTGGCATTGCAGTGATCGTGCCCACTTCTTGTAGGGAAACTGCACAAGATCGGGCACCCCTGGCGCGAAAGGTCGATTTCGAACATGCGCATCAAACGG
>JBELME010000112.1:0-12161 GCA_042096095.1 Enterovibrio sp.
AGGGATTTCTGATATTAGATCATATTCGCTAACAAAGTGCGATCCCGCCCTGGGGCTATTGGTGATTTGGTTCGTGCGTAATCACGTTGCTAAAGGATTCGCGTTGGGACGCGTTTAAGGAGAATCACATGAATTGGATGGCTTGGACTCAACCCAGTGCACTTTTTTTCATCACCATCGGCTGCATTTTGCTGGTGATGACCACTTTCGAAGTACTCCGACCGTGCGTTGCTCGTAAAGGCTTTCTGCCTATCACAACCACACGGGGTGATCGACTCTTTATAGGCCTACTGAGCAGTGCCTATATACACCTTTTCTTCATCGGAATGACAGATCTTGCCATATGGTATCCGTTTGGGATTTCCATCGTTTGGCTCGGTATTGTTCTACGCTGGGGTTAGGGAAATACGTTAAAGGAGCTATAAACTATGAAGCACTTACCTGCATCAAAGCAATGGACGCCTCTCGGATTCCTAGTCGGGATGCTGCTTGCGCCAAGTGCGCTTGCAGACCAATACAAAGATGCTGCGCATGAATGGGTATACGATGAATTCACCCCTTCTACATTAAGCAGCAAGCGCCAACTCGAAGAAATGGCGTGGTTTACCAATGCCTCAAAAGCGTTTCGTGGCATGGAAATCAAAGTGGTCTCAGAAACCATTACCACCCATGAATACGAGTCAAAAGTACTCGCAAAAGCCTTTGAAGAAATCACAGGCATTAAAGTCACCCACGATTTGATTCAACAAGGCGACGTGGTAGAAAAACTGCAAACGGAAATGCAATCAAACCGCAGCATCTACGACGCCTACATCAATGACTCAGATCTGATTGGTACGCACTTTCGCTACGGCAAAGTGTTCCCTATCAGTGATTACATGGAAGGCGAAGGAAGCTCCATCACCTTGCCAACGCTCGACATTGGCGACTTTATCGGTACCGAGTTCACCACAGGCCCGGACGGAAAACTCTATCAACTGCCCGATCAGCAGTTCGCCAACCTTTACTGGTTCCGTGCCGACTGGTTTGAACGTGATGATTTGAAAAAACAATTCAAAGACATTTACGGCTACGAGCTGGGTGTGCCAGTTAACTGGTCTGCCTATGAAGATATCGCAGAATTCTTCTCTGTCCATGTCAAAGAGATCGATGGTCAACGTGTCTATGGCCACATGGATTACGGGAAGAAAGATCCATCACTGGGCTGGCGCTTCACCGATGCATGGTTCTCGATGGCAGGTGCGGGTGATAAAGGCATTCCAAACGGTAAACCTGTCGATGAGTGGGGCATCCGTGTAGAAGGCTGTCGTCCTGTGGGCTCAAGCGTTGAACGTGGTGGGGCGACTAACGGCCCTGCCGCTGTGTACGCAACCACCAAATACGTGGATTGGCTGCGCAAGTATGCGCCACCAGAAGCACAAGGCATGACGTTCTCTGAAGCGGGCCCAGTGCCTGCGCAAGGTTCGATTGCTCAGCAAATCTTCTGGTACACCGCTTTCACCGCCGACATGACCAAGGCAACCTTGGCGGTTGTGAACACAGACGGCACGCCGAAATGGCGCATGGCTCCTTCGCCTAAAGGCCCGTACTGGGAAGAAGGCATGAAATTGGGCTACCAAGACACAGGCTCTTGGACACTGATGAAAGCAACCGATCCGAAACGTCGTGCCGCAGCGTGGTTGTATGCACAGTTTACTGTGTCTAAAACCGTGTCGTTGAAGAAGACACTGGTTGGCTTAACGCCAATTCGTGAATCTGACATCAACTCGCAAGCGATGACAGATGCCGCGCCTAAACTTGGCGGCCTTGTCGAATTCTACCGCAGCCCTGCCCGTGTTCAGTGGACACCGACAGGCACCAACGTGCCAGATTATCCAAAACTGGCACAACTGTGGTGGCAATACATTGCAGAAGCCGCAAACGGTGAAAGCACACCGCAACAAGCACTCGATGGCTTAGCAAAAGCACAAGACCGTGTTCTACAGCGTCTTGAGCGCGCTAAAGTGCAAAGCGAATGTGGCCCGAAACTCAACGACAAACGCGATGCGTCTTACTGGCTAGAACAATCTGGCGCACCAAAAGCCAAACTGGCCAATGAGAAACCTCAAGGTGTCACCATCTCGTATGACGAGCTGCTGAAATCTTGGAAAACAGATTCACCTCAATAAGGTGCGCTTAATGGACTCGCAGAAGCATTCATGCGCTTCTGCTTTTCCACTCTGAGGATGAAGCCGTTCGATTCGAACGGCATGATGATGAAACGTGACCCCACGTTGCGTAAGCAAAACGCCTGCAGATGCAGGCGTTTTTTATTGGGGCCAGAAACGGAATGAGATCGCGTTACCTAATAGCAGTCAGCGCGATGTTTAATGGCACTAAAAAACGTTGCAGTTTGCTCTGAGTGAGATGGATTGATCAATCCATCCCAAAATTCGCCCCAAAACAAAACGAGCCGCTTTTCACAAGAAAAGCGGCTCGTTGCTTACCTTACCCCTTAAATCGTCTGAGCTTGCTCTTCAGAGGCACCTGGCATGTGCAGTTTGATAACGCGTTCAAGATTGGCTTTGCTCACAGGCTTGGCGATGTAATCGTCCATGCCGGATTTCAAGCACTCTTCTTTGTCGTGCGCCGTGGCGTTTGCCGTTAAAGCGACAATCGGCGTTTGTGGCGCAAGATCATGGTCGCGAATCAAACGCGAGGCTTGGTAACCATCCATGATCGGCATTTGGCAATCCATTAAGATCAAGTCGAACTCTTCAGCTTCACACAAATCGACCGCAATTTTCCCATTTTCAGCCACCACCACGTCCACGCCGAGACGCGTTAACATGGCTTCGGTTACACGTTGGTTAACCAAGGTATCTTCCACCACCAAAATACGACCTGAGTAGGTATTGTTGGTGTTTGAACCCAAACGGTTGCTCGCTTCTTTAAGAGGCACCACATCCAATTGCGGTTGTTGGCTACGAAGAATGCGTATCAACACGTTTTTTAAATCGTTAAATTTGTAAGGACGCGACAAGTACCCTTGGATATTGAAGCTGTCGAGTTTGACCGTGTCATGCACTTCTGGCGCAGCTGTAATCATGATCATGTTCGGACAGCGTTTCCCGAACCGACTTTGCAATTGAGAGGCCACGGAGAAGCCGTCAGTTCCCGGCATCAGTTTGTCAAGAATGACAATCTTGAAGGGTTTGGAAGAGTCAATTCGCTCAGCAATCATTTCTTCCGCACCTTCTGGGTGCACACAACAGGTCACCTGACAGCCTAAGTTGCTCAATTGGGCGCTGGTGATGCGCATGTTTAAACGGCTGTCATCCACCAGCAGCATCGCCGCGTCAGAGAACATGAGCGCATCAATCGGCGTCGCTTCTGGCGTTTCAGCGCGGTCAAACGTGGCCGAGAAGTAAAAACGGCTTCCCACGCCTTCTTTACTTTCAAGTTTCAGATTACCGCCCATGAGTTCCACAATCTGGCTGGAAATCGCAAGACCAAGCCCTGTTCCGCCAAAGTTTCGGCTCATGCTGCCGTCTGCTTGTTCGAATTTCTCGAAGATTTGGGATTGTTTGTTCTCTGGAATACCAATGCCGGTATCGAGCACTTCAAACAGCACGGTGATGCGATCGCCCGCTTCTTCGACTAATCGGATATTAACGTTGATACGGCCTCGCTCCGTGAATTTCACGGCGTTTCCGACCAAGTTAATCATGACTTGGCGTAAACGCGGTGCATCACCCATCAGCAACGGCGACAACACGTCGTCGATATTGCAGCGGAAATCGATGCCCTTTTCTTTGGTGCGCAGCTTGAACAGGTGTTCAATGTCTTTGTTCAGTTCGAACAGGTTGAGTTCAAGAATATCGAGGTCGAGCTTACCCGCTTCGATTTTCGAGAAGTCGAGAATGTCGTTAATGATGTCGAGCAGTGACAAAGAAGACGTTTCAAGCATCTCTATAAATTCACGCTGCTCTTCATCGAGCTTGGTGCCTTTTAATAAAGATGCCATGCCGATGATGCCATTCATCGGGGTGCGAATTTCATGGCTCATGTTGGCAAGGAATTCACTTTTCTTCTGGTTAGCGACTTCCGCCTGTTCTTTGGCATCGTTAAGCTCAGCGTTATAAACACGAATCTTTTCAACCGTGTCATTGTATTGTTCGTACAAAATGACAAGTTCTTCGCCCAAGGCGCGCTGAGGTTGTTTGATGGGTTTTGGCAGATGGTCAGCGTCAAACTTGGTCACACTGTGCGCAATCCAAGTCAGCGGCTTCACCACATCGGCATACACAATCGCAAACACGATGCCGCCAAGGATCAGGGTCGCGCCGCCTAAGAACAACAGAAGAATAACAAACCGTTCGGTGAGCGAATTGTAGATACCTTGCAAGCCCACTTCGAGCTGCATATAACCCAAGTTATAGTTCTTCCCGAACTGTTCGTGAACCAACGGCCATTGATATGCAAGTTTAGGCGTGTTTGGAATGCTACCTTGCTCTGCCAAGATGCGTTCATCATCAAACACTTTCACATAAGAGACATCTGGATCACGCAATATGCCTTCAACGATAACACTTAATTGCTTTGTGTCCTCTTGCCAGACACTATTTGTAATACTGGCTAGGTCCGTTTGCTGGATTAATAGTGCGTGCTCACGTACCTGTTCAGATTTCGCCTTGTAATCCAGATAGAGTGCAAATGCGGCCACCAAAAAAGCAAGTAAGGTACAAACAAGCAATATTCTGCCCACTAATCGGGCTGCGATGCTAACTGGCTGACGAACTTTCTCTTTTTTATTCAACATAGACTAGGCTTATTAGTGTCTTAAAAATAAAGCATCCTGTTTAAGGATAGCTGCAAACTGACAATTACCAACGATGAATAAAATGGCTCGTATGTTTGATAAAACTAATTTCAATGCAACATCCTTATTATTTGCAGTGTCTGCGATTTTATTTAGTCACACTGTCTCTAGTGAAGTGCTCGACTATTATGTCGTTCAGGACCAAGCTGAACCCTTTCAAATCCAAGATAAGGGTACCAACCATCACGGTATCATTACTGACATTCTATACAAAACGCTCGAAGGGTCTAAATATACTCTTGATATCCATACCTACCCGTTTAATCGAATGATGGCAGAAATGTATTCAAATCAAGATAAAAACTGGGTCACGTATGGCAGCCCTTTGTGGGGTGAAATGCAGTCAGCAAACCTATCAACGCAGCCTATCTTCGATGTTGAGCACAGCATACTTAGCAGCACGGACTCAACGTTTTCTTATAAAAACCCAGAAGATCTCGATGGCAAGGTTGCGGTGTTATTGCTCGGTTTCAACTATCCAGGGCTTGATGGCGAGATTGAGAGTGGTGCGTTAAGCGAAGTTCGCGTTAAAAATCACCAGTCTGCATTTCGTGTCGTCAACCGACTAAGAGACATCGGCGGCTTTGTCGAAATGGACCTTCGTCTCCAATACCATTTGAAGCGCCTTGGCTTCACGAGCAAAGATTACAAGCTTGAGAGCATCAGCAATGTCATTCCAAACTATGGCATCCACATTGCCTTTTCTCCGGGCATCGATCACGAAATTAAGGAATTCATTGATAATCGTCTACAAGAAATGGCCGAAAAAAACGAAATTGAAGCCATCATTGCGAAATACCTGTAGCTTCTTATAAAAAGAGGCGCATAAGGCGCTTCTTTTTTATTCCTAGCATGTTTGAATTCAGATGCCACGCGTGTTCACGAATACTGCAAAGCGTCAGAAAGGCGAAACACGTAAATATAACGCCAGCCCTTCACACCAATAAAAAACAGGTCGCATAAGTGACCTGTTTTTTATTCCAGTTGTTCTTTAGCCCACTACCCAGCGTCTAACACGCCGCGTCGGATCTGATCGAGTTCGATGGATTCAAACAAGGCTTGGAAATTACCCTCCCCAAAACCCTGATTGCCTTTGCGTTGAATAATTTCGAAGAACACAGGGCCAATCACAGTGTCAGTGAAGATCTGCAACAAAATACCCGAATTCGCGCTGCCATCAATCAGCACTCGCATATTTCTCAGTGTTTCCACATTTTCGTCATGCCCTTCCACACGGGCATCAATGTTCTCGTAATAAGTGTCTGGCGTGTTCATGAATGATATGCCGCGCTGACGCAATGTTTCGACGGTTTGGTAGATGTCATCCGTGCTCAGGGCAATATGCTGAATGCCCTCACCGTTGTACTCTTTCAGATATTCTGCAATTTGTGATTTGTCATCGCTCGATTCATTGATAGGAATACGGATTTTTCCGCATGGTGCGGTCAACGCGCGAGATTTCAACCCCGTAAGTTTGCCTTCGATGTCGAAATAACGGATCTCTTTGAAATTCGCGATACGATCATAAAAGTCTGCCCACACATCCATGTTTCCTTTCTCAACATTATGAGTGAGATGATCGATGAACTTGAGGCCCGCGTCTGAGGCGGCAACTCGCGCTTTCCAATCGGGGTAGTAATCGAAATCAATGCTGTAAATGTCATTGTCACCGTAGCGATCGACGAAATACAGGTACGAACCGCCAATGCCATGCACTGCAGGAATGTTAAGCTCCATTGGCCCAATGCGTGGCTCACAGGCCTCTGCGCCCTGCTTCACGGCGTAATTCATTGCATGAAGCGCATCCTTTACGCGAAACGCCATCGCATTCACGCTCGCGCCATGTTGTTTAGCAAAGCCTTCGGCTTGCGAATCGTGCTCTCCATTCACAATGAAATTCACTTCACCTTGACGATAAAGCCACACGTCTTTGTGCTTGTGCTTCGCCACTTCGGCAAACCCCATCAATGAAAACAGAGATTTTAACGCATCGATGCCTTCTGCATTCGGGGCGGTGTATTCCACAAATTCGAAACCATCTGTTCCCATCGGGTTGATCGTTTTCACTGTGTGAGCTTCCATCTGAGCGTTGTCTTGATGTGCTGCTTTTGCCATTGATGCATCCTCCATTCGCGCTAATAGCTACAGTGTTTTGCTCTGTTAGGAATAGCAGTTGGTATAGGACGCAGCCAGAAACAGGCATGGGTTGCCAAGGGGAAAGGTGTAAATCAGAAAATGTACACAGGAATTGACAGCAACCCGCAATATGCCGCACACATTACAGGCAACCGAAAAAATTAGACGATATAAATCAGGAGAATAGAAAAAACATGTGCCGTATTGATGGATGAGTTAATTTAATAGCGTAGGATCTTGATACTTTGTGGCCAAATCCACCGGATCCACTTCTTCACCGCTCAATTCTCTGCCCCAATCAGGACCCAGCATGACTTCATCTCTTGCAAGATCCACCAGCCATTCTTCGATGAAGGTTTGCAAAGGAATCGGCACAGGGGCGAAATCTTCCCATTCATCCACACAATGCACAGCAGCCGCATCACGGGATGACCAGAAGGGCATCACGTCCGTGTCGTCATAGATTGCAGAGTCGCAGATAACCCAGCCTTCTTTACAGTGTAAACCCCAAATCTCGCCCTTTAAGCGCGACGCTGAGATGAAATCGCTCAGGGATTCGATTTCGCTTGTCATCATGCCCTTTTTTCCTTTAAAGACTCACGCGCGATCCTAGCCACAACTTGGCTCTTCGATATTTCAATCTATGCAGTCATCGGCAGGTTGTGTGTATTAAAAATGAGGATTACGGCCATGCATTAAAGGAGTTTTAGCGCAGAAACTTGCCCTTTATGTTCCTAAACGCGGCAGGTGTAACGCCAACACGCTGTTTAAATTGCTGCGACAGGTGTTGTTGCGACGAAAACCCACACGCCAGCGAGATCTCAGACAAGGGTTGCTGGGTGTCTGCCAGTAAGCGTTTGGCATGTTCAACACGGCGCGAAAGCACATACTGATGCGGCGTGCAGTTGAAACTGACTTTGAACATTCTGGCAAAGTGATACTCACTGAGCTGGGTCAACGCCGCCAAATCCGCTAACGAAAAAGAGGTCGGCACGTGTGCTTCAATGTAATCCAGCACCTTGCGTTGATTCGCCGGTGACAAGCCACCCACAGACAACGCTTTGTAGATAGGCTGATGGCAATGTTGACGAATGAGGTGGAGCAACACCATTTGCTGCGCATGAGAGGCCATCAAACCGTCGGTAGGGTTTGACCAATCCAGTTTCAACATGGTTTCGCGCACAAACTGAGTAATAAAAGGATCGTCCACAAACGTGCGTTCTTTTAGCTCGATATGACGCCCTTCTTTGTCAAACACTTGCTCCGCAAAATGTTGCAGGTGCGCTTGTTCAAAGTAAAGGTGGTAGAAGCTGAACGGATCGGAGAACGACCAGTCTGAATGATGGTCAATAGGCATCAAGCAAAGCTTATTTTCACCACCAAACAGATCACCGGTTTGCAGGTTTCGTTTGGTGTTGTGCCCACCCTCAAGGTAAAAGCTCAAGGTATGGTGGCCGGGTTTGTCATACCTTGCGCAGCCATGACTGTTGCTCCACACAGCCGAACCCATGCCGTTTTCCAGCCACAGTTCGTTGTGCAATTTTGCTGTGTTGTTTTGCAACACATTGTAAACCCGTTGTCTCTGAATCCGTTGAGACTTGCCTTTACCCATCACGACTCCTTGATGATGCTCCCCCCTAATATACTGATTGCCTATCTGGATGAACACCAAGCAAAAAAGAAAAGCGCAAGAATCTATAAAAACAGCAATTCCATGAAAGAACGACGAGCGGTTGCGCGTTATCGTGGCATTGCATTAAACCGATGTCTTAACTGTTTTTGATATTTCCTATCGACACGCGACGACGGTGCATTTCATAAAGACAACGTCTTTGGCTAGGCGTCATACCTAAGTAAGCAGGGGTTGTTTTCATTCCAACGCATTAGGTATGTAAACGGAGAGTGGTAGCGCATGAACGGAATATTATACGCAGCAACCGTGTTTATCTGGGGGTCAACTTGGCTCGCCATTGCTTACCAAATCGGTGACACCTCTGTGGTGGTCTCCGTGGGTTGGCGATTTGGGCTGGCGTCATTCGCGCTGTTTGCTGTGTTGATGTTTCGCAACGCGTTGCCACGCCTCTCTGTCGAAAATCACAAAATGGCCGCATTACTCGCACTGTGTCTGTTTTCAAACAACTTCCTGTGTTTCTACGCAGCAACGCAATATTTGCCGAGCGGACTCAACGCCGTGGTGTTCTCACTGGCACCTATTTTAAATGCGTTCAATCTGTGGATATTGGAAAAACGCCGCCCTGCTGGCACCTTTATTCAAGGGGCGCTCATGGGATTCACTGGGGTTGTTTTACTCTTTGCTTCTCAGTTTCTCAGTGCAGAAATGGACACCAGTATCTTGTTAGGCCTCGCCCTTTCATTGGTTGGCACGTATTTCTTCTCTATGGGGAACATGGTGTCAGCTAAAGCCCAGAAAAAAGAGATGCCCTTGCTACCAACAACCGCGTGGGCAATGGGGTACGGTGCGATTTACCTTTTCATTATCGCGCTGTTCATGGGTGTCCCATTGGATGTGCCAACCACACCGCTGTATCTTTCTGCGCTCGTCTATTTGGCCATTGTTGGCTCAGTCATCGGCTTTAACACCTATCTCGCTTTGGTCGGCAGAATTGGCGCGGCAAAAGCGGCCTATTGCACTGTGCTCTTCCCGCTGGTTGCCCTGTCGCTCTCTACCGTGTTCGAAGGGTATGAATGGACAGGGTTGTCCGCGCTAGGTGTCGTACTCGTGTTGGCAGGTAACCTGCGCGTATTTGGGTTGCCAGAGCCTGTAAAACGTTCAATCAAGCGTTGGCAAAACGCCTAGTGATTGTCGCCATCACGCTTATACCCATTTAATGGGCCGCCAGTTGAATCAGCCACACTAAACAAATCAACAGCGGCCATAACCATGACGGAATACCAAACGAAAACTGCTTTAAGAAGCCGTTTTCTTTCGCAGGGCGTTCACGCCAGTCTGCAACGCGGTTTCGACGAATATAGCGGCCAGGTTCTGTTTGCTTGCTCATCATTAATCTCATCATTTCTTTGGTTGTTGATGACCATTACACACGCTGCAGATGTCAACGCCGTGGCGGAAAAATGGAAATTTGATGAACAAAAATGGCGAAATGATGGCGGCGTTTATCACATGCTGTGCGATAGTAAAGACACGTCTTTTTTCATCAATAAACCATGATAATCAGTGTGTTAACAACCCAAGAATTAGGTCACCACTCTGAAAGTGTGTCTGCCCTACTCAAGCAGGTGTTTCCCGATGCAAACATCGATATCTCCACCAATAACGAGCTGCTGACTTATGGGTTGGTGTTAGATGGCAGCGCTAATCAAAAAGCAGCGAAGAAGGTGGTGGGATTTGGGGCTGTCTATGCCCGTAAAATGCAGCAGGGTACGCGTACGTTTAATGCAGGCATCGTCGGTGGTATCGCGATCCACCCTGATTACAGAGGACAAGGTCTGTGTTCTCGCTTAATGATACAATTGGACGCGGCGCAAATTCAGGCAAACGTTGAATACAGCTTTCTGTTTGCCTACGCGCCGAGGGTTTATCACGCTGCGGGCTATCGGTTGCTCCACGCACCGATACATTTTTTCGATACCTCTTCAAACCAACGGGCATCTTTCGTCTATCGTGGAGGGATGGCGAAGCACCTAGGAATAGAAAACAGTTCAACGCTTGAACCGCGCACCCTCATTCAGTTCAACGGTCGGGTGTATTAACGCAAAGGTCACGAGTGTTATTCTGTGAGGGCATTGTCAGAGTCGAAAACTTGTAAGGAGTACAATATGGATACCCTGCTCTATGTCGCTGCGATATTGCTTATTATCATCTCGTTCGCCCACTCCTACCTGGGTGAACGCTACATTCTTGTTCGTTTGTTCAAACGCAACAACCTACCCAAACTGTTCGGCAGTGATGCTTTTACCAAGAAGACATTGCGCTTTGCTTGGCATATTACCTCCATCGCGTGGTGTGGCTTTGCGGCACTATTAGTCGTGATCGCTCAGCCACAGTTAAGCGCCAAGACGCTAGCCACCGTCATTGCGACCACGTTTTTCCTTCATGGTTTGTTGTCGCTTATTGCCTCCCAAGGGAAGCACCTTTCTTGGATTGTCTTTTTCGCTATTTTCGGCTGTACCTTGATAGGAATGAACGCATAGTTCAGCACGTAGAAACATACTCTTCGTTCGGCATTATCAGCGGCGCAAGGCGTCACACTGTCGATGTCTTTGACCTCTCACATCAGTAAAAGGAATGTATGGTGGATAAGATTTCACTCACGGAGAAATTCTCACTCTTTGAAGAAGAATGGACACCCAAGATTCTCGCCGAGTCCAATGGGCAGTTAGTGAAGATTGCGAAAGGCAGTGGTGAGCTTGTGTGGCACAGTCACGAAAACGAGGACGAATTGTTTCTGGTGTAGAAGGGACAACTTACCTTGAAACTACGAGACAAGGAGATTGTGCTCAACCCGGGTGAAATGTATGTCGTGCCAAAAGGTGTGGAGCATTGCCCTGTGGCAACGCCCGATACGCACTTTGTATTGATAGAGCCCTCGACAACTCAACACACAGGTGCCGACGTGACGGGCGTGACTGTCGCCACAGACGATCAAACATGGATTTGATCAACGGCAGATGCTGATTAACAAGCACTATCAAATAGCCTTAGGTTTCGAACAGCTGCTTGTCGATGTCATGAAATGATTTAAATTCAAACGCATTACCCGTTGGATCGTAGAAAAACATCGTTGCTTGCTCACCGGGTTGCCCTTTAAAACGCACATACGGCTCGATAACAAAGGCCACGCCGTTTTCTTTCAGCCGCGCTGCCAAGGCTTCCCAATCCGCCATTTCAAGTACCACACCAATGTGAGGCACAGGCACGGAATGGCTATCCACCGAGTTATGGTGAAGCCGAACCTTCCCTTCTTCGCCAATCGCAGGGTCGTGATGAATCACCAACTGTTGACCGTAGAGATTGAAGTCAACCCAACAATCACTGCTACGACCTTCACTACAATTCAACACATCGCGGTAAAACGCGCGAGATTCTTCGAGGTGTCGAACCGGAATCGCAACGTGAAAGGGGGTTAAGGACATATATGGACGCTCCCCGAACGTCAAGCCAAACGGCTCTTGTCGTTTCGCG